>CAYFSO010000009.1:0-51579 GCA_964345775.1 uncultured Leptospiraceae bacterium | reverse complement strand
GATCTCCAGAACCTGTTCGTCAGCCAGGTCTTCGGTTCCCTTTGCTTTTTCGTACGAGATATCGGATTTGAGCATTCGAAGTGTACTGACAACTGACTGGTCTTTGCTTCTGAGGGCGTTCTTTAAATCAGATTCAATATTTTGAAGTATGCTCATGGTTTTCCTCGTGATACGTGATCAAAGATAAAACTCTTTCTACTTCAAGTATTCCATATGTACTCAGGGAAGGATACGTGTAGCCAATACAAGTCTACCTTCTTTATAATGTCAACAAATAATGTCAACAAATCTTTATTATTAACAGGGAGAACATTTTTCATATTTCATGTACAAAATATCACAATTCTTCTCGATCGTCAATACGTTACAATAAAAAAGCATGAATAAACAACACGAAAAATTACCCTGGTATTAAAATTATGATTGCCGAATTTATTTGATACTTTAATGGTAAGATACGAATAATCTCTAAGGATTACACAATATACAGTTTATAGAAAGGAAGTGACATGAAAAAGATCTTGCTTACAGTGGTCCCGGTAGCGGCCATCCTCATTATTGCCGTCCTGGTCGCATACAACCATGATACGTTCCGTCAGTACTTACACCTCGAAACGGACCTTGAAGCCTCAACAGTGGAAGATAGTGCACCAGGCGTTTCTGAATACAGGTACCCGGAATTTTACAGGGGATTATATCTCAACAGCTACTCCGGGAAAAAATTTGAAAAACTTTCCTCGTTTATCAAGAGTGCAAAAAAGGCTAACTTCAATACAGTTGTTATTGACGCTCATTCCGGTAGAGGTAACAGGTGCATTATACCGAAAAAGCACGTTGAATACGTGTTATCAGAAGGTTTTCATCCCATTGCGCGAATAGTTGTGTTCCCTGACGGTTTACGAAAATACCCGGTACCCGGGGAATATACAAATGCAAAGATCGAACTGGCAAAACATGCGGCATCTATTGGGTTCAAGGAGATCCAGTTTGACTATATTCGGTTTAATGATCATGGATTACTCAAGCACATCGGCCTCGAAAAAAGGTACGAGATGGTTGAAGGGTTTTTGAGGAAAGCACGTGAAGCGTTAAAAGAGTATAACGTTAAGACCGCGGCAGATGTATTTGGCAGGATACCACTGAATAAACGGGACATGATCGGGCAGAGAATGGAAGGACTTGACAAGGTGGTAGATATAATATGCCCCATGGCCTACCCGTCACATTATACCTGGAGCAAAAAACTAATGTCCGATCCCTACCATACGGTATTCATCACCTCTAAAAGTGCCAGGGAACGAACAAGTCACGCAGATATTGTGACCTACATCCAGGCGTTCCAGATAAAAGTTTCTATTTCGGGCCTGTCATATCAGGAATACATGAAACAGCAGATCAAGGCATGTCATGATGCGGGTATCAGGGGATTCATTTTCTGGAACGCCGCCCAGCGTTACGATGAACCATTCGCTGCCACCAGGCATTTTTACGATGATTACAATAAAAAGATAACCCAAAAAGATAAGGACGGGACAGACCAGGAAAACGCCATCTAACCGGCACCAGGGGGCGGCAACAGTTTGCTGCCCCGTCAATCTCAATCTTCTTTTGATATGGTAAAATCAGCCTCCCTGCTTTGAATATCATGGACCATGGTTATTTTTACCAGGGCTCCCGGCTCCAGTTCAAAATACACGTAATTTGGCCTTGGTTGATGAATGTTGTTCACTTTTGCGTATCTCCCTTTCTTCTCGTTAAGTACCCATTTTTCAACTATGAGAAGATGCCTGTTGTTGGAGAGCTTTGCTTCGAAGTATTTTTTCTGGGATTCAAGACCAATTGTAGTTCTGCCAACATCCACCTTGTCAATGAAGACTTTGTAATACGAGCGCTGATCTTCATCAGGGCCGGGAACAGATTCATCATATGCGATCAGCTCGAAGTTGTATTCTCGAACTGTTTCAGGAGGTTCTACCGGCTCAAAGACCGGCTTTTCCTTTTCCGGCACGGTTTTACACCCGTTAAGTACCAGCATTACAATACACACGACCTGCAACAGTATAATTATTTTCTTCATTTTGCCTCGTTGATACGTATCATGTAGGGTTTATCATATCGTTCGATCCTGGATTCTACTATAATATAGCCGCTCATGTCCACCATTTCTGAGAATACGTGTTCGGTCCTGCCTTCCACTTCCACTGACTTTATAATATACCCCAGCGGATCGGTAATAGATACCGTGAAACTTCCTCCTTCAACCCCGCTTACCCTGAATTCTTTTCTTGATCGTACAGGGTACTTTACCAGGTAGTAATCCTTATCGCCACGGTATGACATAAATCCGGCCATCCTGTTTCCTTCTACCTTCACCGCGGATTCCCTGTCGTCATTGGGTTCCCTGTCCTGGAGATGTGGAACATCAACCCTGTAGACACCAAGGCTGTACGGAAGCTCCCGGCTGTACTGCCCCCTTTTGCCAGTCACCTTGACGTAGATATCACCCCCGCACCAGGCATTGGGATATATCTCTTTCTCACCCGCCGTACCATTGTCCACGCTGTATAATTCCTTACCATTCACGTCCTCCACCGTGAAAGTCATATCCATTTCACCAGGAGGTGCAAGGGATATCCTGTAATAATCTCCCATCTCTCCGGACTTGTGGATATAGTAATCCACATCCCCCTCGGGATAGATCATGCCTGATATGCTGTCACGTATCATCAGGGTGGCATTGTCCCGTGTATCGTTTGATTCCATTTCAAGTCCCGGGTCATATTCCCGGGTGTCCACAGTCACCGTGTAAGGGATCTCGTGACTTGGGCGGTAATCAGCCGAAGCCACCATGACGTAATACGTACCGGTCTCTTTCAGACCCGCGCCGCTTATCATCTCTCCTTCACTGATGGGGGAAGCGTCAGAAAGACCTATCTCATTCCCTTCACTATCATAAAGCCCCAGAACGCTGTTGATGCCCGGTACCCCTGTCAACTCCACGTCGCACAGGAGGGGCAACGCGGCCGAAGAGTCGATGCTGAACGCGTACCAGTCCTCCTCCCTTGACTGGTTATCAGGATCTTCATTCAGTTTATTAAAAGCCGGTGAATAATATCCCTGCATTCCAATACCGGTTGCAATGCTGTTTGCGGTAACCATGGTATCATTTGGTTCACATTCGAAATCCATCAGGTGTTCCGCAATTACCAGTAACCGGTACGGTCTTTCGGTTTCGGCTTTTGGCACATCCCTGTCACCGTGACAGATCTCAAGGTAAAGAACAGCCGGGCCCGCGCAAAGTCCCCTCATCCTTTCCGGTGAAGATTTTCTCAGGTCGTCTATGTATTTTATCATCACCGGGCCGTTCACCGTATCCTTCCATACGCGGATGGCGTGATTCACACCGCGAACAGGTGAAAGTTGAATATCCAGGTGTGTTTTGCTGGCAAGTTCCAGGGTATAAAAATCCCTGTCCTCCACGTCATTGAAATATCCCTCCATGGGACTGTCGATTGACAGCTTTTCCGCCCTGGCAAAGGAATCATTCGGCTCCTTCTCCATCGGCACGTCCTCTTTGCATCCTGCATAAACGATGATAGAAGCCAGCATTAAAATAACCAGTATGTTACAGGAGATGTTTTTTTTCATATACCTATCAATGTATACCCGGTGTATGGATTCTCATTATAATAAACGTCAATATACTATCCGTCCAACCGTACGACAGTCAAGTTACATTTTGTTATATGAATAATAATTATTATATCATACCGGTTATTCTCACTGCCCGTTTTTTAATTGACCGTTACCCCGTAATTCGTCTATAGTTTATTGTTATTCCAGTGTTCCCATATCATGAAGAGGTATCTCTTATGGCAAAAGTCCAGGATGAAGTTTCAACCATTGATAAGCTGAAAGAAAAAATAAAGATATTCCTGAATGAAATATACCTGGGTGAAGAAACCTATAACAAGATATATACAAAGCTTATCAACGCCGTCAAGGTTTTCATCGTAGCTTCAAGAAAATTCATGAAAGACGACTGTATGACCAAGGCCTCTTCAATTGCGTATACAACGATAATATCCCTCATACCCACACTCACCGTGGTGTTAACCTTTTTCTCTTTTTTTTATGGGGTTGGAGACAAGAAGGATGAGCTGTTCAGGCGCATTACCCTGTTCATGATCGAACACAACATCAAGCTTAATATTGACCCGTTTCTGCAGACCATATCCAGTCTCATTGAAAATGCCGGCAAGATCGGGGGTATCGGTGCCGTTGTACTGGTTGTTTCCGCCACCGCAGTTCTCAGAACGCTTGAAAAATCCCTCAACGATATATGGAAAGTCAAGAGAAGCCGTTCAATTTACATGAAGATAGTATTTTACTGGACTGCCCTCACCCTGGGTCCCCTGATGTTTATCGCCGGCACAACCGTCGCTACAAAGATATCCACCGCCTTTTCGCCGCCACATTACTATGCCATGACACACACGGGAAGTAATCACTGGGTAGTTGGGAACAAGGCCGCCATCATGTACAACGACAGGGCTGATCTTGCATTTGACAGGCTGAAGCCCGAAGTGGTGGATTTCCAGAACCAGCGGATATTTTCATATGATCCGGATGAAAAGAACTTCAAGCCCGAGGACTACCAGATCGAGGAGTTCGAATACAAGCGCTCCACTTTACGTGATATTCAATTCTCGGGTAACCGTGGATGGATAGTTGGCAAAAGCGGCATAATACTTACAACCAGTGACGGGGGGAAGACCTGGTCACTGGAAAAATGGGGAACCTTCAACTTCAATGATATCCATATGCTGAACAGCCGTGAAGGATTCATCGCCGCCGATCACGGTTACGTGTTAAAAACATCCAACGGGGGCAGGTCGTGGGAACTTATGGAGTGGGAGATAAGGGCCGGCTTTAACGCCATCGCGTTTCACGGCTCACGTGGAATAATAGCAGGAGATGACGGATACATCCTTCGAACACGCAATAATGGTAAAGAATGGAAACTTGACCAGGCAGGGGAAGCAAGGCGGAAAAGACAATTTGTTAACCTGAACGATGTATTCTTTGTTAATGCAACCACTGCCTGGATGGCTGCCAGTGAGGGTCTTGTGCTGCATTCTACAAATGGCGGCGTAACCTGGACCGCTCAAAAGTTACGCGAAGATAATTATTACACCGTATTTTTCAAGGACAGCAAAAACGGTTTTATCGCCGGAGATGACGGTACCATGCTGTATACAAAAAATGGCGGCAACAACTGGCACCGCAAGAGTCTACCGGGCAGTCAGATCAACAGGATTGAAGCGAGCAATGGAAATCTCTGGTGCATAGGTGACAAGGGCATGCTGATGCAGTCTACGGATACGGGGCAAACCTGGTCTGGCATAGAGGGTACCAGCTTTGTCATATTTTTGCTGAATTTCTTTGCACCATTCATTTTCATCTGGGGATTATTCATGCTCATGTACATTGTACTCCCAAATACAAAAGTTCCCATACGCCCTTCTGCTATCGGTGCTGCATTTACCGGTGGTGTCTGGGTGGTATTTATACTCCTTTTTATAGTGTACATCAAGGCTTTTGCCAGGGGGACCTTTGCCATTTACGGGTCGCTTGCCGCCTTCCCGTTATTCCTTATCATGGTATACGCATCCGCGGTGATCATACTGTACGGTGCGGAGGTATCGTATACGCTGATGAACCCCCTGAGTTACAGGAACCTGAAGCGGGCCTTCAAGGACAGGAAAGACCTGCACGTGTATTCTGCTCTGGCCATACTTACCCACGTACACGCTAAATTCCAGAAAGGGAAAGGACCATCAACTTTCAAGGAACTTCTTCCCGTAACCATGCAGGACTACGAGGAACTGGATTACTTCCTGGACCTGTTCATAAAGGAGAAGCTGCTGCTGCAAACAGAGGATACACGTTATATCCCGGCTGATATTGCCGCGAATACATCTCTTATCAGTGTTGTGGACATGGTATACGATGTCACTCTTACTATTCCGGGAAGTAAAACTGACAGGCTGAGAAAATACCTGAGGGAAGTATTCCACGACATGCAGAATGCGCGAAAAGAAAAACTGGCAGGGCTGACCATACAGGACCTTGTAAAAGTGGTGAACAGGTAGCAGGTACTGTTTATTTTGTAATTATCCTGAAGATAAAGGGGATGACCACCTTTTCCCCTTTTATCTCTTCGGGTACCTTCCCAAAGCTTTTGGAAAGCCTGATGGCATCCAGACACGATTCGTCAAGCGGCTTGTTTCCCATTGAATCCACCAGTACCACGTTAAGCACCTTGCCGCTCCTGTCCATGGTAAAATAAAGCTTAATCTCCTGGCTGGGGAAGGCCATGATCCTGAAATGACCGGGCGCATACCCCTGAATATGCGCGTTGGCAGCCATGGGTGGATGCCAGTTGGCGGCTATCTTGTCCTTCATCTGTTTAAAATACTTAAAGGGCTTGAACTTTTTCGTATTGAAAGAGAAGCGTCCGTCGTTCGTGTAATAAATGGCGTTTTTGGGAGTTATATCGTACTTGTCAGGTATAGTGGTGAACTCCTTACTGCCGGTAGCACCAAATACCCCCGAGGTTACCTCTTTCATGAGATTGATGATTATCTCGGTATTGTCGTTTATCAGCAAGGCCCTGTCCCTGGCAGAACTCTTGCTCTGCGTAACAGCCTTTCCCCTGCTTTTTGATCCTTTCTTTAACCTGAAATCAAGGGCATTGTTCAGCCACCTGTTGCCTTTCTCTTTTGTAATGTATCCTTTGGCAGTTGATGTTTTCTCAGACAGGAGTGTCTGCCTGTTCTGCACAAGTTTCTCATCTTCATTCACGTTAACGATGATATCCCGTCCGGAAAACATCTTCTCTTTCATGTTTTCCCTGTGCATGATGCTTTTATAATCGGGCATCAGCAAGCCTGAAAGGATCACGGCATGAAGGCACAGGGAAACGATGAAAACCAGTGAGAATTTTATTTCAGCCTGCTGTTCCATCTATCTATAGCTTTTCCACGTGTATGGGCAGTTGTTTCATGCAGAGAAGTGAGCATGTCTTCATAATTCCTGGTAAACTGCACTCCCCTTCGTGAAGTCATCATTCTGCAGGTTTCAATGAACCTGTTAAATTGAGGGGTCTCGGCAAGAGTGTTGTTCAAAAACCATGTAAAAGTCGGTACATAATCGGGAGTCAATGATCCACCATGAACGATCATGGATCCGGTGGCAAGCACAGAACCCGTATTTATCAGGGTCCCGATACTGGTCATGCTGAAATCACCTATGAATGCTCCCACCTTCAACAAGCCGGTATTGACCCTCTTATCACCAAGGGTAACCTTTACCGGTGTATATGTATTCTTGAGATCCGAATTAGAGGTAAGCGCGCCGAGATTTACCCATTCACCGATCATCGAATGTCCTATAAACCCGTCATGGTACTTGTTCACGTATCCCTGGAATACGGACTCCTCTACTTCCCCACCTATTCTGCACTGTGGACCAAATGAACATCCCTGCCTGATCTTTGCACCGGTAACCTGGGTGTCTTTCCCAATGGCACATGGCCCCTCTATCCTGGTAAATGAAGCGATCTTTACCCCTTTTTCTATAACAACGGGTCCACTGGAACAATCACATACTACGAAAGGATCTATTTCCGCCCCCTGCTCCACGAAAAGGTATGACGGATCGCCAATCACCGTGGCGTTCTCAGCCTGCTGTAATTCAAAGACGGGAGGATATGCCCGTACATCATCTATTATTATTCCGGCATTACCGTCAACCAGCTCCCATGAATTACGTATCCACCTGAAAGGCACCTGTTCATTTCTGCGAACAGGCAGGGAACTTATAAAATCCAGGATATCATCATTACTGCTTATGGTAATTTTACCGGGAAAATTTTCGTTATCCAGGTGAAGGAACAGGGGTATGTCAGAGGATGTATACAGCACGTTTTTTTCAATGGTGAACTGGTCAACATAGGGGATACACCTGGCATTTACGAAGATAACATCCTTTGCCCTGTCGGGAAGTTGAAGAGCTGGATTGACGTCATGCCCGGCATACCTTTCAGCAAAAACCGTCCCCACATTCTCCCTGGAATACAAGTGTACACTGCCGGTCTTCCGTGAAGCAGCGAACCCATGGGCCCATTTACCTATCCGCTCTCCCATGGTATAACATCCCGTACGCATATCCCACAGGGGCCTGGTAAGGGTCAGCGGATAAAAGTCATCCAGCCGTGTATCTTCAAATACAATTATTTTCATTAAGCGATCCTGTAATTTACTGTCTTGAACAAAGTATGAAATAGCTCTTTATATATTGTTACAAGTAAAAAATACGCACGCATAGCAGTTCTGTCAAGTGAATACATCAATGGCCACCATGCGGTGGCCATTGTACAGCATCCGTGTTGCAAAAATACCGTTCTATTATTCTTCTTCCAGTTCTTTCTTTCGCTCTTCTATGACCTTCTCGGCAATCCTGCCGGAGATGGGGTCATAGTGAGAGAACTTCATTTCGAAAGTGGCCTTACCGCTTGTCATGGCGCGAAGGTCAATGGTGTACCTGAGCATTTCTGCCAGCGGGGCCTGTGCCTTTACCACGGATATGCCGCCGCTGTCATTTTCGTCCTTGCTGCCCATGCCAAGTACCTTCCCCCTTCTGCTGGTAATATCATTGAGGATATCACCCATGTATTCCTTGTCCACGAAGATCTCCACTTCCATCACCGGTTCCAGGAGAATGGGGCCTGCAGCTTCCATGGCCTTCTTGAGGGCGCTCCGTGCCGCGATCTTGAATGACATCTCGGAAGAATCAACGGGATGATAGGAACCATCAAACAGTTCAACTGAAACATCAACTACCGGGTACCGGGCAAGCACACCTTCCTGCATTCCCTCTTTAAGCCCTTTTTCAACACCTGGAATATATCCCCTGGGAATAACACCACCAACGATACTGTCAATGAACTCGAATCCGCTTCCACGTTCGGTAGGTTTCACCCTCACGTACACTTCTCCGTACTGGCCGTGGCCACCCGACTGCTTCTTATGCTTGTACTGCGCCTCGGTGCTCTTTGTGATGGTCTCCCTGTAGGCAACCCTGGGTTCGGATGTAATGAGCTCTATCTTGTTCTTCTCCCTGATGGACTTGAGAATTATATCAAGCTGCATCTCGCCCATACCCGAAAGAAGCGTCTGACGGGTTTCCGGATTCAACTGGTAGGTAATAGTGGGATTCTCATCGGTGATCCTTGAAAAGACCTGGCCGATCTTGTCCTCGTCTCCCTTCTTGGCCGACTCAATGGCGTAAGAGAACACGGGATGCGGCAGGTTAATAAGCGGCAGAACCACCGGGTTCTTACTGTCACAGAGTGTCTCGGCCGTCGCGGTTTTTTCCAGCTTGATAACCACGCCGATATCACCGGCCACAAGCTTTGGAAGTTCTTCAGTCTTATTGCCAATGGTTGTATACAGCTTGGAAACACGTTCCTTGTCATTCTTATTAGCGTTGAGCACTTCCGTATCAGGCACAAGGGTACCCGAAATGATTTTCAAGTAATTGAAACGTCCCGCGTACTGGTCAATATAGGTTTTCCACACAACAGCGCTGAAAGGCTCTCCGGCCTGCATGGTTACTTCAACTTCCTGGTCTTTATGATCGGGATGATATCCCCTGTATGTTCTGCCGGCCTCGGGACTTGGCACGAAATCCCTGATTACGTTCAGAAGGTTCTTCATACCCATGGACTTCAGGGATGCCCCGCAGATGACCGGGGTAAGGTTGCAGTTCTTCACCTGGGCCTTGAGGCCGGTAATTATTTCCTCTTCGCTAAGTGCCTCACCCTCCAGGAATTTTTCAATAAGTTCATCATCACCCTCGGCAGCCAGTTCAACAAGGTTGGCACGCTCCAGTTCCGCCAGTTCCTGCAGGTCACCCGGAATGTCGCTCACATCCACACCCTTGCCGTCGGCCTTAGGGGTCATGGCCTTCATCTCTACTATGTCTACAACACCCTCGAAACCTTCACCTTCTCCCTGCGGCAGGCAGAGGGTTGCAGTACTTGCGCCAAGGTTGTTCTTAATATTATCAATGATATCCTGGTAATTGGCCCGTTCCTTGTCCATCTTGTTAACGAAAATGATGCGGGGAATACTGTTCTCTTCAAGGTACCGCCACACCTTCTCGGTTTCGATCTGCACACCGTCAACCGAGTCAACCACGATCACAGCTGCCTCGGCAACCTGCAGCGCGGCGCGTTCCTCCCCAACGAAGTCGGACATGCCGGGAGTATCAATGATATTGATCTTGACGTCGTCTGATTCAACGAAACCAAGCGCGCTTCGAATGGATATCTGTCTATTCTTTTCCTCGTCATCGTAATCAGAGGTCAGGCTTCCGTCATCCGGTTTGCCGATCCTGTCAATTTTTCCACCAACAAGAAGCATGGCATCAAAGAGCGTTGATTTGCCGGTACTACTGTGTCCAACGATGGCAATATTGCGTACCTGTTCAGTGGTATATTCTTTTACCATTAGTTAACCTCCGAAAATAATCCGTATTTCAATTTAAAAAAGATATAAAATAATGAAGTTTTCAAAATCAGGCTGATACGTTAAAATGTTGTCATATTTTTGTAAAGTATTTTATTTCGGGTTCTTCGGGGCAGGATTTCCGATTATTATTGTTGACGTTGCTGCGATTACTATATATAAGAACAAAGTGGAAATAATGTTCATTATTAATACTATTAATATTGAGGCTTTTTGATGAAAACAGCTTCACGGGTAACTGCCTGTATCCTTCCGTTTTTCATAATTATTATATTCATCTCTTCACTTTCTGCTGAAGTATACGAGGCCTCCACCCTTCACAATGCCGTTGCCCGCAGCGAGACCGTGCTTGATCTCTTTTACCAGCGCTGGGACCAGATGGAGTCCCGTGAGCAGTACTTCGACTCATACCTGAAATTGAACTGGGTGAAAGACTTCAACATCAATGCCCTCAACCGGGGGTCAATGGAATACGAACCGGTATCCATGACACTGGTACGCACCTACAGCAGCATGACAGTCAGTTTACCCTTTAACGGCAAATACAGGGGAAAGACATTAACAGAACGTATGCAGGACGGGGCCGCGTACATTCCACCGGAAGACGATGAAGACGCGAATGCCGGTACCGGGCTCTGGAATCCACGAAACCTGGTGGTGGGACTGACCGCCACCGGTTTTCATTACGGGCTTACACGCAAGACCCAGATCGACAGGGGATCTGCCGGCACCACCGATGTAACCGACTACAAGTACACCCAGTTCTTTGACGATATTTTTGCCCTTACCCTGCTTTACCGTCCATGGTTCAACATTCACGGCGGTATCATAATAAACAACCAGATAGAACCCAATGATGACGGCACCATAACCTATACCGATTCCTCGGAAATGAGAAAGCGCTATTTCGTGGCAAGCAACCTGTTCTCGTTCATGGACCTGAATACCGCCGGTATCGGGGACAGGATAGAACGTTTCGCCTTTGGACTACACATCAATCCCTTCGTGAGCCTGTTCACGGGCAATCCGAATTCTAAAGTACCCCAGCTTGTTGTCACCTACAGGTTATTGCGTCTTTACAACGATGAAGAATACGACGCCGTATGGGTAAAGGAATTGCCCGATGATCCACTGGCCGGCAAGACCGAAGATGAGAAAAAAGAAGCGTCACTGCACACGGTATCCTTCCAGGTTTACCGGACTTTCAGCGAACGGACAAAGATCAGCCTTTTCGTGGAAACACAGAAACCCGACGAGAAACTCATCGACAAGCGGACGGGGGAAACACTGGATTTTCCCGTCGCCCGGGAGATGTACGCGCGGGCTGATTTCGACTATTTCACGCAGGAAGAGATAGACCTGGTGTTCTCCCTGGGGATCAGCAGGTTCTGGGACCCGGCCATCCCGGTCCACCGGGAATCGGGAAGTGATTACTGGATATTCGGGGGTTTTATAGGCACCTCTTTTAACATGTCATTCTGGGGCATTGAATTCAAGGCAATCAAAAACTACTCGCAGGAGATGCGAAAACTTGTTGAATCGGCAGACAAGTGGGCTTTTGAAGGAAGCCTGTTCTTACGATTCTGATAATACGGGTTAACTGCTATGAAGAGATTACAGCATATACATGAAAAGCTATTATTAATTATACTTGCAGTCACGGCCGCATTGATCTCCGGTTCGGGCTGTTCTTACGTGGCAGACTACATCGAGGGGGCCATCACCAACCGGGCCGGGTTCTCTATCGACGCGTATTACGATGGCACTGATGTGATCGTATCGTGGTCTGAAAGCGGCAGCGGCGACGGGTTTGCCGGGTACGAGGTGTACATGACGGAGGAAGCGGATAATGAGTTTGCGGACTACAAGGTTGTTGGCGCTCGCTATTCAATTGGCTCCAGTGATTTCAACCTGGATAGCACCCTGGAATACGCAAAATCATTTGAACATAGCAACCATCCTTCAGGGGGAGTTTATTTCTACAGGGTGGGTATCATCTCATGGGACAAGATCGATAAGGATAATGACGGCGATAAAGATGATTATCCTGATGACACCCAGACTAACTATGAAAACAAAACCAGCGTAAGCGAGATAAGCGGCAGCGCCCGCGTTGTGATACCGTGACATTTATCTATTAAAATTTGCTTGCCGGATACACTCCCGCCGTGTAGACTCTCTTCATCATCTCCATGGCTGGCTAAAAAGGAATTGAACATGAAACACATAATAATAGGCAACGGCGTAGCGGGAACAGAGGCGGCAATGTCCATTCGGGGGGCGGACGAGAATGCCGAGATCACCATTATCAGCGAATCGCCCCACCTGTTCTATTACCGCCCAAAGCTCATCGATTACCTGGCAGGTGAAGCTTCACTGGATTCGTTCACCATGTACAATATGGACCGTTATAAAGATAAAGATATACAAATTGTTCTCAATACCCGTGTTGACCAGGTGGATCCTGAAAATAGACGGGTAACAGCCGCTTCCGGGGACATTTACGCATATGACAGGCTGCTGCTTGCAACCGGCGGGGTGTCCTTTGTCCCCCCAATTGACGGTACAGGCAGGAAAGGGGTATTTGTATTCCGCAATGTTGCCGACGCGGATGCCATTATCACACACGCTGAAGAACATACGTCATTCGTTATAATAGGCGGCGGGCTGCTTGGTCTTGAAACTGCCAACAGCCTGCTGAAAAGGGGATGCACGGTAACAGTAGTGGAGTATTTCGAGAGGATACTCCCGAGGCAGCTTGATACAGACGGCTCATCAATGCTCAAGAAGATGCTTGAGGAAAAGGGGATCACGTTCGTGCTGAACGACTCCGTGCAATCCATTGAAGGAGATGGCCGGGTTACAGGTGTTCGGCTGGAATCGGGTACTGTCATCAATGCCAATGGCGTGGTTGTTTCGTCCGGCATTCGTCCACGAATGGAACTTGCCAGGCAGGCGGGCCTTGATATAAACCGGGGGATGTTGGTCAATGATTACCTGCAGACTTCAGATGAGAACATTTATGCCGCCGGTGATCCCGTGGAACATCGGGACAGGATATACGGGATCTGGCCGGCCTCCCGGGAGCAGGGAAAGACAGCAGGGCGTAACATGGTCGGCGAAAAGGTGCCTTACGAGGGTACGCCAATGTCCGTCATGCTGAAAGTAACCGGGATTGACCTGTACTCGGCGGGTGATTTTGAGAACAGCGTGGCAGAATCAGTTGTTTCTACTGAAGATAACGCTTACCGCAAATTTCTCTATAACAAAGATATGCCGGTATCCGCCATTGTCCTTGGTGATCCTGACGCTATCAAGGCTGCCCGTAAAGTCATAGAAGGAAAAGCTGACACAGATGAATTCATGAAATTCTTTGAATAAAAAACAACTGGAATGAAAAAAATTATTCAAAAACTCACATCAAGCAGGAAAATAACATTCTCAATCCGTTTGTTTATCCGTATCCTTTACGCCATCGCGGTTGTACTGGTAGCTTTTATTATCATTTTCAGGATATCCCTTCACAAGTACAATTCCATTCTTATTGAACATCGAAAAAATGACGTCAGGTCATATGTCAATATATGCTACCGGCAGATCAAGCCCATAGTTGATCAATATGAAACAGGCCAGATTACACGGGAATCAGCCCTGCAAAGGTCGCAGGAGATTATAAGGAACACCTGGTACAGCGGGGATCTCCTCTTACATTACGTATTTGTGAACGGGATGGACGGTACCTCCCTGCTGCATCCACTGAAAAACTCGCGCAACACCTTTGATGATCCCGCACTCAGGGGACTGCATAACAGCAGCGTGGTAAACGATTTCGTTGATATTGCCAGAAGTGAAGACAGGGAAGGTTTCACTACATATTTCTTTCCTCCCGGTAATACGGACAAGTCGGCCAGAAAGATAGCATTTATCAAGGCTGTGCCACCGCTGGAGATATTCATTGGATCGGCCATCAGCCTCAATGATATTTACGAAAAAACTGGTTCAATATTCAGGGAAATACTGCTCTACATGGGTATTGTCTTCATGTTTGTCATTGCCATTGTTTTCCTGTTCCTCAACCCGTATCTTAACATACTGGCACGAATGATCCAGGCTTTTGAACAGATATCCACAAATATCTTTGCCCCCGTAAACCTTGATTTTGAACGGTATAAAAAGGGTTCAGCACGGCGATTCGTGCTTGAGTCTTTCAACAACCTCGTTGAAAGTTTCCGGTCAAACATGCGTGAACTACAGGCAAGCGAGGAACGCTTCAGGGTGCTGTTCGAGTATGCCTCTGACGGCATGATCCTTTTCACCATGAAGCCGGACAACACGCTTATGATCGCCAATCTCAACAGGACTGCATGTAAAATGCATGGGTATTCAAAGGAAGAACTCATCGGCAAACCCGCATCTGTGTTAAATACATTGATAACCCGTTCCAACCAGAAAGAAAACCTGGCACGCATGGAGCTGGGAGAAAAAATCATCCTGGAATCGTCCAACACCAGGAAGGATGGAACATCTTTCCAGGTTGAGATATCAGCCCACAGGATACTTCTCGACGAACTGAACTATATTTTTGCCATTATCAGGGATATATCGTATAGAAGACAGATCGAATCCCAGCTTGAAGAAAGTGAGCAGCAGATGAAGATCCTCTTTGAAAATTCACGCGACGGGATAGTAATAATCACACGCGACGGAAGGATCATCAATATCAATGATGCCGCCATCCAGATGACAGGGTATACACGCGAAGAGATGAACCAGATCCAGCTCATAGAACTGGCATATGACCGCTCCAACCTGAACCAGTTAATACGCAAGCTGATCAGCCAGGGGTCCATCAATAACTTCGAATTTGAGCTGTTGACTAAAGAAAAACAGGTACGGGTGGTTGAGGTAAGCGCAACCATGCAGCGTGACATGAAGGGCAAGGCACACACCTTCCAGGGAATACTGCGAGATATTACCGTTCAGCGGTCACTGGAAGAGCAGTTACGTCAATCACAGAAACTTGAAGCGGTGGGAAAGCTGGCAAGCGGTATCGCCCATGATTTCAACAATATTCTCACCATCATACTTGGGAACGCGGAGCTGGTACTGATGACAATTCCCGAAGACTCACCGGTACGGGAAGATATTCATGAGATCAAAAAATCGGGTGAAGGTGCGGCAAAGCTGGTCAGCCAGCTGCTGGCATACAGCAGAAAGCAGGTAATAAACCCCGAATCGCTTAACCTGAATGAACTGCTGGACAACCTTCATTCCATGATACAGCGTCTAATAGGTGAAAACATTAAACTTACACATGAGCTCTGCCAGAACCCGTGCCTGATAGAAGCTGATAAAAACCAGGTTGAACAGGTTATTCTGAACCTGGTAATAAATTCACGTGATGCGATAATGGAGGATGAGAACACGGACAAACCAAAGATCATCACAATAGAAACCCGGAAAATGTACCTTGACGAGGAATTCACTTCTTCGCATCTTGGCAGCTCAACCGGCAATCACATCATGCTGAAGGTAAACGATTCAGGTGTGGGTATCGATGAACATAACGTTAACAAGATATTTGACCCGTTTTTCTCTACCAAGAAGCAGCAGGGCACGGGCCTTGGCCTTTCATCTGTATACGGTATTGTAAAGCAGCACAGGGGAAGCATATTCGTTGAAAGCAAAAAGAACGTGGGAACTTCCATAACCATTTACTGGCCATGCAGTGAAAGCGAAGGAAAATTGACCGCCGATTTTTTCAGTCAATCCGGGAGTTTTCATGGAAAAGAATCACTACTGGTGGTGGAAGATGATGATAAGCTGCGCCGGATAACGGTGAACGCCCTTGAGTTTATCGGCTACAGTGTATACCAGGCAGGTTCAGGCAGCGAGGCGCTTGATCTCATAGAAAAGCATGGAGACGAGATAGATATTGTCTTCAGCGATATTGTACTGCCTGACTTTGACGGCCTTGTAATGGCTGATAAGATAATGAAGGATAAACCCGGTATGCGAATTCTTTTTACTTCCGGTTATCCCCTCACCGAAAAGCACGAGGGCAATGTACATGTTAGCAGCAGGAATTTTATCCAGAAACCATTCAGCATGTCCGAACTTGCCATGAAGATACGCCATCTTCTTGACAGGTAACAACTATCCGGCATAATCGCACAATAATAATACCAGGGGAATATGTATGAGCACTCGACAGATAGTTTTTATTATAGCCATGGTTACAGTAGTATTGCTGATATTTCAGCTCTCCCAAAAACAGAACGACACAACAATTGAGAAAGAACAGCTTATTCCCGAATCACGGCAGATCACCCTTGAGGACGTGAAAATAAATTACAGCAACGTGAGTTTTGAAGACAGGAACGTAGAAAATTACTTTTCTAAAGATATTATCAATTCTTATACCATCAAGTTTTTCAAGCATCTTCAACGAAAATACAAGGATATGCCCCTTGAAAAACACCTTGAAACAGTTCGCCAGTATCTTCTTAGTATAATGAACAGGGACAGGGCTGAATCAATATTCGCGTTATACAAGAAGTTTACCATGTACGAGATAAAACTTTCGGACGAGATGAAAAACTGGGAAAACCCGGGCAGCCCCACCGAGATGCTGCGTTACCTGAGAAACCTGCAGGATTTTCGCAGGCAGTATTTTGGCGATGAAGTTGCCGACCTGCTTTTCGGCCCGCGGGTGAAATCACAGGAATACCAGATACGCCGAAGCTCAATAGTCAGGGATGATGACCTCTATGGAGCAGAGAAAGAAAAAAGATTACAGGAACTGAACTCTCAAATGTGGGACAACACCGGTGATGCCATCACCTCCATGCAGGAACCCTATGAACGATACCAGGAAAAGCTTGAAATATACCAGAAAGACCTTTCAGAACTCCCGGGATCGGAGAAAGAGCAGAAAGTCGATGAATTTCGAAAGGAATTCTTTACCCCCGAAACAATAGAAAGGCTGGAAAAGGTTGATCAGCAGCTGGCAGCAGAAAAACAAACCGAGGAGAAATACAGGCAGGCCGAGCAGAAAGTCAAATCCGACCCGAATCTCACTGCAAGTGAAAAGGATGCCAGGATACGCGAATTGCAGAAAGAGTATTTCGGGGAACAGGCTGAAGCCTTTCGGCGAAGAGAAGCGATAAAAGAAGGCAGCCGGCAATTTCAGCAGTAAACATGATTTCTACCGGTCATTGAAAAACGCAACTGTTCCAAGTGCTGATAACAATATCAAAAGCGCGGGATACAATATGACATCTCCATACCTGCTGTATACTGTCATGTGATCAGTAAATCCCGCCCTTCCCTCTACCGTTTCCCTGGTGAAGAGGGATGATACCTTCTGCAGTTCTCCTGACGGGTTAACGATGGCCGAATAACCGCTGTTAGCAGACCGTAACATGTACCGCCGATGTTCCACTGCCCTTATGATAGAACAATTCAGGTGCTGCATTGGCTCCGTAGTGTTCCCAAACCAGGAATCGTTTGATATGTTCACCAGCATACCCGCACCCAGGGTAACCGACTTGCGAACATACTCCGGGTACACCTGTTCAAAACAGATAGTGATCCCCGTTTTCCCATGCCGGGTTTTCACCACCGGGGCAGTGTTACCCCTGTCAAATGATTGCGGTGCGTTATAAAATCTATCCAGGAACTGTATACCAAAAGGAGATGATTCTGCGTATGGAAGCAGTATATTCTTATCATACCGGGCTATCCAGTTGTTTCCCGAGATAATGTACGCACTGTTATGCACCCTCTTCCCGTGTGCTCCCGTAACCGCCCCTGTTATTAGAACAGCTTTTTCGCCAAGTAATTGTATCATGTCCGAGGCAATCTTCTCATGTGATACCCGTGATGAATTGATAACGGTTTCGGGCCATATCACCATGGTTTGCCTGTCTTTGACTGCGGCACCTTCTGTCATTGACCTGTACACCTCAAGCCTCTGGTAAATACTGTCATCCTCCCATCGCTCCCTCGAGGTAAAATTCCCCTGCACCAGTACAACATCAATCCCGGGTGCAGCATTATTCCCGGATGATCCCCACTTTTTTTTGCCGTATATGCCATATATAAAAACAATTCCCGTAATCAGCACCAGTGATACCAGTGGAAATACGATCCTGTTCAACTGCGGCTTTCTGAACGTGCCGTTTACGCGTAATTCCCTTACGGCAAGAAAGATAGAAGTATTGATGGCAGCGATTATGAAACTCAACAGGTACACCCCGCCCGTATCCGCTGCCTGTATAAACAATGACATGGGAGCCGCCGCGTATCCTGAAAAGATCCAGGGCACCCCAAAGGGCAGCAGGGAAACACAGAAATCACACGCGATCCAGAGGGAAGGTACGCCGGCAAGCACAAGGCACCTGTGCCTGCTGTTCCTGTAGAGATAATGATATCCGGCTGCAAAGATCATGTATATTAATGCCATTGGAATAATGGCGATCAGGAGGAAGAGTAAAAGCGCGGCAACAAGTGGTATTCCATACTGTAAATGTGCGGCGGTTACTATCCACCATGTTATGCCGATTGCTGTAAGCGCGCCGAAAGTTCCACCGCGAAACAGTGAGTGGCGAAGCCCCCGTGCTCTCTCAAGGGAAAGCAGGAAAGGGACCAGTGACACGAAAAGCAGCGGCGCCATACAGGAAAACGAGAATGCAATGGAATATAGAACAGGGGAGAGTATCAACTTATTTTTTCTCCAGGTATGCTTCTATTCTATCAAGTCCTTCGCGTATATTCTCCATGGAGTTGGCATACGAGAACCTCAAAAACCCTTCACCACCACTCCCGAAATCAATGCCGGGGGTAACCCCCACCTTTACAGTATCAATTATATCAAATGCTTCTTTGTAAGAATCCCGGCAGAAATTCCTGGCATCCGCGAACACGTAAAACGCGCCGGTTGGTTCAACGTGGATGGCGTATCCCATGTCACGCAATCTCTCTATCATGTACTTCCTGCGGGCGTCATAGGTCTGCCTCATATGTTTCACGTCCTCCCCCGCGCTGTTCAGCGCTTTTATGCCTGCCCACTGCACAAAGCTGTTTGCTGATATCATGAAGTTTTGATGGATCTTCTGCATAACGCCGGAAAATTCTTTCGGGAAAATACAATACCCCAGCCTCCAGCCTGTCATGGCATAAAGCTTTGAGAATCCGTTTATCACGAAGGCCCTGTCGGTATATTCAAGTATTGAATGCGCCCTGTCACCATATACCAGGCCGTGGTATATCTCGTCAGAAATAATATACTGGCTGGAAAAGGCTGCTACCTGGCTCAACTGTTCGCCACTCATCACCACGCCGGTTGGATTTGAAGGGGAGTTGATCACTATAGCCCGTGTTTTGTGGTCAAGATTTCTGCTGATATCTTCAGGGGTATACTGGAAACCGTTTTCCGGGCTTGTTGATACCTCTACCCGCTCACCGCCGGTTACAGTGATGAAGTTCGGGTAACAGGCATACCCCGGGTTAGACACGATTACCCTGTCACCATCATTGAGTATGGCCATCAGCGCGAATAGAAAAGCCGGCGAAGTGCCAGAGGTGACAAGCACCTGCTTCGGCACAATATCTACACCGTATTCTGTTTTATAATACCTGCATATCTCCTCCCTGAGCTCGGGTAGTCCCATGGCATGAGTATACCTGGTCTGCCCGTCCCGCATGGCCCGCATTGCTTCATCCTGTATAACCTCTGGCGTGGGGAAGTCCGGTTCACCCACCTCAAGGTGTATGACGTTTTCACCTGCCCGTTCCAGTTCGGCGGCCCGGGCCATCACGTCCATCACGATAAATGACGACAATTTTTCAGCTTTCAATGATATCATCTTGCAGCAACTCCGGCATATAAGTTCACAGTAAGTAAGGAAAGTTCACGATACCAGCGGCATTTATTCAAGTATATTTATTCCAAAGAGGGCTATTTTCTCATCTACCCTTCCGGCAGTTAATTGTTGAATTACCCGGTTGATTACTGTATCCTGTATATATAATTTCGCAAACGGGAGAGACGATACCATGCAGGTACTTATTGTATACTATTCAAGATCCGGGAACACCAGGGAACTTGCGCATGCCATCGGTGAAGGTGTAAAACGAGTCGACGGGGTAGAAGCGGTGGTGAAGTCAACCGAAGAGGTCAGCAGGGACGATTTCATACATTCCCAGGGTGTTATTGCCGGTTCACCCGTCTATTTTGGCACAATGGCAGCCGACCTGAAACGGCTTTTTGACGAATATGTTGTGCTGAGAAGAAAAATGGAAAACAAGGTTGGCGCGGCATTCGCAACCGCAAGCGATCCATCAGGGGGAAAAGAGACCACCCTCTTTTCCATTATACAGGCCATGCTTATATACGGCATGGTGGTAGTGGGTGACCCCATGTCAGCTACTGGACATTACGGGGTGGCATGTACCGGCACCCCCGACGAGAAGGCCATAAAGAACGGGGCCCTCCTGGGTGAGCGGGTTGCAAATCTTGTGTTGAAATTATTTGAAAAGTGATCTATCTTTTTTTAATTTCTGAACTAACGCGCAAAACAGTGCGATGAAACCACCCGCGAAAAACATGACAAGATGATTCCCAAAGCCGGTTGTCACCGCGTCCTGCATTGACATACCCACAAGTAAGAATCCGCCTGTCCATCCCGCTTCAAGGGTGCCGAAACTGCCGAAGCTGTTGATGGGTAGCACGTTTGTGAGTATGCCGCCCGTGGCACCGATCAGGGCGGGAATATAGCCAATATCAATATTAAAACCGCGTATAACCACGAAGGAGAGTGTATACAGGGCTGTCCAGACCATCAGGCTGGTTACCGCGATCATGGGAAGATTGCCCCTGGTATCAAACTGGCTGAACTCTTCTTCAACCTGGTACACTTTCTCCAACAGTTTCTTAACCAGTTTCTTATCCTGCAAAAATGGAAGTGATCCTATTCCGTAAAATACCTTCGATACTACTATAACCATCCACTTGATGTTGAAAAGCGCGATTATGGATATAACAGCCATTGCGATCCCCACATACAGTAACAGTGAAGATTCCCTTGTGCCAAAATAGAGGATAAACGACACGACGAAAAAAAGTGATACGATTATCATGTCGAATATTCGCACAACGATCAGGGAATGAAGGCCCCTTGTTGCTTTTACTCCGCCGATCTTTTTCAGGTAGTATATCAAGGTGAGTTCACCGGTACGTGCGGGCATTACCTGGTTGAAGAAATTATGAAAGCTTACTATGGTAAACATGTTAAAGATCCCAACCCTGGTATTCTTCATGATGGCCATGAAGCGTAATGCCTTGAAAAAATTGGAAGCGAAATAGATGCAGCATGCCAGCAGGATAAGACCGGGCCTGGCCGAACTGAACGCGCTGATGGTTTTCTTAACGTCTATCCGGGACACCAGGAAAACCACCAGGGTAACTGCAATAATAAAGAATATGATATTCCTTGGAGTGAAAAATGTACCCCTTGGTGCTTTTTCTTCCATAGTCTGGTACTTAATTCCGCTTTATATTCATTCTAACGATCAGTTCAGCCATCAATCCGAAGAAGAGGCATTGCAGGCCAAAGAAAAGAAGACCAAGCAGCAGGTTAACGTGTACAACCGGCTTATCAGCAATCCCCTGAATAAACTGAACCAGTTCTATACCAAAAAGCAGTGCACACAAAAAGAGAATGAAGAAACCCAGGGAGGCAAATATTTTCATGGGCTTGACACTTATTAATACCATAAGGATCTGGTACATCACGATAAAAGGGTACTTCAAGGTAATGAAAGAACTACCGGAATATCTCTTGTTAAAGCTCACTGAGACATGAGCAAATCGCATTCCCTTATGAAAAGAGTCAAGCAGTACCTGCTGCGTGTAATTATAGTCCCCGGGAAGGTTGAATACCTGCAGGTAATCATTGTTCACGGCAAAGATACCGGGCTGACTGTCTTCAAGAGGCCAGCCGGTAAGAAATCGCATGATCCTTGTAAACACCTTGTTGCCCATTTTGCGCATTAATGGCATTTTGTAACTGATCTTATCAAACCGTTTGCCGTATATCACATCTGCAGTATCTTCGAGAATTGGTTTAATCAATTCCGGTATATCATTGGGATCATGTTGCAGGTCAGCATCGAACTTTACGGCGATAAGGGCATCGGCCCTGCGAGCCGCATCCAACCCTGATCGTACCGCTGCACCCAGGCCCCGGTTTAACTTATGTTCAACAACCTGGTCTGCACCCGCTTTGCGTGCATTTTCAGCCGTATTATCACTTGACCCGTCGTTGACCACGAATATCTTGTAATCAAGCCCAAGCATATTAATTTTGGACTTTATTTTATTCAGGTTAACTATGGTATCATTAATGGTTTGACCTTCGTTATATGCAGGAATTACAACTACAAGCAGCCCCCTGCTTTTATTCGCCGTTTTCTTTGCTGTTACCATTGTAAATCCCTTTACTTACTGTATCGCTGCTTTTTCTGTAAATACAGTTGTTCTTCAATGAGCTCGCGGTTTGTCCGTACCAGGTCGCTGATAATACCCATCATGAACATGATAACAGCTGTTATAAAGAGTATTGTAGCGGCGATCAGTGACTGTATATGTCCTTCACCGCCGGTGGTGAAGAATAAATAGAGATACCTGATGATCAGGATAAGTGATGGCAGAAAAAACACCAGTGCCAGCAAAAGAAACGTGGGCAGCGGGTGATATATCACGTATACCTTGAGAAGGTTGAGCCCGGATTTTCGAATATGCTGGAACATGTTCTTGAACAGTCTTGATTCGCGAGTGGGTTCATTGGTGGTGATCTTAACGGATTCTATTTTCAGGTTCTTTTTGGCACATTGCATAATGGTGTCCAGAACGTAACTGAACCTGGTGGTAACGTTCAACCGCAACAGGCTTTCACGTGAATACGCCCTGAAGCCTGATACCGTGTCCCGCACATCCGTCTGAGTGAACATACGTACGGTTGCGCTGCCGAACCACTGCAAAAAACGCTTTATCACGCCAAAGTGTTTCACCTTCCATGTCTGCCTGTCCCCGATCACCAGGTCGGCCCTTTTTTCCATGATCGGCCTGATAAGATCGGGTATATATCTGGATGGATACTGGTTATCAGCATCAGTGTTTACCATGATGTCAGCACCATCATCCAGCGCTGCCTCCATGCCCGACTTGAACGCCACTCCAAGGCCATGGTTGGATTTATGCGTTATCACCCTGCAGCCGAACTTTTCAGCCACATCACTGGTCCCGTCAGTTGACCCGTCGTCAACCACCTGGACAATTATCTGGTCTACACCGGGAATAGATTGAGGCATTTCCTCGAGCACCAGCGGCAATGTCGCTTCTTCGTTTAAACAGGGAATATTAATTACTAACTTCATTGTTACCTTCAAGTTCGATTAATGATGATGCATAAGATTCGTTGAACCGAGCATAGATGTCAATAAAAAAAGATACAGCCAGTCACGGCCGAACCGTTATTTTTTCTTTACAGGAAACAAACTGCATGGTGAACTACCGTATGACCACCTACGCCATAATTCTTGCCGGGGGAAGCGGCTCCAGGCTTGGAAGCAGTGAGCCAAAACAGTTCCTGGAACTGGGGAACAGGCCGGTGATGGCATGGTCGCTCGAGGCATTCAACAGCCATCCCCTTGTTGACCATATAATTACCGTTGTTCCTGACGCATACCGCCAGAGGATCGCTGCCATAGTGGACAGGTACACCATATCAAAACATATACAGATCGTACAGGGTGGAATAACGCGGCAGGGGTCTTCCTGGAACGCGGTACGATCTGCTGATTTCGCGGAAGACGACATACTTCTGTTGCACGATGCCGCGAGGCCCTTTGTCAATTCCGATATTATAAAGAACTGCGTGGTTACCGCAGAGAAACACGGTGCGGCAGGAACGTATGTCCCCGCAGTGGACACAATAACTGAAATAGATGAAAACACGGTGAACAGGACACTGGAAAGGCGCCTTCTGTATTACACGCAAACACCACAGGCATTCAGGTATTCCATCATACTTGACGCGCATTTAAAAAGTAACGATGCAGGACGGGGCCCTGCCACTGATGACGTGTCGCTTGTAAGAAATGCCGGTTACCAGGTACACGCGGTTGAAGGTGACTATTCCAACATCAAGATCACTACCGAGTACGATTACCGGCTGGCACAGTGGTTCTGCAGCCAGTTATAGTATGATCAGTCGATCCTCAGCGTTTTGATGTGCCCCAGTTCCTTGATACTGTTGAACAGTTCCCGTATGCTGAAATTTTCGTCCAACCTGCAGTTAACCTCTACCTGTGTTGTCTTGTTCTCAACATCCTCGGTAATTGATACCTGCCGTATTTCCAGTCCATCCCTGAATTTTTTAACTACGTTCATGATCTGCTTGGCCGTTATTTCAGCCGAGTAGAAGGTTACCTGTAGAATGCGTATCTTTCTCTGTTCTACCAGCCAGTTCTCAATTTTTTCAAAAATCTGCAATACTATCACCAGCAGGATAGTGGCAATTGAGCCAACCATGTAATATCCCGAACCGAAAACCAGCCCGATACCCGAGGTTGTCCAGATGGTTGCCGCCGTGGTGAGCCCGCGTATGGAAAACCCGTACTTAAAGATCGCCCCCGCTCCAAGAAAACCAATACCGCTGATCACCTGCGCAGACAATCGTGCCGGGTCAGAATTGGGATACTGATCAATGAACGTTGCCGGTATATACAGTGAAAGGAGCATTATGGTACAGGCACCGAGGGAAAGTACCATGTGTGTACGTAACCCGGCCGGCTGATACTGGCGTTCCCTCTCAAAACCGACGAAGAATCCCGCTACCAGTGCGAATGCCATTCGCACCAGTGCAGTGACCGGTGAAAGCAGGTCAAGACCCGTGAGGCTGTCTATCATGTTTCTTCACCCTCCAGCACCTTCTTTATCATCTCCAGCTGGTTCAAGACGCTGTCCCGTGACGTGCTGCCATATGACCTCTTTCTTTCGGTCGATGTTTCCGGGTTGATGGCGTCAAGCACATCACTTTCGAATTTATCCGAAAACATTTGCAACTGTTCCAGGGTCAGCGCGAAAAAATCCTTTTGCTCGTCTTCACAGTAACGCACGATATTCCCGATGATCTCATGGGATTGTCTGAATGGGACCCCCTTGATCACAAGGTAATCGGCCAGGTCTGTGGCAGTTGAAAAATTGCTGTATACCGAGTCTTTCATCCGCTGCCTGTTTACCTCCAGTGATGATACCATCTCGATCATACCTTCCAGTGACAGCATAACTGTTTCAACTGCATCGAATACGGGTTCCTTGTCCTCCTGGAAATCCCTGTTATACGTCATGGGAAGACTTTTCATCACCGTAAAAAGGCTCACCAGATCGCCGTACAATCTTCCCGTCTTTCCCCGTATGAGCTCTGCTATATCCGGGTTCCTTTTCTGCGGCATTATTGATGACCCCGTTGTTACCGAGTCGGAAAGACGAATAAATGAAAATTCACTGCTTGACCACAATACAAGCTCTTCACAGAACCTGGATAGATGCATACCCAGCATTGCTGCAAAATAGAGGAAATCCAGCGCAAAATCCCTGTCGCTGACCCCGTCCATGGAATTTGGGATAATAGATGAAAAATCAAGCTCTTCCCGTAACATCTCCCGGTCAGTGGGATAATTCACCCCTGCCATGGCGCCTGACCCCAGTGGCATCCTGTCACAACTTTCAGCGGCAGACTGCAGCCTTTTTCGATCACGCAGCAGGGCCCATCCATGGGCCAGTACATGATGGCTGAAGCGAACCGGCTGGGCTACCTGTAGATGGGTATACCCCGGCATAATGGTATCCACTTCATTCTCTGCAAGCCTGGCAAGCTCTGACAGCAATTTTGTCAGCAATAAGTCTATTGCAGCACATGCATCGCGTATGTACATTCGCAAATCGAGGGCGATCTGGTCATTACGTGAACGTGCGGTATGCAGCCTTTTACCCGCGTCCCCTATCTTTTCTGTAAGCCGTGATTCAATATTCATATGAATATCTTCAAGAGACGAAGAGAAGCTGAATGCCCCTTCGTCTATCTCACGCTGAATCTCTGTCAGTCCCTTAATAATATTTTCATAGTCTTCTTCAGAGAGCACCTTTATCTTTTTCAGCATTTTCGCGTGTGCCATTGAACCACGGATATCCTGGCGATAGAGAAGTTTATCAAAATGTACAGAAGCTGAGATCTTCTCGGTAATATGGGAAGTGCTGTCTCCAAAACGTCCTCCCCAGGGCTTCTTCATGTTTTCATTTGATCCTGACATCTCGGTCTCCAGTGCACTGTACAGGTATTAGTACTAACAAAAAACGTCCCCTTTAAATGATTCCAGCTGGAATACGGGAGGGAACGTTTATATGATACGCATGTTACATGATAGCATGCAAGTATAATGCACACAATCATGAAAAAGATTGCAACTCGGTCAACAACAATTCAAGATATTCCGTAAGCTTTTCGAACTGGGGTTTTAGTTCATATTCCAGTATATCCGAAAGGCTTATGATATCGTTATTTTCCATTACATCAACGATCTCATTCAATAATTCATTGACGTACGCGTTAATGTCATCCATCGACTCTCCGTCTATTGTTGCGGCTTTCAGGTCAATATTGAACACCGGTGCAAGCTGGTAACATGTGCGCATGTAAAAATACAGGTAATCCATGATCTCCTGCAACAGCTCGGCTCCCTCTGCATCATTCCCTGACTGGTACGCGATTGAAGCCTTCTCAAGCTTTTCGGCCATCACTGGCATCTCGTCCCGCAGTTCCATTACGCCTTTTAGAAGATTGTCAGGAGAATCAATACTCTGAACGATCAATTCTTTAAGCTGTTCACTCATCAGTATCATCTTGAACAGTTCATCCATATCCTCGATAGCCGTTGTATATCTTTTGAGAAAAGAAGGATCGCTTGCTTCTTCAACCGGCACAGACTGTATTTCAATTGTCAATTGATCCAATTTTTCCAGGTGGTCTTCTACCGTACCATCCCTGAAAGGTACCCCGGAAGGTTCCAGTTGCAGCATTGAAATTACTGAATTGACAATCTCACGCATCCAGGTAATACCATCTACAAGATCATTTATATCAACTTCCGTAAGAGGCTCCTCGTCTGCCACCCTCTCAAGTGCGTCACGTGCCCTCGTGCAATATGCCATGCCCTCTTTAAGAGAGTCAACAACCAGGTCTGCAACTGAAAGAACTATACAGTTCAATTGCTCAACTTCACCAACCGGTTGCGGGGGAGCTTCATCAGGAATATATTCTTCACCATTGATTATGACACTTGCCAGTACCAGGCGTCTTTCCTGTGCCCATTCGTTGATGGAGTGTATTACTTCTGTTGTATTGTTTTCACCATCCAGTGTAAAATCCACGGCATGATCATTTATTAAAAGCTCCAAAATTATTTACTCCTTTACAATGTAGTATTATTTCTTCTTGCCACCTTTCATACCCTGTAACTGCTGTTTCAACCAGTTACCCTGTGACTTGGCTCCCGAAACGGATTTTTCCATGTTGGTAAATTTCTGCCTCAATTTCTGTTCGTAGGCCTTCACATGCTGTATATGCCGTTCTATCTTGTTATCCGCCTGTTCTATCTGGTTTTCCTGCAGATCGATCTTGCTGGATATAATGTTGTTGCCCGTCCTCACGTAAGGATCAAGTATTTCTTCGACCCTGTACGCCATACCGTGATCGATCCTGTTATCACCATCGGAATCTGAACCAAAGAATTCTTTTACCGCTTCGGGCTTATCACTCAACACCCTGTTCAACCTGGCCTCGTCTACAATTAACTTGCCCGATTTTATCCTGTCCCATTCCGCGTTGATATCTCCCGTGGAAACACCCATTTCAACCAGCATTTTCACGGGATCCTTTGACCTGCTGGGATAGGCTTCACTTACGGCGGTTTTCAACATGTTCTCAAGCCGTAGAAGTGCCATGTCCCCGGTAAAGACACCCTGCTCTTTTTTTACCTTCTTGTAGTCGCCGGTACGGTCGGTCACACCAGCTTTTGTCAACTGCCTTGTATAATCAATGTACTCGTTATACGCCTTAACGAACTCATGGATCTTCTTGCCGGCTTTTTCCAGGTCAGGTTCAATATTCAACGTTACCGGGAGTTTTGAAGGACTCCTGAGATGGAGCTTTACGCCCTTTATCACATCATCGATGTTTTCATTTTTCGACCTGGTAACTTCTACCCCGTCCACCTTGATTTTCGAGTCCTGTGCTTCTGCAATTATATTTTTTGGTTCAAGAATTCCCTCGCCTTTCATGGGTGTTACCAGTTCAGCTTTTTCAAATTCAGCCTCACCGTCATTACAATAGAATATGATCTTTGTTATCTTTTTCCCGTTGAAATCATTTCCTATCTGTAACTGCTGTCTCCCGGTGGCCTTCTTGTCAAGCTGGTAGATCTTTTCAGTGCGCGTACCATTTTCAACAGCCACCACGCCAACGCCAAGAATATTTGTTATTTCTTCCTTTTTCTTCGCAGGTTCAAGTGGCCTGGTTCTTGAGGGGTTATAGCTTTCCAGTTCGATCCCCTTTATAACGGTCTTTTCTTCCGGACCAACCTGTACCCTGTGCGGTACCGTTTCTTTTTCCACTTCTTTTTGTTCCCGGTGAGAAGCATTAAACTCGAGAGTGGAATCCTCTTTCACGATATATTCAACCGGCAGCACGTATTCACGCCAGAGTGTGCCATTTATGGTTATTGCTTTCCCGTCCTTTTCTACTTCAAGACTGCCCGCTTCTTCCGGTATTTTTTCATCGCCCGTATAACCGGTAAAATACTTACCGTCGAAAAGAAGCGACATCTTTTCCCTGTCAGCTCCCTTTTCTCCTTTTACCAGGCCAATTTCTTTCAGGAATTTTTTATCACCACTGATCTGCAACTCACCTTTTTTACCGGAAGTTTTCGATTCAATGGAAAGGATGTACTTGTTCCCCACTGTATTGACATAAGAGGTGCTGACCAGTTCCCGGGCCACTTCATCGATCTTTCCCTGAAGTGATTGGAGGGGGCCACCCCTGAAACGAAGGTTCTCGGATACACCGTTCACTTCTATGGTCAGCTTGCCCGAGGGAAGCTTTTTGTCCTGTTCAAGCGGATCAGTGCTTATTTTGTGGGTTGATGCCAGCTGCTGCACTTCAATTTTTCGTACACCCTTCTCGGCCTCCTTGCTGGCAGTGGCAGAAACAACTTTTTCATTCGACGATATGGCGTTCTTCTCATTGAAAGTAGCCCTGAAACCATAGAGTTCTTTCACGGCCCTGTTCAAAGTATCCAGCTTAGTACCCAGTTCTCTCAGGGCATCTTTCTTATGATTGTACTGCTTTATATCCTGTTCCCATCGCTTAATGGGCCTTGCTTCATGTTTTACAAGCTTCTCTATTATCGCGTCTGTATCAAGCCCTGAGGCCATTCCACCTATTGTGACTGGCATAGTGCCCCTCTCTATTAAGAAATTGCGACTTCACCGGTGGGATACTACCACCTGCGCATATTCAGGATTTCCACTTATTAATATACTCCCTGAATATGTCTCCTTCAATAGAATATCGGCATATTTTGCTGTTTACATTAGCATACCAGGACACATTTACCTTGATTCATCCAGGAACATACCCAGCATATCCTGGATGTGCTCAACCAGTTGTATCATCTCCTTTGGTGGGATCTCTTTGATCACCTCACCTGTTTTATAATCGGTTACCTTCATTATTATACGCCGCGTCTTATCATGATAGTCGAACGATATTCGCCTGTTCACCGACCTGGCTGCAGAATTCAGGGTATCGGCCATGTTTTTCATCTCGTCACTTGAAAGATCCATCCCGGCCTCACTGGCAGGCGAATCATTCGAATTGACTGTCTTGCCGGGCTTTTGCGTATTTTCATTACGCGCATATCCCTGTACGTTACCATTAATAATTTTACTTATTTCCATTGTACTACCTCCTTGTATAGCAGTGCGCTATTTTCATACCTCCCTGTAAGTAAAAAAGTCCCCCTCTCCGTTTGCGCAAACGGAGAGGGAGTATCTGGCTGGCACTGCGTAACCAGATTGATAATCTTCTCATCCGAGTAGTTGGAGCACAAGCTGAGGTTTGAAATTAGCCTGAGCCAGCATCGCAGTACCACTCTGAACGAGAATCTGGTTCTTTGTAAACTCAACCATCTCGGCCGCCATATCCGCGTCCCGAATACGGGAATAGGCAGCCAGCATGTTTTCATGCGACATCATCAAGGAGTGAACCGTGTTCTCCAGCCTGTTGTAGTAGCCTCCAAGGCCTGCCCTTTGCCGATTCAGCCTGTCTAAAGCCACATCGACATAGCCTATCATGGCATTTGCCTGACCAACAGTGGAGATAGAACGCTTTGTCTCCCCATCGTAAAGATTCAGGGCCTTCGCGCTCATTGTAGCGATATACGCCTCGATGCGCTGTCCCTGGTTCGGACCGATATGGAAGAACATACTGCTGCTGTTCTCCCCCCTGGAATACCTCCCAGTAAGCATTTTCATCCGGTTAAACTCGGCAGAGGTTGCGATCCTGTCGACCTCTTCGATCAACTGGGATACTTCAACCTGAATCTGCTGACGGTCCATTGTTGAATAGATCCCATTGGCGGCCTGTACCGACAGCATCCGGACCCTCTGCAAAATCTCGTTGATCTGTTGAAGCGACCCTTCGGCGACCTGTATAAAAGAAAGCCCATTCTGGGCGTTCTTCTCAGCCTGGAACAGGCCGTTAATCTGTGTCCGCATCTTTTCAGACACGGCAAGGCCTGAAGCATCGTCTCCAGCCCGATTTATACGCTGTCCGGACGCAAGCCGTTCAATGTTACTATCCAACCTGTCAGAAACCAGTTTGAGCTGCCTGTTTGCGAATATGGCGCTCATGTTGTGATTGATTCTCATAGAACTCTCCCTCCCTTGAACTGTGTCAGGATACCCCGCTTTTTCTGTCAGGGCATCTCTGGATTTTTCAACCGCCTCTCCCTTTGGCAGCAGGCCCCGAAGGACCGAAGGTTTACTCCTTTATAATGTTGCCCGGACTGCCCATTATCCAGACACCATCGGCCGCCTGCGACGTTTCGGCAGCCGGTGATGCCCTCCCGACATCACCGGCTGCCGAAACAGCCGATATGCATGGACAGTCGCGGGAATCACGACCGGAGAGCGAGAATCATCACAACGAGTTTTCAAAGAACATTTTTGGGACCAGTGTATGGTCACTTATGAAAGTAACCGTAACACCGATTGAGGTTGCATGTTTGCCTGTGCCAGCATTGCAGTGCCTGTTTGCACAAGAACCTGGTTCTTGGTGAAATCCACCATTACTTCAGCCATGTCCGCGTCCCTGATCCGGGACTCGGCTGCCTGAATGTTTTCATACGCTGACATCAATCCCTTGGCCGTCAACTCAAGCCTGTTGTAATAGGCACCAAGGTCGGCACGCTGCTTTGAAAGCTTCTGTAACGCAGCATCCATGATACCTATTGCATTATTCGCACCACCGGGAGATGTAAGAGAGAGGACAACCCTGTCGGTCGCGTCTCTCATGTTGAATGCCTGCGCGGTCATCGTGCCAACGTAAACACGTTCACGCTGGTTGGCATTCGGACCCATGTGGAACCACATGCTGGCCTTGGGATTGATCCTGGAGAATTCACCGGTCAGGATCTTGAACCTGTTGAACTCTGCCTGAGAAGCTATCCTGTCAACCTCGTCAACCAGTGCTGATACTTCAACCTGGATGAGCTGGCGGTCATCATTGGTATATATACCATTTGCCGCCTGGATAGCCAGAACCCTTATTCTCTGGATTATCTTGGAACTCTGATCGAGATACCCTTCGGCTGTCTGTACAAACGACATACCGTCTTCAGTATTTCTTTCAGCCTGTCTCAAACCCTGAACCTGGGTTCTCATTTTTTCTGACACGGCAAGACCGGAAGCATCATCACCAGCCTTGTTGATACGAAGACCCGATGAAAGCTTTTCCATGTCACTATGCACATTCCATTGGGTAAACTTCAATGTCTTATGTGCATTTACCGCACTGATGTTGTGATTAATTATCATTTTACACTCCTTTGTTTCGTTTTTTCAGGCTTCCTTGCCACCGGTTCTCAAGGGCAGAAAAGAACCGGCCAAACGATACCCTGGGTAACAGCTCAGGGAAAGAAAGTCAGCCGTTACCGTAGTACCTGTTCCAGGCTTGTATATGGGCTCATACAAAACTGGAACCCTGACCTGGAGCAGTAGTGATAACCATCACAACGCAACCTCACATTTTCAAAGAACCCTGGTGTAAAAAGACACCAGTCCCTGTTCGTCTGATCGGCACCCAAAGGGTTAATATTTACCCCCGAAAAATATATAATTCAGCATATATCAGGCTTTATGCCTGTTTATTGCAATATATGAGACTCTATTGTGCTATTTTCTAACTTTTCCTGTTTTATGAAGTTTTTTTAAAAAAAATCATCATAAAACCCATACGAGTGGTTTTTTTTCAGTACATGAACATCTTTTACCGATATGATAGTAACAGCAAGAAAACCGGTATCACAAAATATTGATCTCATATGAAACCAGCAAAAAAGCATATAGCAATAATAACGGGCATAATTTTTTTTCTTGGAGCCCTGGGGGTATACTCCGCCTTCAGGTCTGATTCACTTGAGAAGGAATACGTTTCAATTCTGACACTGAAAAACAGCAAGGTGCTCACACTTATAGGTGACCCTGCTTCCATCGATTCAGATAATACATCCCAGCTTGAGAACTCACTACAAAAAATAAAGGAAAACGTACCGGAGATAGCACTGGTTGCCGTTGCAGACAGGGATTACAATATAATAGTCGCGGGAAAAAACAGTAAGCATGCTCCCCGCGATGGGACAATTGATGAAATACTCTCAGATTTTACACAAAAAAAGCTTGAATCACCAAACTCCTTTCCACTCGTTATCCGTTACTATGATCAATCCCGCTTTTATATTTTCTTGAACGAATTAGATTCGATCCTTGTAATGACAGCTTTCCCCTACATGATGACGAACAGGCAGATCATCTCATTTGCCCTTGAAGCAGCATTAATTGCCATAGTTTTCATTATATTGACCATGTCTGTGTATATAATAATTGACAGAAAAGAAGGGGGAACAATTGAGCCTCGTCCAATGGCAGAGGATGATAATGAAGAACCCGAAAAAGATGATCCCTTGAGAATATTGGATGACTGCGCAAATCTTGTGAATGCCGAAACTGTCACCATTGAAACATATACTGTTGAAGAAAACGTATTTGAGATCTCCGCTGAGTATTCTAACGGGAAGATATCAATACCAGGTTCCGGCAGGAAGGCAGCGGGAACCATCCACGGTGAACTGGTGAACGAACTTGAAAGACGATCTACGGTACTTCTTGATAAGAACAAGACCTGCCTGGTTCCACTTGTACATAAGGGTGAACTGAAGGGTGTTGTCAGGATAATCCGCCCGGTTCCTTTTAAAGGAGCTGATATGAACCTTGTTGAGGAGTATATTACATCACATATTGATGTTTTTTTAAATGCTTCGAAAAAATGACCGGGTTTTGCCTATGTACGCGTATACAAGGAACCGTATTGCCTGAAGTAATCGATCCCTTTTTTAAATATCCCCTGCAACGATGCAATCTCATCTTCATTCCATTCCTGGTAATAACGGGAATGTATTCCTTCTCTTGATTCCATCATTGCACCCCAGAACAACTTGTCATATAGCGCGTAATAATCATGAAATTCCTCTTCCAACACTGAAACCTGGTCTACGGAAAGGAGTATATCGTGTATAACATTCCATACATGAAAAAATTCATCGTACTTGATACCATGTTCCGTGGGACTTTCTAACCATCCCCTGATCATATCAAGATTACAATAGATGGGCTCACCAGGTGTTAATGCTATGCGCTGCCTGTTACAGAAATTTTCTAATGAACCTGTATCGGTAAATTCTGGGATACCTCCCTCGTCACTACTGGTATATACACCATCACGGGTATCACTGAACCAGAGTATGTACCTGTCCTCACCATCCAGTTTTATTCTCATTATTCTGTAGTTTTCACGCATTATATCGCCTTTCGCCTGTATTTACAATAATTATATACAAATTGATATATATTGTCAAACTTTTTTGTGTATTTGTACGTTCTTCAGGATGATATCAAGTCATACTTCTATGGAAGCATGAACGATACGGGGGTGGACCATTTTCATGTAGTCCTGCATGGCAAGTTTTATCAATTCTATATGTGATCCGGCACTGAATGCGATTTCGTCATCACCGGATAATGCTTCTGAGATATAGACGTTCATACCATACAGGTTACCGAACGGAGGCACGGCACCTGGTTCACATCCGGGAAAATTTGATGCAAAATCCCTTTCACTGGCAAGTGATACCTTTTTTGCGTGTAACTCTCTTTTCAATTCATGCACATCCAGCTTTTCATTAGCAGCCATCACAACCATGGCCATATCGCCATCAATTTTCACAAGAACGGTCTTTGCAAGTTCTTTCCCTGAAATATGTGCACTTTCAGCCTTTTCCTGTGCAGTATATACAGGGTCATGCAATATTGTTATATAATGTATATCGTTTTTATCCAGGTATTCTTTTATTCTGGTTGCCGGCATATCATCACCTCCTCCCCCATAAAAGTGTATTCTCCTTACACGATCTCTATCAAGCAATTTACCGTGAAAGGTAATGACCCTGGAACGGAAAGTCTAATTTTAATCGCGGAATACCATTAAATACTGGATTATATTAAAATTTCTTGAGAGCAGTTTATCTACCAGTACTAATTTCTCATACATCCCCAATTCTTCAACCTGGTGCTTGAATGATTGCCCTGCCCTGTCATTCAATTGAACGATCTCGTCTACTGTCTGCTGTACTACTGATTTCAGGGTCCTTGACGACCATGATGTGCCGAACACATCAGGAATATAATCAAATACCTGCTCCACGTAAGACTCAAGTGACACACCGGAAGCTTCATTTCTCAACATATCATGTATGAACTGCTGAAAAGTAACACCCGTACCCGCGTCCATGACAGCATCATTTCCCCTGTATAATACCGCACCATCGGCAGTTACACTATACGTACATGGAAATTCATCCCTGTCAATATCAGCATGCGGACTGAACAACATCACGTTTTTCAGGAGGGGGATCTCGCTGAGCACGGCCTTTCGTTTTTCCCCGGTTTCCGTAATAATACTCGAATCTCCATACTGAAGAGGATTCATCAAACGCAGGTTCTGCATGATCCTGAGCTGTTTTCTGGAATAGAGCATTGGTACGCAATACCATGATGAGAACAGCCTTGACAGGCTTTGAAGGGCGTTATGCTGTTCAAACGCGGCTGATGAAAAGCTGTAATGAGGTGTAAAGAAAAACACTCCCTGGTTATACCTGTTTCCCCTTTCCCTGTGAACATCAAGGATATGACTGTTACTTTTGGAAGGTATAAAACTTGTTGTCCTGCAGCACAGGAAAAACGGTAAAACGCTCTTTACAGAGAGTGGACCTGTTCTGCTGTCCATATCAAGACTGCCAACCCTGCCAATCTCGCATTTCCTGTGGGGATAATACGCCCTGTTGATATATAAACCAAGAGAATGTATAAACTCATGTTCCGTAATATCCCCGGTAATGTACCATACCTGGTTGTCACTCATTGTAATGTACTCCTTTATTTTATGTTTTTCCCGTAATAAGTTGACAAATTATACCGGTTCACGTTGAATACATGCAACAACTTTATTAATAGGTGCAATCAAGGTCAACCGGACTTCATGGATCCTGGATCAGGGTTACAAATACATTACGAAGACAATCATCTCATCGCTGTTGAAAAGCCAGCCGGCATGCTCACACAGGGTGACGCATCTGGTGTCGTACCCCTCATGGATATTGTAAAAGATTACATCAAGACCAGGTATAAGAAACCGGGTAATGTTTTTCTGGGTATGGTACACCGACTCGATAAACCTGTTTCGGGAATAGTCTTGTTCGCGAAAACTTCAAAGGCTGCCAGCAGGTTATCCCGGTCTTTTGCGTCCAGGGAAACTCTTAAAATGTACCTTGCGCTTGTCCGCACAAAAGACAAAGAAGGCGTATTGGCCGTTGCCCATAACAAATGGATCACGGCTGAACAGTTCCTGGTGCGGGAAGGCAGCAGGTCGGTTATCCATGACAAACCGCGCAACGGGGCAAAACATGTTTCACTCAGTTACAAGCAGGTAACGCGGGAAAAGGGGTACAGGTTACTGGCGGTTAACCTGCATACTGGAAGGAAACACCAGATCAGGGCACAGCTGGCATATGCCGGCCTCCCCATCGTGAACGACACTGCATATGGAGCTGAACAAGACGGACCCGCGGGTAAGATCGGTTTGCATGCGTACTTTCTACGGATCCCGCATCCCACGAGAAAGATACCGGTTGACATCCTGTCCGATCCACCGAAATTTTTCACGGACAGGTTACCTTTTGACACCATGGATGAACTAATAAATGAAATTACAGGTGATGCGTGATACGTTGATAAAGTAGTTTTTCTTTATACTATTACAAAAGATATCGTTGACACGAGCTTCTTTTTTGTATACTTTAAGACATTAACAGATAAATATCGTCACAACTTGGCTTTTTTACCTGACAACCAGGAGGAAATAATGAGTTTTTTTAAGGAAGCACGGGAATCTATAATGAAGTACAGTGAAAAAGTTGTAAACAAAACAGAAGAATACGCCAAGATCGGCAGGTTGACAATGGATATAAAAAAAATGGAAAATTCCATTGATAAAGCATATACCGAACTTGGAAAGATCGTTTTTGATAAGATAACGCTTGGGGCATCCGATATCAATGCCAGTGAAGATACCATAGTACAACAGGTGGACGCCATCCATTCGTATAACAAAACGATCGAAGAAAAAAGAAGTGAAATAGAAGAGATAAAGAAGTATTACCGCGAAACGGAACAGGAGCAGGAAAAGCAACACACCCCGCCAGGGGATACTACAAATACTACCACAGGAGAGGAAACCGCCGAATCTGATAATTCTTCAGAAAAGTAAAGCGACACAGCAAAACCAATGCCAGTATCATCAAAACGAATAATCGACTACATTAATACCCGAAAGGGAAGTTTTACAATTAATCACATTGTAAGGGAACTTGTTGCGTCAAGTGACCCGGTTTCTAAAAAGAAACACAGCAAATCGCGTTCAGGGAAAACCGCCAGGAAAAGCATACAGAAGATAGAAGAGACAGTACATGCCCTGCATACTGCAGGTTTGCTTTCAAAAGAGAAAAAACGGTTCAGCAAGCGTGACAATTTCAACGTACAGGGAACCCTCCAGGTCAGGGGAAAAGGTGATGCGCGAATTGTCACCGACAACGAACTTGAAGTCCATATCAAGAGAGAGAATACCGCCAATGCGCACAACCGTGATACCGTCCGGGTACAGGTCTACGATTACCGCAGGGGGGTATTTTATGGCAGGGTTACCGGCATTCTCTCAAGGCAGAAAGAATACTATGTAGGGAAACTGGTCCGCAAAACAAGAACTGCCTGCGTATTCGAACTGCTTGACCTGCCCGGCAATGTTGAAGCGGCCAGCAGCAGGGATCAACATGCACCTGAAACGGGCACCTGCGCGGTACTAAGGCTGACAGGTGACACCCTTTCCAACCTGCCACGTTGCCGGGTTGAATCGACATTCCCGGAAGAAACGCCGCAGCTCGATATGACACGAATTGTGCTGAAACACTCCCTGCCGGGCCCTCATAAAGATTACACGGAATTAGCGAATATCGAGGACTCGGTAACCGCCAAAGAGTATAAAAACAGGAAAAATTATCGAAAACTTTTTACCGTCACCATCGACAGTGAATCCGCCAAGGATTTTGATGACGCAATTTCAATTGAAGAAAAAAAAGGTACCATTAAACTCTATGTACATATTGCAGACGTTTCCGCCTATGTAACCCCCGGGTCCGACCTTGACAGGGAGGCATACGAGCGGGGAACCAGCTTTTATCTTGGCGATACGGTTATCCCCATGTTCCCGGAGAAAATATCCAACGATCTTTGTTCGCTTCGCGAGGGACTGGACAGGCTGACAATGAGCGCGGAGATGACATTTGACAAAAAGGGAAACCTTCGATCATACAGTCTTCACCGCGGGATCATCAAAGTTGATCACCGCCTCACCTACAAGACCAGCACTGAGATATTGAAGTCACGTAAACGCAATAAACTGTCCCGCAGCCTGCAGCTCATGCAGAAGCTCTCAGATATTTTGAAGCAGAAACGAATGGCCCAGGGCCGGGTTGACCTCACCCTGTCTGATTCAGAGATGATATTCGAGGAAGGGGTCCTCACAGATATAACCTTCGCCGAAAGGCTTCCCAGTCATCTCATTATCGAAGAACTCATGTTAAGCGCGAACGAGGTAGTATCACGGCATCTCCGGGAAAAACAGGTGCCAACACTATACCGGATACACGAACCCATCAATGACGAAAAGCTTACCGCACTCATCCAGTTTCTAAAGGGACTGAATATACCATTGAAAAAAACTGATAATATCGGAATTTCATTACAGGAGATAGTGGACAGCGTGCAGGACCGTGAGTACCAGCAGGTTGTGAATTTTGTGATCTTGAAATCGTTCATGCAGGCGTATTACGGTGTTTCACCACTTGGTCATTTTGGCCTCGGCTTTAAGGACTATACTCACTTTACATCTCCCATACGAAGATATCCCGATCTTATTGTTCACCGCTGCCTCAAGAGTATCCTTGACAGCGATGATCCACCCTATTCCAGGGAACACCTGGTTGAAATTGGCGAAAAGTCATCAGAACAGGAACGTCTCGCCCAGAGCGCGGAGCGTGACCTGATAAAGCTGAAAACATGCAGGTTAATGGCACCCCTGACCGGGGAAACATTTGAAGCAGTTGTGAGCGGTGTTGTCAAAAGCGGATTTTTTGTTACATTAAAAGACAGGCCCGCAGAAGGCATGGTACCTTTAAGAACACTTACTGATGATTTTTACCTTGTTAACGAAGACGATTTTACCGTAATTGGCAAACGACTCGGGAAGCGGTACAGGCTTGGAGATCACGTTACAGTACGGTTGACAAGTGTTGATATTACAACGATGAGAATGGATTTTGAAGTTATATAACGGGGTAATGATATGCTTACATTGAAAGCGCAGAAAGGTCACATCGATGTCACACCTGAACATACGGTTGCTTTTTTTTCAACAGAAGAGGATATCAAGAACAATACCATTCGGGTACCTGATAATATCACGCAAATAATAAATGATATTAATCTTTCTGGCTTTAAGGGAAAAAAAGGCAAGTCGTTATTTGTTCCGCTTAAAAAAAACCCCCGTATTATTATCATTGGACTTGGAAAACAAAAGAACCTGTCAATTGAAGATATTCGAAATGCGGCGTCCACAATAACCGCCGAGTGCAGGTCACATGATATTAGCTCAGTGCATGTCATTCCACCCGAGATCACCGGGCAGGATCCTGTTTCCGTTGAACAGGCCGTTGCGGAAGGTGTGTACCTTGCAAATTATGATTTTGATGTATACAAGACAAAAAAAGAAGATGCCCAAAAACTGTTACGTGAAGTAATAATACATTCCCATGACAGAATAAAATGCGCTTCAGCATTGAAAGACACGGCAACAATATGCGAGAACGTACTGCAATGCCGAAACATGATAAACGAAACAAGTGATAACACCACCCCCGAACTTGTTGCAAAAAAGGCGAAAAAGCTGTCATCCCTGAAAAACGTCACCTGTAAAGTATATGATAAAAAGGACATTGAAAAAATGGGGATGGGGCTGATCACTGCCGTGGGCAGGGGCAGCAGCAATCCGCCAAAACTTGTAGTGTTACGATACAAGGGTGATCCCGGCTCAAGCAAATGGACAGCCGTAGTAGGTAAAGGGATAACCTTCGATACAGGAGGAATAAACCTTAAACCGTCTAAAAGCATTGAAGACATGAGGATGGACATGGCAGGTGCTGCAGCAAGCATGTACACCCTGAGAACGGTTGCCGAACTTGGCATGAAAAAGAACATTATGGCCGTCTTGCCCCTGAGCGAGAACATGGTTTCCGGAACGTCGTATAAGCCCGGCGATGTCTTCAGGGCATACAATGGTAAAACTGTTGAGATTGGTAATACGGATGCCGAGGGCCGCCTTGTACTTGCCGATGCACTGGCCTTTACCGAGGATAAGTTAAAACCTTCAGTGATAATTGACATGGCCACGTTAACCGGGGCGTGCCTGATCTGTTTCGGGGAAATTGTTGCCGGTTTGATGACAGAGAACGATGCAATTGCAGACCATCTGTACAAATCGGGAGAACGGACCGGGGACCGGTTATGGCGGTTACCCCTTTACGAAGATTACGCGGAAGATATTAAATCTGATATAGCTGACCTAAACAATATATCCTCTTCCCGTCATGCGGGCACCATTATTGGTGCGACTTTCCTTAAAAACTTTGTAAAAAAAACACCCTGGGCCCACATCGATATCGCGGGCACTGCATGGATCTCGAAGAAAAGGGGATACAGGCCCAGGTATGCCACAGGTTACGGGATACGGCTGCTTACGGATTTCGTAAAAAATATTGATCTTTAATCAATTGTTCAATATGTTGTCAGCATTGACTGTAAACGATCATTTTGGACTACAAGGAGAGTATATATGAGGTTTTCTCCACAGGAATTAATTGATATAGCAATAGGTATTGAAGAAACAGGGTATTATTTTTACAGCAAGTTTCGGGATAAAATGGAGGATAAGGCATTCAGGAAGATCTTCGGATTTCTTGCAGAAGAGGAATTGCGCCATAAGGATATCTTCGAAAGGATGCTTTCCAACCTGCCTGATAAGTCAGGCTATTTTACAGAGGAATACTATTCTTATCTCAAGGCCCTTGGCAATTCAAGGGTATTCAGGAACAGGAAAGACGTTGATAAGATCATCCCGAAAATAGACACCATAACGGAGATCATAGACCTGGGCCTTGGCGCCGAACGGGATTCCATTCTCTGGTATACAGAGTTGCGGGAGATGTACCAGGATGACCGTGATGCTATTACCATCCTCAACAACCTCATAAACGAAGAACGCAGGCACGTGGTAACATTGCTTGAATTAAAAGAGAAATTTGAATAATCATTGACAGCAAGACCGCCCCTTGTTAACCGTATTGTTATTATAACATTATAAACTATCTGTTCATGATGTTATAATAATATACAAAAATAAAACAAAATAGTTCAAAGTTCAGGAGGGTCTTATGTCTGGAGAATACCAGAAAATCTATGATGAATCAATTGGCAATCCGGAAAAATTCTGGGATGATGCCGCTCAGGATATCCACTGGTTTAAGCCATACGACAGGGTGCTTGATGACAGTGCAAAACCTTTTTACAAGTGGTTTACCGGTGGCAAAATGAACACTTGTTTTAATGCCCTGGATTACCATGTTGAGAACGGCAGGGGTGATCAAACAGCCCTGATCTACGACAGCCCCGTCACGGGAACCCAGAAAAAATACACCTATACTGAATTGAGGGACAGTGTAGCAGAATTCGCGGGAGCCCTCAAGGATAATGGTGTTAACAAGGGCGATACCGTTGTTATCTACATGCCGATGATACCGGAAGCAGCCATCGCCATGCTTGCCTGCGCCAGGATAGGTGCAGTGCATTCGGTGGTATTCGGTGGTTTTGCCTCCAACGAGCTTGCCATAAGGATCGATGACGCCAAGCCGGTACTGGTAGTATCCGCATCATGCGGCATTGAAGGGAAGAAGGTAATTGATTACAAACCTCTTCTTGACCGGGCCTATGACATAGCTAAACACAAGCCTGATAAAATAATCATATGTCAGCGTGACCAGGTTACTGCCGCACTTACCGAAGGAAGGGACATTGACTGGGATGAAGCCGTGAAGAAAGCCAGCCCGGCCGACTGCGTTGAAGTTGACGCAACCGATCCCCTGTATATACTCTATACATCCGGAACTACCGGTATGCCAAAGGGTGTTGTCCGTGACAATGGCGGACATGCGGTGGCACTTAAGTGGAGCATGCAGTATGTATACGGTGTCAATCCCGGAGATGTATTCTGGGCTGCTTCTGACGTGGGCTGGGTTGTAGGCCATTCATATATCGTATACGCCCCACTCTTTCACGGATGTACTACGGTACTTTTTGAAGGTAAACCTGTTGGAACACCCGACCCCGGTGTTTTCTGGCGCATTATTTCAGAACATAATGTAAAAGTGCTGTTTACTGCTCCCACCGCATTCAGGGCGATCAAGAAAGAAGACCCTAACGGTGAATACCTGAAAAAGTACAACATTGACAATTTCAAGTATCTCTTTCTTGCGGGTGAAAGACTTGACCCCGATACCTATCACTGGGCATCCGATCTTCTGAAAGTACCGGTAATTGATCACTGGTGGCAGACAGAAACAGGCTGGCCGGTGGCAGCAAACTGCATGGGAATTGAGCCGCTTCCCATCAAGCCGGGTTCACCCACTAAACCGGTTCCCGGTTATAACGTGCAGATAATTGACCCCGAAGGTAATGTACTTCCCAACGGGAACGAGGGTATAGTCGTTATAAGTTTGCCATTACCTCCCGGAAACTTACCCACCCTTTGGAAGAATGATGCCCGTTTCAAAGAATCGTATCTTAACATGTACGACGGGTACTATTTTACCGGGGATGGCGGCTACTACGACGAAGACGGCTACCTCTATATCATGGGCCGTATCGATGATGTCATCAATGTTGCGGGTCACAGGCTCTCAACAGGTGCCATGGAAGAGGTTATCGCCCAGCACGCGGACGTGGCCGAGTGTGCTGTTATCGGTGTTGCCGATGACTTTAAGGGCCAGATGCCTGTTGGCTTTGTTGTACTCAAAGGAGGCAGCGACAGGGATCATTCTGATATACAGGCCGAACTGGTACAGATGGTAAGAGAAAACATCGGTGCTGTGGCTAGCTTCAAAAAAGCCCTGGTTGTTAAAAGGCTTCCAAAAACCCGCTCGGGCAAGATATTACGAGGTACCATGAGAAAAATCGCTGATCAACAGGAATACCGGGTCCCGTCTACTATTGACGATCCGGAAATACTTACTGAAATAGAGGAAGCACTTCAGAAAGCTGTTACCTGATATCACCAATGTGATGAGATGAAAAGCAATAGAAAAATTCCCCCGTCGAAGGCGGGGGAATTTTTCGATGATTGAATCTTTTTTCCTGTTTAACTGTATCAATAAAACTGGCGAGTAGATGTACTTGCTTCTTCACCTTCAATCTTGGAAAATTCTTTCAGCAGTTCTTTCTGCCTTGGTGTCAATTTCTTAGGTACCTTTATATTGATCTTAACAAGCTGATCTCCCTTGCCGTATGAACCAAGGTAGGGCATTCCATTTCCTTTTAAACGGAATATCTGGCCATTCTCGGTGCCGGCTGGGATCTTCATCTTCGCCTTTTTTCCAAGTATTGTAGGTACTTCAATTTCTCCTCCAAGGCACACCATTGTAAAAGGTACGTCAACCATGCATATAAGGTCATTGCCATGGCGCTCAAATATCTTGTGCTGCTTGATGTGTATCATCACGTAAAGATCACCACGGGGTCCGGCATTGGGACCCTGTTCTCCCTCGCCTGATATCTTCAACCTTGATCCTGATTCAACCCCTGCAGGTACCTTTACCGTAATAGTTCTTTGCTTCACCTCAAGTCCGCTACCCCTGCATGTTCTGCAAGGCGAGGTAATGATCTTCCCTGTACCCCGGCACTTGTAACAGGTCTGGGTGATGGAGAAAAATCCCTGGGTCTGGCGTATCTGGCCCTGCCCGTTACATACCGGGCATACCGACGGCTGTGTTCCAGCAGCAGAACCACTCCCGTTACAGCTTTGGCATACTTCCTGTCGGGGGATATCTATCTGGACTTCCTTACCTGTTGCGGCTTCTTCCAGCGTTATGGTGAGATCATACTGGATATCACGTCCCCGCTGCGATCTCCTTGTCCGGCTACGGCCTCCAAAACCACCGCCGAAAAAGCTCTCGAAAATATCCCCAAGATCGAAATCCCCGAATATATCGGAGAAATCCTGGTACGCGCCCCGGCCAAATCCTTCAAAACCGGCCACGCCTTCGTGACCAAACTTGTCATACTGCGCACGCTTCTTTGGATCTCTCAGTATTTCATAGGCCTCGGTGGCTTCTTTAAATTTCTCTTCAGCTTCTTCGTTCCCCTTGTTACGATCAGGGTGATATTTCAATGCAAGCTTACGATAAGCCTTCTTTATGTCTTCAAGGGACGCGTCTTTAGCCACTCCCAGTATTTCGTAATAATCTCTTTTTGTAGCCAATTTTAAAACTCCTCGTCAGTACTTCGTTACAGCTTCTACAGTTTAGCTCAAATTAATCAATAATAAATATACTAAATAATGACGTAAAAGGCGGGGAAAAACCCGCCTTTTATTTATTTACTTCTTATCATCGTCCACGACTTCGTAATCGGCATCGTAGACTTTTTCTTCTGATTCTTCGGCACCAGCTTCACCAGCTCCTTCTGCACCAGGACCGCCCTGTGCGCCCTGTGCGCCCTGTGCTTCTTCCGGGCCAGCCTGCTGCTGTGAAGCAGTTTCACGGTATATACGCTCTGCAAACGCATGCGATGCCTGTTCAAGTTTTGACTTGGCCTGTCTTATGGCATCTGCGTCGTCAGAATCAAGCACCTGCTTGAGGTTTGCTATCTCGGACTCGATTGCCTGCTTTTCAGAATCGTCTATCTTGTCCTGGTTCTCGTTTATCAGCTTCTCAATAGAATAGACGAATGCATCTGCCTCGTTCCGGACTTCAACAAGTTCTCTTGCCTTCTTGTCCTCTTCGGCATTGGTCTCAGCGTCATTGACCATCTTGTTAATCTCGTCTTCGCTCAGGCCGCTTGAAGATTCTATTCTTATCTTCTGTTCCTTGCCGGTTCCAAGATCCTTGGCCGATACGTGAAGTATACCGTTTGCGTCAATATCAAAGGTAACCTCGATCTGCGGTACACCTCTTGGTGCAGGCGGAATGCCTACGAGGTCAAAACGGCCGATGGACCTGTTCTGCGACGCAAGTTCACGTTCACCCTGAAGCACGTGAATAGATACTGCTGTCTGGTTGTCCGCAGCGGTAGAAAATACCTGGCTCTTCCTGGTTGGAATGGTGGTATTTCGCTCTATGAGCCTGGTCATCACGCCACCAAGGGTCTCAATACCAAGAGAAAGCGGTGTTACGTCAAGAAGCAGTACATCATGCACGTCTCCCGTTAACACACCTCCCTGGATAGCCGCACCGATGGCAACAACCTCGTCAGGGTTAACGCCCCTGTGGGGGTCTTTCCCGAATACTCTTTTCACAAGGTCGAGAACAGCCGGAATTCGGGTTGATCCACCAACGAGAATCACCTCGTCTACATCACCCGCGTTCATGCCGGCATCCTCAAGGGCCTTCATGCATGGCTCCTTGGTAGATTCAATAAGGTCTTCAACCAGCGATTCGAACTTGGCACGTGACATGGTCATCACAAGGTGCTTTGGCCCATTCTGATCTGCTGTCAGGAATGGAATGTTGATCTCTGTCTGCATCTTGCTTGAAAGTTCTATCTTGGCCTTTTCAGCAGCTTCTTTCAGCCTCTGCAGTGCCATCTTGTCAGAAGACACGTCAATGCCGTTCTGGTTCTTGAACTCCTGGATCATCCAGTCCATGATACGCTGGTCAAAATCATCACCACCCAGGTGGGTGTTGCCATTGGTTGATTTTACTTCGAACACACCTTCACCCAGCTCGAGGATGGAGATATCAAAAGTACCGCCGCCAAGATCGTACACGGCGATCTTGTGATTCCGTTCTTTCTTATCAAGCCCATAGGCCAGTGCGGCAGCTGTTGGCTCGTTAATGATCCTTTCAACCTCAAGACCGGCGATCTTACCTGAATCCTTGGTTGCCTGTCTCTGGGCATCATTGAAATATGCCGGGACAGTTATGACTGCCCTGGTTACCGTTTCGCCAAGATAATCCTCGGCTGTCTGCTTCATCTTCTGGAGTATCCTTGCAGATATCTCCTGGGGAGTGAACTCCCCTGCGTTGGTCCTGATCTTAACGGCTCCCTTCCCATCATCAATGACGTTATAAGGAACCATTTTTATCTCACCTTTGACCTCGTTATAATTACGCCCCATAAACCGTTTTACCGAGCGTATGGTATTTTCGGGGTTGGTGATGATCTGGTTCTTTGCCACCTGTCCAACCAGTCGTTCACCCTTATCGGTAAAAGCTACTATAGATGGCGTTGTACGCTGTCCTTCTGCGTTCTGAATAACAGCGGGCTCTCCTCCAACCATGGCAGACACACAGGAGTTTGTGGTGCCAAGGTCAATTCCAATAATCTTACTCATCGTCTTACTCCTTTATTCATAGTTTTCATAGTATGAATGTGACATTAGATTTTCACATTTAACCTGATTCGCCTTGTTGCGTGTTTTCTTCCTCTTTGTTCTCTTCGCTGCTTTCTGATTGTGCAGCCTTTAAAGGTTTCGACACGCATACCTTTGCGCTGCGAATCACATAATCATCCAGTCTGAATCCCTTCTGGTAGACCTTCGTAATGGTGTCCTTATCAACATCTTCACTCATGTTGATCTCAACAGCCTCGTTATAATTGGGATCAAATTCCTGGTTCATAGAATCGATCTCCTCGATACCATATTTCTCAAGGGCACCCTCTATCTGGTTGGATATGAGTTTTACCCCTTCAACAAATGATTCATGTGCCTCGGGCAGTGACTCGTCCTGCGGCACATCCTCGGCTGCCTGTATGGCGCGTAGAAGATCATCGTTTATGGTTATGATATCCAGGGACAGATCCTTTATAGCAAGCTTCTTCTGCTCCTCCTGGGTTCGTATTACCCTCTTTTTGTAATTCTCAAAATCTGCCTGCCTTCTCAGCAGCACTTCTTTTACAGCCACCACCTCGCTTTCCTTCTTTTGCAACTCCTCTTCCATGGCGGCCAGTTTCTTTTCAAGCATTGCTGCATCCTTCTTGTCTTCTTTGCCTTTCCTGCCTTTCACCTGGCTCTTTGGATCGGTTGATCCCTCTGTCTTTACGTCATTCATTTCATTTTCTTTCCGGATCTCTTCGTTCCCGGTATTATTTTCCTGCTTGTTCGGCATCAGTGACCCCCTGCAAACTTCTTCAAATCATTATTCTACCTGGACATCTTTGTCAGATAATCTGATACGATCCTTCCCGTATAATCAACGAGAGGGACAACTTTCTCGTAATCCATCCTGGTAGGCCCGATTATCCCGATAACACCTACCGGGTTGTTGCCTATCTTATACGGGGACGCAACTATGCTGCATCCCGAGATCAATTCATCCCTTATCTCCGTACCTATCATGGTAAACACCCCTTCTTTCTTTCGAAAATCTTCCATTATGTTCTTCAGGTGTTCTTTTTCTTCGACCCTGTGCAGGATGCCGCGCAACCTGCCCGCCTCGATCATTTCAGGAATCACCAAGAGATTCTCGATCCCGTCAATGTATATATCAGGCTCTTCTTCTTCCCTGAGCGCGATTTCCGTTATGTCAAGTGAAAGGTCTTTTATAAACCCTTCAAACTCTGAATTCTGCCTTACAACCTCTATAAGGGTGTTCTTGATCTCGAAAATTGAATATCCTCCAAGCTCGGATGTAAGGTACTTGGAGAACCTGTACAACTCGTCCTGCGTGAGGTTCGCGGATATATTCACTTTTTTATGAATGACCATACCGGTCCTGGTAACCATTATGAACAGTATCTCGTTAGCTGTAATAGATACCAGTTCAATATGCTTTACCACCGTAAAATCCGGTTTTGGGGTCAGGGCGATACCCGTATACTGCGAAACAAGCGAAAGCATTCTCGTTACGGACATGAATATCTTGTCCATCTGTACTTCGTTATTAAGCAACTCCTCGCGGATCCGCACCTTTTCATTCATTACATGCTGGTAGGTATCCAGCAGTGAATCCACGTAAAACCTGTACCCCGTATCCGTAGGGACCCTTCCCGCTGACGTATGGGGCTGTTCCAGGTAACCGGCCAGCTCAAGATCGTACATGATGTTTCTCATGGTAGCCGGTGAAAGGGAAAATGAATACTTCTGCACGAAAGAGCGCGATCCAACCGGTTTTCCAGTTGAAATGTATTCGTACACGATGGCCCGCAATATTGACGCTTCGCGCTCGTTCAGTATCTTTTCACTGCTGTATTCTTTTTCCATTCACAACACCTGGTTGCATTATTAGCACTCATTAGTAACGAGTGCTAATAAAATAATAAAAAATAATTTGATCGTCAAGTTAAAAAATCATAAAACGGGGATAATTTGAGTGGGATTATGTCCTATTTTTTCATCTTTTTTTCAATTTCGTCCTGTTTTTGTTTATCGCTCTGCTTTTCGTCCGCGTCAAGCCGTGCACGAAGGGCATTAATGGTGTTTTTCAGCTTTTCGGCTTCCTCGGACTCTCCAAAGAGTATATGAATGCGACGGAGTGTTGTAAGCATTTCTATGGAACGGAGAATGTCCTCGGGTGCTTTTGTTGAAAGTTCATACTTGTTCCTGTAATTCTTGGCTGACTCGTTGAGTACCCTTTTGCAGATATCCATTAGTTCCTGGCGCTCATGGTAATATTCACTACGGGGATCCCTGTATTTCTGTATATCACTGAAATTGATGATGTTCTTTATAATGACAGATGTCCGCCCGTGCAATTCGACGAAAGACCATCGCCACTTTGACCCTTCTCCAAGCTTATCAATTATAAGCTGAAGGACGCCGATCAATTCTTTCACGACATTCAGGATCTCTTCGGGGCTGAACCGATCGATCTTCTCGAGGTGTTCCTCGTTTTCCTTCAGCGAACGGTCTATATCGGTGCCTACAGTTTCTTCCATCAATTGCAGGATCTTGTAGTATTCCTTTCGCGCATCGTTGAGAAACTTTTCGTTTCGCACGTTCAGCATTTCCACAGAGGCATCATTCATTTGAAGGTTCAGGTTGATGATCTTCAGGCTGTACAATGCTATTTCAATATTAAGATACCCTTCAATACCGGGCATCTTCTTTTTTTTCAACTCCAGTTCTTTCTGCGCCTTCCTGGCCTCTTCTATGTCCGACTTATAACTTTTAATGTAATCGTTATAGGCCGCTTTCTCCGCTTTTGTTACTGCCATGTAGTTCTTTCCTTACGCGTACGTGTCGATGCTCTCTCCCCTTCCCTGTTCTTCAACCCGCGGCTGCTCCCTTGCGGGTTCTTCTTCGGGCGGACGTTCTTCCCTTCTCACTTCCCCTGACAGGTGCCCCTGAGGAATGGCATCTACACCACTAATTTCACTTATTTCCATACATATCCCTCCCTGGATGTATGTTATCGTTGTCTGCTGCTGCGCATTGACCCTATACGTAATATCTATATATTAATGTACATCTATCAGGATAAAACTCAAGTATTTTTTATGTTTATTTTCTCATGCAGACAACCCCCCATATAATGACCTTATCCAGGTCATTATTAAAGGCGTAGGTACACCTGTTTTCCATTCGAATGTTCGAATCCCACTTCTGCTCCCCGTTTTGGAAGAACAGGGCAGAGATGTTCTCGGGATCATTGCACCTGAACTTAAGGTGATAGACTCTTTTCTTCATGCTCCAGGTACCGGGAAAAAGCACCTTTTCCCTTTTCCCCGAAAGCAGATTTTCCAGGTACAGGTAAAAATCCTTATTCTTCTTAAGATGCAGGTAGATAAAGGCGGTACTGTTTGCTATTGAAAAATAGGATGCTTCAGCCTTCATGCCAGCTGAAATATCTTTTGAAAGATATGGACCGAACACCCACCCTTTCTCTTCACCAAATTTTACATGTTGCCATCTGCCCTCCGTTCCCTTGATGGTTGCAACGGGCCCATCATCGTACAACATATCTACTATACCCTTTTCCGGTATTGTGCATATAATGGATGACTTCACATCGGGCTTTTCCCTGAAACGAAGGCCGTTCTCTGATGTGACAATTGCACTGTCATTGCTGCAGGAGACAAGGATGGCAATTGCCATGAATGTAATTATTACGTATAGTTTTTTCATATGGTTTTCCGTGCATGATGCTTTTATTTCTACCCTGCATCATACACGGAAATACCCGAAAAGCAAATACTTTTACTTCACCACTACTTTTCCAACAGCTGCCGGACAGGTGTCAACCATGAGATAGGCCTTCACCGCACCTGCAACCTGCCCTTCTTCATACGAGACTGATACGGCAGTAACAGTGCCGTTTTCGGACGCGGTTACCGATGTCTTCTTGGTATAGTACAGCGGCAGGGCTTTTCCTGTCTTCTCGTCAACCAGCAGCAGGCTGTATACATGGGCGCCCTTCTTCAACCGGCTTTCTTCAAGCTTTGCCGTTGCTTCTGTCTTACCGGCACTGAAGGTTACTTTGCCCACACCTGACGGCCTGGTTGCATACCCTTTACCGTACAGTTCCATGTTCATACCGCCGAACACCGTCATGTGGCCGGTATCGAACTCGGTCATGCCCATGAGCTTCAAAAACCTGCCGTAAAACTCGATCTCGTCACCAAGGGCGATGGCACTGAACGCGGCTGATCGAA
>CAYFSO010000008.1:0-51689 GCA_964345775.1 uncultured Leptospiraceae bacterium | reverse complement strand
CGGCAGAGTTCCTGGATACTGCCTGTTGCCATTGTCATCGACCATGAATTTGAACCGGACCAGCCAACGGTTCGCCTGGGCTGTCCCGACTGGTGCCGTAACGCATGCGTGTCCGCATGCCCCACCCGGGCGCTGCAGGGAAACTGCAAGATCGATCCCAAAAAATGCATCTCATTTCTCACCTATTACGGTGATGGACTAACCCCCCGTGAGCTTCGCGAACCCATGGGCCTGTATGTCTATGGCTGTGACCGCTGCCAGGACGTCTGTCCCCGAAACAGGGCCTTGATGTCACAAGACCTGCCAGTGAATGAGAAAGTGGTGGCAAAGGCAGCCGATTTCGACCTGGTGAAGCTTCTGCACATGGACAAAGAGTATTTTACATCGAAGATATGGCCCCACATGTTCTACATGTCACCTGATCACATGTGGCGCTGGAAGATGAACGTGGCCCGGGTAATGGGAAATACCCTTGACCGGAAATATGTTCCTGAACTGGTAAAGGCATTCCGGGAAAACGATGATGACCGTGTGCGTGGAATGACAGCCTGGGCCCTTGGCAAACTTGGTGGCCGCGAAGCAAAAGAGGCGCTGGAACAATTCAGGCCTGGCAGTGAAGGTATAGTGCGTGAAGAGATAGACCTGGCACTTGACTCCTGCCCGGCTTCAGTTTAAATAATTAATAAAGAGCCACAGATGAATACAGATGAACACGGATAAGTGAAGAGTGAAAAGTGAAGAGTGAGGAGTGATCAGATAACATCCATCTACCCCGTAAAGAACTTCGTCAGGAAGGGGAAGGCCACGAAGGTGCCTATGGCTGAACCCAGTGACGAGAAGAAGAACACCAGGAATACCCTGGTAACCCGGTTGGTCCACCAGCCACGGACATGCATGGCACTGTCACGCAGTTCCTCGAAATCACGTACCCTGGGCTTGACCAGCATAGCCTGGATTATACCGGTAACGAACCCCGCCCCGATGGTGGGATTAAGGCTTGTAAGCGGCGCGGCAAGAAAGCCCGAGATGGTTGTCAATGGATGGGCAAAGGATACCAGGCAGCCTATGGCGGTAAGGATTCCGTTTATCAGCACCCAGTACACCAGTACCTCTCCTGCCACTTCACGTCCACCGGTAAAAAAGCCCCATGCGAAAATTCCTATGATGATAACGGGGATGGCCCACTTGAGGATCTTCCCTACGGGTGCTGCAGGCGGCACATACTCCAGTTCAGTCAGGTCATTGGGAGTACCGGTAGATCCCAAAACTTTCAGCATGCCGGGTACGTGTCCCGCGCCAACAACTGCCACGGTAGTGTCACCAAGCCCTTCGCGTATCTTCTCGGCAAGGTAGACATCTCGCTCATCGATGAGTGCGCGCTTGGTGGCAGGAAGCTCCTCGGCAAACTCTTCCATTATTTTTTCCATCACGTCGAATGACTTCAGCTGTTCGATGTCCATGTTCTCGATGTCCACCGATTCGCTTGCTCCCAGGCCGGCTATGAGCTTGAACTTGTCACGGAAACGGGTTAACCGCCATGCCCGCTTCAGGGTGATCCCGATGTCCCTGTCGGCCAGCACTATTCTCATGTTCCGTTCCTTCGCCATCTCAATGGCACGGGTAAATTCCCTTCCGGGAAGGCTGCCGGTCTTTTCGGCGATCTTGCGCTGGAACATGGCCAGGATAAACTGTCCAATAAAGTAGAACATCTGCTTGTTCTTCAGTATCTCTATGATGTTGATATCAAGGAACTTGTCCTTGTTGGTCATCCGTTCGAAACGCTTGTCATCCAGTTCCACAGATAAGGTATCCGGATTAACACGATTGATGGTATCTTCTACCAGTTCAACCGATTCCTTTGAAACATGCGCGGTTCCCACCAGGTACAGGGTTTTCCCGTCGGGGTAGTGTATCACGTGAAGGCTTTCGGACTCCTTCTCGATCTTTGGCGCGGTCACTTGCTGCATAATATCTCCACCGGATCAATTGTATCATTCATTGGCAAACCAGTGAAATGTGCGGGTGATGCATAAATACTGCAAGTATAATTTTACTTGCTTTACAATTATCATTATAAAGAGGTATACTTTTAGTAATAACCAATATTAATAACCATGCACAGGGAATGGAATGTATGTCTTCTTCTTCGAGCCACAACGCCCATGATCATGGCAACAGGTTAGTAGACCTGGTCGATAACGTATCCGAGGGGATAGTGATCTTCGCGGGTGTAACCACGGTATATGCCAACCGGGGAATGGAACTCATATCCGGGTACAACAGGGACGAACTCCTTTCAATGAACATATTTGACATGGTGCATACAGCGGATCGCCCCTTCGTGATGGAAAATTACCGCAAGCGGGTAAACGGTGAGAATTTTATAGAATCATATAAATGCAGGGCGGTTCAAAAGAACGGCTCTACTGTATGGGTGCGCATGCGGGTTAATTCTGTTACATGGGAAGGGGAGAATGCCGCCATGGTGTTCATGGAAGATATAACCAGGCGCATGGAATCCACCCGGCAGGTTGACGAGATGATGGTCCGCCTCACCATGGCGGTTGAGGGTGCACAGGACGGCCTGTGGGACGTGAAGCTTGACCCGGAAGACCCCATGAATCTCGATAATGACATGTGGTTTTCCTCGCAGTTCAAGAGGTTGCTCGGGTATAGTGAAAATGATTATGACCAGTTCCCCCACAAGCTTGGCACCTGGGTTGACCTGCTTCATCCTGATGAAAGGGATCACGTGCTGAACGTGGTACGTGATTTTCTCATAAATCGAGGTACATATGACGTGGAATTCAGGATGCGGACAAAGAGCGGCCGGTACCGCTGGTTCAACGCGGTTGGCCGGGGTATCTGGAACAGTGAAGGGAAAGCCGTTCGGGCTTCAGGCTCTATCCGTGATATAACCGACCGCAAGACCGCGGAACAGCAGCTGAAAGAAAGCGAAGAACGGTTCAGGGCCCTGCACGAGGCCTCCTTCGGGGGGATAGGGATCCACGATAAAGGGGTCATTCTTGAATGTAACAGGGGCCTGTGTGATATTACCGGTTACTCTTATGATGAACTGATCGGCATGAACGGCCTGCTGCTTGTCGCACCCGAATACAGGGACCAGGTAATGGAACGTATCGTTAAGGGATACGATAAGCCCTACACGGTATATGGATCACGCAAGGACGGTTCCACCTATCCGCTGGAGATACAGGGCAGAAATACCCTTTTCTATGGCAGAACAGTCCGGGTAACCGAATTCAGGGACATCACCGAACGGTACAGGATGGAGGACGAGCTCCGCAGGATGCAGCGGCTTGAATCCATAGGGGTGCTGGCCGGTGGTATTGCCCATGATTTCAACAATATACTCACCGCCATCCTGGGGAACATCTCCCTTGCCAGGCTGGTAAACCCTGATGACCCGGATTACGAGAATCTTTTGAAAGAGGCCGAGGATGCCGCGTACCGGGCAAAGGGGCTCACCGCCCAGTTCCTCACGTTTGCCAGGGGCGGGTCACCCATCAAGGGTGAAGCATCGGTCAGGGAGATCATTGCCGATTCCACCAGCTTTATCCTCACCGGTTCCAGTATCAGCTGTACCTATCATTTTCATGAAAACCTGACCCAGGTAAAAGCAGACCGTGAACAGGTGAGCCAGGTGATACAGAATCTTATAATGAATGCCAAGCAGGCCATGCCTGGAGGAGGAGAAATACTCATAAGCGCGCATAACGAAAGCGTCAACGCGGACACCGGGCTTCCCCTGCAGCCGGGTGAATACGTGGCCATATCCATCAGGGATACCGGTACCGGCATAAGCAGTGAACATGTGGATAACATTTTTGATCCATATTTTACCACCAGGGACAATGGCCATGGCCTTGGCCTTTCGGTGGTGTACTCGGTGATCAAGCGGCACGGGGGACACATAGAAGTTGATTCCCAACCTGGAGAGGGGGCAGAGTTCCTCATGTACCTGCCCGCGGCAGGATCCCCCGACAGCCAGCGCCGAAAAGTACAGGAAAAGCCGGTTGAGGGGAGCGGTAAAATTCTTCTCATGGATGATGATATCTCGCTGAGAAGGGTGGCCGCCCGTATGCTTTCATCGCTGGGATACGATGTTTCAACTGCCGAAAACGGTGACCAGGCAATTGAAATGTTCAAGAACGCAGTACAGGCGAACGATCCTTACAAGCTCGTAATACTTGATCTTACCATACCCGGTGGAAAGGGTGGCAGGGAAACAATAGAGGAAATACGTGAAATTGATGACCGGGTAAAGGCCATTGTCTCAAGCGGTTATTCCGAAGTGGCGGTAATGGCCAATTACAGGGAGTATGGCTTTGACGGGGTCATGGCCAAGCCGTACCGGATCGACGAGATGAGCCGTGTATTACACCACGTACTTGCCGGGGACCAGTGATATTTCTTCCCTGATCCGTCATTCCAGTTACATTTTAAGATACCGGGCATCCGAATAAAGCTGTTGACACGGGAGGCCCTTGTGATATTACTTGTTAGCAGTGCTGATAAGTAATATAGTTATACTATATAATAACTAATGGAGCTGGGGGAAGTAATGTCCAATACAGAACAGGGTGCCGCCCTTGAAGTGACTGAAAATATTATATCGTACGTGCACATGGAACCCGGTACGAGGGTACAGGGATGCGCGTTCAATTATACCATAATCGAAGAAGGCTGTCTCGACTGCGGGAGCAGGGAAATACTCTATTACCTTGGCGAGGTTAAGGTGGGAAGTCACCTGACCGGTGAAGGCCGCTTCCGTTTCGTTGGGGTACCCGGTTACGTGATGGACTACCAGTCTGACCGTGATGCCTGCGGTCGTCCTGTCAGCACCATCGAACCAGTGGTTGCACCCGAAGAGCAGGAATCCATTACACAAAAACTATCAGAACAGTTCCCCGGGAAGCAGGTTCGGTTCTGATCATCACAGTACCACGTAAGCGATCCACCCGGCGATTACCGGGAAAACTGCAAACAACAGCATCCGTACCAGGGTAAACCTGGTCCCCATAATGGCAAGCTCAAAGGGAAGTTTGCCAAGTCCCCTCATTGCCCATCCGGTGACAAATGCGACGACCGTACCAATTCCTGCACCTGCTTCGTGCACGGCAGAAATTATGGGAAACGAGATGTAAGGTCCGCCGGGTATGGATGTGCCCGCAATTGTGCCGATGATGATACCCCTGAGCCCTTCCATTACCAGTTCGGTTCCTCCCCGGTAATACGCAAGCAGGGCAAGCAGACCGGCCGCCACAGCCATACCCGTGGTTATCTTCTTTATGGATCAGTCCTGTAAATACGCGGTTTTCTGCATGGTACCACATCATGCGGAAGGTGTCATGATAAAATATGAAAGTGGCCACAGAGCCACAGAGATGAGTTTAGTGAATAGTGTTTTCAAGAAAAGACGCTATCCGCTCCCTGCCAGACCCGCCGCAAAAGGACGAAGAGGGCCTTGAAGTTGCCGTCTGGTATTAAATTTTTTTTCTTGCCATCTTTGTATAATGAGGTACCAGTAAGAGCATGATATACATTATTGGCGTTGATCATCTTGTTCAGTATAAAAATACCATTGTCCCTGTAGACACGTTCGACCGGTTCAGGGATCTCCTGCGATCTACCGTGCATAAATACGGCATACGGGTACTGGCCGAGGAGTTTCACCGGGAGTACCTTCGGGAGGTGTACTTCTCAAGCGAGGCCATTGTTGAGCGTGTGGCCTTTGAACTGGGAATAGAGCACCGTTTCTGTGACCCCGGTTCAGCCGAGCGGGAGCGCCTGGGTATACCGTATTACTCGGAGATACGCGACAGGGTACTTGAAAGCAGGGGGCTTGAGCGTACCGACCTGGTGCATGACCCTTCACTGGGAAGAAGCGTTGAAGACGAATGCCGTGCCATTGCCCGTTCATACTGGAAACGACGGGAAGAATTCTGGATGGAGAAACTGTCGGACGTGATGGGTGATCCTGTACTTTTCGTATGCGGTCATGAGCATGTTCCCGGGTTTGAAAAGCTGCTTGAAGGGTATGGTATACGCTCGCTTGTGGTTGATCCATTCTGGAGCTGCCGGGTATTCAGCGATTACCAGTCCATGGGGATCTGAATTTGATATTATGATGGATAACAGAAATTATTACGTGGAGGATTTCGAAGATGACCTGGAGCCTCTGCATCCTCCCGGACCGCTATCGAAGTTCCCATCCGGCAGGCACCTGCGACCGGCAATAATATGCCTGGTGCTGTTTTACCTGGCAAGCGCGGTGCATACGGGACATCATCACGGAAGCCTGCTTCCGGTAAGCGGTGCCGCCATATTTGACGAACTGGAATTGTGGCGCCTGTTCACTGCTGTTTTCGTACATGGAAGCCTATTGCACCTGCTGTCAAATGCCTTCATGTTCCTGGTATTTGGCTGGCTTTTGAAGGCATATTTCGGGTTTATCACCTTTCCGGTCATTTCTTTTATCATGGGAATGGTAAGCAACCTTGCAACAGTTGCATTGTATGATCCGGGTATAAAACTTGTGGGTGCATCGGGAATGATATATGCCATGGCGGCACTCTGGCTGGTATTCTACATGAAGTACGATACGGAACGGCGGTTGCCCGTGCGTATTTTCAGGGCAGTCGGGTTTGTGCTGGTGATGCTGGTGCCCTCTACATTTGAGCCGCAGACCAGCTACCTGGCCCACGCCATGGGTTTCGTGGCGGGTATAGTGACGGGACTGCTGGTACTGCCGGTGATAGAGGTACGGGATCCCGGGTAAATTTCGCCACGGAGGCACTGAGACACAGAGACATGATATATTTTGTCCTGTTGCACATCATGATCACTGAAAGGTTTGACAGCTAATCATTTTGCTGTAATAAACCTTTAAGACAGATATAAAAATTCTTTCTCTTTTCTCTGTGTCTCAGCGCCTCTGTGGCGAGATCTTTTTAATTGAGGATGGCATGGATAAATTCAGCAAGGTAGTGTTCTGTGACTTCGACGGGACCATAACTTCTATAGAGACTTTCGTGGGAATGTTCAAGACCCTTGTGCCGGAACTTTACGAGGATATCGGCGGGAAGATGCGAAACATGGACATTACCATCAGGGAAGGGGTACGAAAGATAGTGGATTCCATGCCTTCTTCCAGGTACCCCGAAATGCTGGCGTATGTGCGGGACAAGACAATTCGGCCGGGCTTCGTTAACCTGCTGGATTTCCTTGACCAGCGTCATGTCCCCATGGTGGTGATATCAGGAGGGCTGGTTGGCATGGTGCGTGAACGGCTTGGCCCGCTGGCCGAGCGCGTGCACGCCATTCATGCTGCTGACGTAGATACGTCGGGGGAATACCTTTCTGTCTGGTCGGATTTTGAAGAGGGGTCAGAGCTTGTTGCAAAGGCCCGCATCATGGAACTGTACCCTGCCGAAGAGAAGGTGGCCATAGGGGACGGCCCCACCGACCTGAACATGGCGCAGCACGCCACCACCGTCTTTGCCCGGGGTATGCTGGCGCAGTTCCTTGACGGTATGGAAATAAAGTATCATCTCTGGGAAGATTTTTTCGATGTGAAAAAAAGGCTCCAGGGTTTATGGGATGCAGACTAACCCGCGGATCAAAAGCTATATGTCAACCGCCCAGCCCTTGCCAAGCTGCCGTGCCCCGTTTTCCATCAGTTTCAGGAAACGTGACCGCAGTGCATCGCTCATCAGTGCCCGTTTCACCGGGGGCAGCATGAGAAAGCCGCCAACGATGCCCCGCATCACCTTCTGTGTCACCGACCGTGAACTGTCGAAAAGCTGGTACTGCAGCGTACCGCGTTCAAGGCTTTGCAGTATGGCCCGGTGGAAGGTGGTCTCGGGATGCAGCACCCGTTGTGTACGCGTTTCAAGTGCGATAGCGTCCCTTTTGCATTTCAGGGCACAGACCCCGCACCCGATGCAGATCTCCGTGTCTATGACAGGAAATTTTTTTCTATTATTATCAGCAGTATCTTCATGCATCCCGATGGCATTGATGGGACATGCTTTTTCGCACACACCACAGCCGTTACAGGTTTCATCGTCTATATGAGGCATGTAGCTTGAAGTGACAACGGTGTTCGCGTAGCCATGACGGCTGATGCCGGCCAGGGCATTGCAGCAGCAGCCGCAACAGTGGCAGATGAAGGTGATATTGTGCTGCACGTTGTCGGCATTCAGCACCAGGCCAAGTTCCCGGGACCGCTGAAGGTTATCAAGCATCTCTTCACGGGAGGACTCACGGGCAAGACCGTTGCGTATCCAGTAATCGGCGGCGTACCCGAAAGAGGAACATGTCTCCAGCGGGACGTCGCATTCCTTCTCGCCGGTGTGTACTTTCTCATGCCTGCAGGAGCACACGCCGATGGAAAAGCGGTCCTGCGATTCGATGATGGCGGTGGCCTTCTCGTAGTCAAGCACCTCCATGAAGGCTTCGTCTGCAACTGTTCCTTCGTGGGGGAGTATCCTCATGGGAGATATCTTCTGACCCTTTCCGAAGTTTGCCCTGTAGAAGTCATCCTGGCCCCCAAGGTATTCCTTGAACAGTCCCGCCCATTTGGTGGTATCAAGCCCTTCGCCGCTGCGCATCATGGTAAACTCGAAGATCCCGATCACCATGGGTGAAGGCATGTAGTAAAAGGTATCTTCCAGGTAGAGATCAACTACCAGTCCCTTCCCGGCAAGACCGGTAAGCAGCCTTTGTACCGTGGACTGGTCCATGCGGGCGTCCCTGCTGATCACGTCAACAGTGGAAAGACCGTAAGGCATGGATACGATAAGTTCTGCCTCCCCAGGTGTATATAATGCCGAGAGTATCTCGTAGAAGGCTGTATTCCAGGGTGCCCTGGTTGCCAGCCTGTCAATTTTGCGGCCAAGCTGCCTGTAGCCGTCCTTTGGTGTCAGATGTCCCATTGTGCTACCTGCCTGTTGAATAAGGTGAAACAGCATACTATTATGCGGACAAGATAAAATCAAGAAGGTAATTTTTTCACTTGCCGGTTATTGCCATCAGTTATTATTTTGGTACAATAGAATAAGGACGATATTTATGAGAGTCATGCATTCGCAGGAATGACAAGGTGTTGAGGATCCGATAATGACAGTAACTCCACGAAACGCATCCACGGTAGCCGTTGTACGGGAAAATCCCGATGGGGAAGATTTCCAGGTGCTCATGCTCAGGAGAAACGGGAAAAGTTCCTTTCTTCCGTCAAATTACGTGTTCCCGGGCGGCGCACTGGAAGAACAGGATGATCTCCCCTGTTTCAGGGAATTTTGCATGGGTATGCACACCGGGCAGGCAGATGTTATTCTGCATGACGAGAGAGACGTTCAAAACAGGATATCGCTGTGGGTTGCAGGTATACGGGAAACTTTTGAGGAAACAGGGTTGCTGTTTGCCTACGAGGAATCAGGGCAACCGGTTGTCTTCGATGGGAACGGGAAACAGGAACTCTTTTGTGAATACCGCAAAAGGATGTTTGCCAAAGATATCACTTTCAAAGAAATTCTGGAACGCGAACGGCTGATGCTTGCGGTGGACAGGCTCTGTTATCTCTCACGATGGGTCACCCCTGATTTTTCACCCATCCGTTACGATGCACGGTTTTTCCTTGCAGAAGCACCCGCGGGGCAGGACGTGGTGCATGACGGGGAGGAGATAACGGAACACCTTTGGATAACACCTTCCGAGGCTCTCCAGTTAAACAGGAACGGCCGGTTACCAATGGTTCTTCCCACGGTACATACGTTACAGGAACTGATCAGGTACGAAACTATACAGGAGGCAATAGCATCCCTGGGTACAGACGTGGATGAAGAAGCGTACCTTACCGGATGAATCGGTATAGCTGAGAGTATTCCAATAAGTATTTCTTCTATGGATCAAAATACCAATGATAATCTATAATACCAGGCTGGTCAAAACCATTTGCCGCGTCAAGGTACCCGTGAGGGTATTTTAATGGAACCTTTTTGCGGTTTTCGGGGTCTTACTGGCAAACAGTGAAAGCAGAAAAGATTGCTTGTAACGGAGGAGATAATGAAGAAAACGATCCAGGTGTTAATGGTTACGGTTTTGATGATAAGCGTGCCGGCTTCAGTATTCGCACAGATGGGCAAGGGGAAGAAGGACGGCCCCCCGCGAAAACATGACAGGATGGAGAAGCGGCATATGCCATTCGGTAATCCGCAGATGATGAAGGAACGGCTTGGACTGACTGATCAGCAGGTGGTTGAGATCGGCAAGATCAATACACGGCATGAAAAGACCATGCTTGATTACAGGGAAAAACTGGCACCGAAAAAGATACAGCTGAAACGTCTGCTTCTTGAAGATAACGTGGATCTGAAAAAGGTGCGCGGTGTCCTTGAGGATATTTCAAAGATACAGGTGGACCTGCACATGCTTCGTATACAGCACAGGCTTGAAATAGAAAAGGTGCTTACCGAAGAACAGCGCGCTAAAATGAAAACACACATGAAGCACAGGATGCGTCGTGATGGTCCTCCAAAACATGGCGGTGGTTTCTGATATACTGCTGGAACAAGGGATACCAGTGTGACCGAACAGGAATTCGCCAATATCGTAGGTGAGACGAAAAAGACCGTGCTGGCAGCCGTGCAGAAACACCTGCCGGCACGGTTTTACCATTCCATAGATGACGTGGTACAGGAGACATACATGCGTGCGTATCGTCATTTAACGGCTGGTAAGTTTCGTGATGAAGCTGCCGTTTCTTCATGGCTGTATACCATTGCCAGGAACGAATCATTACGGATGGCAAAGCGCCTTGGCCGCGAGGAAGAGAAGATGGAACTGTTACGGGAAGAGACAATGGGAATGGATGGTATAACAGGCGGGCCTGAAACAATGCAGGATATGGATATTCTATCAACGATGATCGAAAAGCTGCCTGTGAAGTACAGGGAGGTTGTGCTGCTTCGGGCGCAGGGGGCATCTGAAGAGGAAGTGGCCACTCGGCTTGGATTGCGCAGGGGTACGGTGAAATCACGTTTCTCCCGGGGAAAGGATATGCTGCAAAAAGCAGCCGGGGAGGTGAGATGATGAGAACAAGTGAAGAAATAATGAACCAGGAAATAACATCGAGGCTGGGAAGTGAAGAGTGGAACACCTTGATGGCAGCAAGGGTGTTCAAAGAACGCAGGAGCAGGAGAATCCAGTTCGTCGGCGTCGCAGCCTCGCTTGCAACCGCGGCAGTGATACTGCTGGCCATACTGCCGCTTAATAAAGCTGTCAATGGCTACGGGGACAGCATGAACAGTTTCGTAAATTCACAGCTGCGGGGGACATGGAACAACGTTTTTGCGAACAGCAGCCTGCCGGAGGCCGATTCAGTAGTGATGATGGAGGCCCAGTACGATGACAGCATGGATAACTTTATCAGCACTACCATGGACCAGCGCTGGTGAGTTCATTGATCATGAAGTCGCTCCCACTTTTCGTTTTCCCATGAGTAGGCTTCAAGCGGTTTGAACCCGGCCTTGTATTCCATTCGCGAACAACCCGGAACATAATACCCCAGGTAATAATATGATAATCCCATTGAGCGGGTAAATTCTATCTCCCGCAATATGCTGAAAATACCGGGTCCCCGCCGGGTCATTTCGTTACGGTACACGAAATACACGGTGCTGATCCCCATGGAGGAGACATCCAGAAATCCTACCGCTTCCAGTACATCGTCGATATAGTATTCTGACTGCATGGTGGGACATGATTGCTGGTAAAAGCTGAACAGGAATTCGTCAAGATCGGAAGCTTCCCCGAACCTGGAGAGAGAATGTTCGAAGTAGATCTGGTAGACTTCCTCTGAAAACACCAGCTCCCTGAATTCAACATGCACGTCAGCATTCTTACGCAGGGTCCTTCGCTGGCTCTTTGACGGGCTGAATTCACCAACGGGTACCCTGACAGGGATGCATTGCCTGCATCCTTCACAGGAAGGGCGAAAATAGTAATAGCCGAACTTTCGCCATCCGGCGTCAAGAAGCCTTTCAAGATCAGGCGCCCCCACGGCCATGGCGAAAAAATACTCGTACCGCATAAACCGGTCCGGCAGGTACGGGCAGGGTGCACTGTCACTGAGGGTGTTTTCCTGTAGTATCAGCATGATGTACTCTCTATGATCTCAATATACAGGGTGCCCTTAAAATTTCTATAATAAATTTTACTGTTCACTCTTCACTTCTCACTAAATATCATTCATAAATTTTCTGTTAATTGCCGTAAAATATATTGACACTACGGACACATGTGCTTAATTTGTGTTAAACCAATTTATTATAAGGAATATCAGTTCATAATGATTTCACGAAATACCGCAACCGCTGCGTGTGCAGCACTGCTACTCGGTCTTCTACTAGCTGGAGGAACCAGACACGGGGTTTCGTGATAGAGGTATGGTATAGAAGAATCAGAAGACCGTCACGGAATCCCGTGACGGTCTTTTTTTGTGCAGCAAACGAAATAATTACGTAACGGAGGTCCCGGGATGTGTTTCCCGCGTATGCTAAAGCTGGTTGAAAAACTCACATGATGCGAAATTTTAACAAAACCGATTAAGGAGATAATAATGAGTACTGATAAGGAAAAGATCATAATATTCGATACAACACTTCGTGACGGGGAACAGGCTCCCGGCTTCAGCATGAACATGGATGAGAAGATTCATTTTGCCGATCAGCTGGTGAAACTGGGAGTTGACGTAATTGAAGCGGGCTTTCCCATTTCATCAACAGGAGATTTCGAATCTGTCAAACGGATAGCCGACAGGGTGAAGGGTGCCCAGGTTGCCGGTCTTGCCAGGGCCAATCCAAAGGACATACAGGTGGCTTGGGACGCGTTAAAAAACGCAGAGAACCCGAGGATCCATACCTTTGTGTCAAGCTCGGATATCCACATAGAGTACCAGTTGAAAAAGACCAGGGAAGAAGTGCTGAGGCTTGCGGTTGAGGCGGTAAGCCAGGCAAAGACTTACGTGGATAACGTGGAATTCTCTCCAATGGATGCCACGCGAAGTGACTGGCAGTACGTGGCCGACATGGTTGAGGCAGTGATCGGGGCCGGTGCCTCCACGGTGAATATTCCTGACACGGTTGGATATGCCATCCCCACGGAGTTCTACGATTTCATCAAGTACATGTTTGACAACGTGCCAAACATCAATGATGCCATCATATCAGTGCACTGCCACAATGACCTGGGACTTGCAAGTGCCAATGCCCTCGCAGCCATACAGGCAGGTGCACGGCAGATCGAGTGTACCATAAACGGTATCGGTGAGCGTGCCGGGAATACCGCCACGGAAGAGCTTGTCATGTCATTAAAGACAAGGGGTGACCAGTTTAACGTGTACACCGATATCAACACCAGAAATTTCATGGCGACCAGCAAGCTCCTTACCCATATCACCGGGGTGGGTGTGCAGCCAAACAAGGCCATCGTTGGCGCAAACGCGTTTGCCCACGAGTCGGGAATACACCAGGACGGTGTGCTGAAGAATTCCATGACCTACGAGATAATGAAGCCCGAGGACGTGGGTATCACCCGTTCAACACTGGTGCTGGGAAAACATTCAGGACGCCATGCGATTATTGACAGGCTCAAGAGCCTTGGATACGACTTCGAGGAAGAAGAGCTTGAACGTTTCTTCAAGTACTACAAGGCCCTTGCCGACCGCAAGAAGCAGATATACGATGAAGACCTTGAAGTTCTTGTTGGCGAGGCAATCTACAAGGAAAAGGGACGTTTCAAGGTCACCAACGTGCAGATATCTACCGGTATGTTCTCACCGCCTATGTCAATGGTTACTATCAAGGACCGCTATTCCGAAAGTGAGGAAGCCTTCGATGTTGCACACGGGAACGGCGGGGTTGATGCCGGCGTGAAGGCGGTGAAGGAGATCACCGGGACGAATGCCCACATTGAGTCTTTTAACCTTGTGGCAATTACCGGCGGTTCGGATGCCCTCTGCGAGGTAACGGTTACCGCGGTAGAAGAGTTCGAGGGCAGGAAGATCAAGGTATTCGGTAACGGTGTCAACATCGATATCTCGGTTGCCGGTATCCTCTCCTTCGTTGACGCGTTGAACAAGCTTGAATACATCAAGAAACGCAACGGTGTGAAAGAGAAGGTAGAGGTGCATCTTTAGTTGGTGAATAGTGAATGGTTATTGGTGATTAGTAATCTGTTTCCGGAATATGCTTCAAGGTTATTTTATAATACTAATCACCATTCACCATTCACTAATAACTAATTTATATGAATACTGAATTCCTTCCAACGAATATGGATGAAATGGAGAAGCGGGGGTGGGACCGGGTGGACGTGGTTCTTGTCAGCGGGGACGCGTACGTGGACCATCCCTCCTTTGCTGCTGCCATGATCGGCCGGGTGCTTGAAGCTGAAGGATACCGGGTTGGTATTATTGCAATGCCTGACTGGCGTGATCACGGATCCATCAGCGTGCTGGGAAAACCCCGGCTTTTTTTTGGCATTGCCCCGGGCAATGTTGACTCCATGGTGATGCGGTACACCGCCTTCAAAAAGGTACGCAACGACGATCCCTATGCTCCCGGGGGAAAGGCAGGACATCGGCCAGAACGGGCGGTGATACAGTACTGCAACCTGGTGAAACAGGTGTATAAAGATGTTCCCATTGTTATCGGCGGCATCGAAGCATCGATGCGAAGGATGGTACATTACGATTTCTGGAGCAATAAGCTTCGCAGGTCAATACTGGAGGACTCCCGGGCACAGGTGCTGGTGCACGGCATGGGAGAGTTGCCGGTTATAGATGTGGCCCGCCGGCTGTCAACGGGAGAAGCGCTTGACGGCATTCCCGGCACGGTAACGGCCACCCGCACGCCTCCGGATGATGCCTTCATGCTGCCTGCCGAAGAGGAATGCATGTCTTCACATGATACGCTGCTGGCTTTTTACCGGGAGTTCTACCGGAGGCAGCATGCACAGCTGCTGGTACAGCCGGCGGGCGGGCGCAGCCTGCTGCATGTGCCGTCCCCCGTCCTGCATGAAGAAGAGCTGGATGCCCTGTACCGGCTTCCCTTTACCAGGAAACCGCACCCCTCTTACAGGGAGGAGATCCCGGCATACAGCATGATCCGCGGTTCGGTTACGTCGCACCGGGGCTGCGTGTCCGGGTGTTCATTCTGTTCCCTGGGGCTGCACCAGGGAAAACGCGTCCTGTCACGGTCTGAAGGTTCCATCCTGGAAGAGGTACGGGAAACAGGCTCTGACCCCGAATTTTCCGGGCATATTACCGATATCGGCGGGCCGTCGGCCAACATGTACGGAACGTGGTGCGCAGGGGACGAAGAATGTTCCAGGGAAAGCTGCCTGTATCCCTCCATGTGCAAAAACCTGCGGCTTTCGGGGAAAAGGTGGCTTGATCTGCTTGACGATGCTGCGGGGATTGATAGTATCAACCATGTGACGGTGGGATCGGGTATCCGCTATGACCTTTTAATGATGGAAAATGAAAGTGCAGCCCTGCTGCAGCGGCTTGTGGATGATCACGTGGGGGGACAGCTGAAGATGGCTCCCGAGCATACCCATACAGATGTACTTGACGCCATGAGGAAAAAACCGCTTGTGAAACTGGAGAGATTTGTAGAAGAGTTCTTTAACGCGGCAGAAGGGACGGGAAAGAAGTACTACCTGCTCCCGTATCTCATGTCCTGCCATCCCGGATCGGGAATGAAAGAAATGCGCGAAATGAAAAACAGGGTGAAGCGGGTTTTCGGGTTTGTCCCGGAGCAGGTCCAGGCATTTATCCCGCTGCCAATGACCCTCTCGTCCATACAGTACTATACGGGCTCTGACCCCCTTACGGGGAAAAGGGTATTTGTTGAACGGGACATGAAAAAAAGGGTTAAGCAGCACGGCATTTTCTTCGACAAATAAAAAGTACTATACAATAATATAGTAAATATATGTTGACATAATTGCAGGGATATGGTAATTCATGTCCGGGGAAATGGATTTTTTTGCATTTTTTCAAATTTTTTACGTGAAAATTTTTAATATTCATGTGACATATCGTATGAGTAAACAGGGCATGGTATTTTTCAATGCTGAATATATATTGATAACAAAGGGGTAGACACATGGCAGAACAAAAGGAACTTAACCAGAAGACGCAGGCGCTCGAATCAGCAATAATGCAGATAGAGAAGCAGTTTGGCAAGGGATCCATCATGAAGCTGGGTGATGATTCGGCACGGGTGAGGATCGGGTCCGTTTCAACGGGTTCACTGGAGCTTGACGTTGCACTTGGGATCGGTGGTATTCCCCGCGGAAGGATCACCGAGATATATGGCCCGGAATCTTCCGGGAAGACAACCCTCTCCCTGCACATAGTGGCAGAGGCGCAAAAGGCGGGGGGTATCGCCGCCTTCGTTGACGCCGAACACGCCCTTGACCCGTCATACGCGGCTAAGCTTGGCGTGAATACCGACGAGCTGCTGGTGTCCCAGCCGGATACCGGCGAAGAGGCACTGGAGATCACCGAGTCGCTGGTCCGTTCCGGCGCGGTGGATATCGTGGTGGTGGACTCGGTGGCGGCGCTGGTGCCCCGGGCAGAGATCGAAGGTGAGATGGGGGACGCCCACATGGGCCTGCAGGCACGGCTGATGAGCCAGGCACTGCGAAAGCTGATGGCGGTCATTTCAAAGTCCAGGACCAGCGTTATCTTCATTAACCAGATTCGGCACAAGATCGGCGTGATGTTCGGTTCACCCGAGACAACCACGGGGGGTAATGCCCTGAAGTTCTATTCATCGGTGCGGCTTGATATCAGGCGTATCGAGACCCTGAAGTCAGGTGAAGAGGCAGTGGGCAACAGGGTAAGAGTGAAGGTGGTGAAGAACAAGGTGGCACCCCCGTTCAGGCAGGCTGAATTTGATATCATGTACGACCAGGGGATCTCCCGTGAAGGTGGTATCCTCGAACTTGGTGTTAAGTTTGAAATTATCAAGAAGGCGGGTACCTGGTATTCCTACGGTGAAGAGCGTATAGGCCAGGGAAGGGAAAACGCCAAGAATTACCTGCGTGACAATCCTGAAACAGCCAGTACCGTTGAAACCCGGATCAAGGAACAGACCGGCATTACGCAGATGCCATCAGAAGCACCGGTGGCAGAAGAAGCGGAACAGGCAAAGACCTCGTAGGCTGCCATGGCACAGCGCCGAAGAAGCCTCTCAGTTGCCCGGAAAAACGAAGACGATATCAAGAGGATACGGGATGCGGGTATCATCATTGCCCGCATCTTCAATGCCATAGAAGGGGCAAGCCTGGAGGGTATCTCAACCCTTGAGCTGGATGCGCTGGTTGAGGACCTTATCCTGAAAAGTCATTCACGTCCTGCATTTAAAACTGTTGTGGGGTATGACCACGCCACCTGTATATCGGTTAACGAAGAAGTTGTGCACGGCATTCCCTCAAACAAGAAAGTGCTGAAAAAAGGTGATATACTTAAAGTGGATATCGGTGTGGTGAAGGTGGGATACTTCGCGGACGCGTGCAGAACGTTTACCATTGATCCCGTAAGTGAAGAGGCGCGGAAGCTGGTTTCCATTACCAGGCAGTCACTTGAAGAGGCCATTGCCGAGATGCATCCGGGAAACAGGCTGGGTGATATTGGCGCCCGTATTCAGGAGTACGCTGAATGGCATGGTTTCAGCGTGGTGCGGGAATTTACCGGTCACGGGGTTGGTTTCGCGCTGCATGAATATCCCAATGTGCCCCATTACGGGAGAAGGGGAACCGGAAGGGTGCTTGAACCGGGGATGGTCCTTGCCGTTGAGCCCATGATCAATCAGGGTGGATACGAGGTTATTACCCTGAAAGACGGCTGGACAACGGTGACCGGTGACGGCATGCTGTCGGCGCAATTCGAAGATACCATCGCCATTACCGTGAACGGTCCGGTACTACTTACGAGAGAGATGAATTGATGCAAGAGAAAGAATTGAGGGACATACAATCTGAACCTGATAACCGCAACCTTCCCATAAACAAGGTTGGGGTGAAGGATATACGCTACCCGGTGGTGGTGATGGACCGGGCCGAGGGATTGCAGCACACGGTAGCCAGGGTGAACATGTACGTTGATCTTCCCCATCATTTTCGTGGTACTCACATGAGCAGGTTCATCGAGATCTTGAACAAGTACCGGGAGGGTATAAGTACCCGTAATGTGAGAGAGGTGCTGGATGACATGAACTCCATGCTTGACGCGCAGACCTCGCATTTCATGATGGAATTCCCCTTTTTTATGAACAAGAAAGCCCCGGTTTCGGGAGAAGAAGCCAAGATGGAATACACCTGTACCCTGCTTGGTGACTCCTCGGTGGATTATTACACCCTGCAGGTGCGTGTTCCCCTGCTGTCACTTTGTCCCTGTTCAAAGGAGATCAGCAACTACGGTGCACACAACCAGCGGTCCATGGTGACGGTGAGCATCCGGGCCAGGGAGATTATCTGGATAGAGGACATCATCGAGATGGTTGAAAGTTGCGGCTCAAGCGAGATATACGCTCTCCTGAAGCGCGAGGACGAGAAGTACATTACCGAGAGATCCTACGAGAATCCCGTGTTCGTTGAGGACATTGTACGCAACGTGGCAGAGAAACTGCTTTCTCATGGGAGGGTGCTGTGGTTCTCAGTTGAATCTGAGAACATGGAGTCCATTCATAACCATTCCGCGTATGCCCAGATCGAGATAGACAAGATCGGCGGCGCCAGGTAGTTTCTCTTCTTCGCGTACTTAGCGGCTTTGCGGTGAAAAATACTGTTTCAGAAAGGCTCCACCTTTACCAGCTTGTTGCCCGCACCGGTGCAGGTTTCCTTCAGTATGCCCTTCTCGGTGACGATGAGGCTGTCATCCTTGAACATTGGCGGAAAAGCGGGAATGACGGATGATGCACAGCAATGGGTACAGCTGCCTGTTTCACCAAGGACACCCCCGTTGTAGTCTATGTAGAATAGCCGGCCTTTGCTGTAATCGGCGATGAGCAGTCCCTCCCTGTAGGGGGTTATCTCGTCGAATATGGTCCACCCGGACATGATCACCTTTGATACATCGGAGGAGCCGTCGGGCATCATTTTTATCCGGCGTACTTTACTGGACATGAGAAGGAAGTTGTTCTCGGTTACGAAAACGTAATTGTCAACCGCCGCAATTCCGTTGGCGGCGTTGAGGTCGCGTTCGTACCAGAGCTTCTTTTCCTTTACCATGGTGGGAGCGGTTTCGTTGAATAGTACCTGCCATATCTTACCCCCCAGGTCGCATATGTAGAGGCGTCCTTTCGCGTCAAAGGCAATACCGTTCAAAAGCTTTGCCTCCGGGAATTCCGCGATGGTTTCCAGTCTGGGGGTACCCTGTTGCGGGATTGTGCCGGCAAGCAGTAGTTTCTTTTTCTCGCCGAAGAATTTCTTTTCGCGGCATACCGTGTACAGAACACCATCCCGTACCGCAACGCCGGTGAAATCGTATCCCTCGTCATACATGGTGATCTTTTTAAACGTGCCGTCAGGGTTCTTAACCACCTCGTAGATGTTTTTGCTTCCCGTTACAAAAAGCCTGCCATCGGGTGAAAAAACGGCATTCTCCGCGTCCGGCACGTCCTTCAGCAGCACGGTCTTGTTGCCACCGCAGGAAATGCAGAATATAAGAAAAACAATAACACATGATACATATACAGTATTTTTCATATTTACCTTTCTGATTATATTATACGGAAATATATATGGGCTTCTCCGTGTCCCGGCGCACCTGCGGTGTTCTTTAATACCTGGGCACATCGAAATCGGTGTCATACAGCTTCCTTGGCAGTACAAGGAAGAGCATCAGCATGGTGACACTGAGGATCACCAGGATGGTCATGCCCACAATGATGATCATCTGGTTCTTCATCTCGTCGATCCGCTGCAGCGACACGCCCAGCCTGAAGGCACCCCAGTGCTTTCCACGTACCTGTACCGGGGCGGCGATGTCCCACATGGTTTCACCGGTATCGCGGTAATACAGCTGTTTTATGGTTCCTTCTTCCTTGTAGCGGGCAGCCTTGATGCCCACGGCGTCGTTAAAGACACGCTTTGTGCGGCTCTGCTTGATGTTCTTATTTATGTCGTCGGTCTCTGGTTTTGAGTACCTCGAGTTGTGGGTAGGTACGTACCCGTTCCTGTCTACAAGCACCGCGTAATCAACATCGGGGTCTTCAAGAAACTCATCCTGTATTGTCTGAATGTTTCGGTCGAATATCCTGTCGTATCGTGTATGGAATTTCTGGGGTTTGCTACCGGGTATGGCAACATAGTTGGTGTCGAACACCTGTTTTTCTGTCAGCTGCCCGGTATTGATAAGTATTTCAATGATATCGCTCATTACCTGGGCGCCCACAAGTGCCTCTATTCTGCATTTTTCGAATAACTGGTTCTCGAAATTATCAAAGGTCTTGACGATAATAAAGAAGGAACCAAGGCAGAGAATAAGGCAAAGGCCCAGAATGATGAGAATCTTGTTCTTAAGATTCATAGAAATGACAACCTCTTGGGGTATTTTAAATTCAGGCAACCGGAAGAATAATAGGTGTTGGAAAGTTGTATGTCAATTATTTTATTGGTTGTGCCCGGGGGCCACGGAGGCGCTGAGACACGGAGGGGGTGAGTGAGGGGGGAAGAGTGAGGAGTTGAGTGAGAAGTGAAGAGTGAAGAGTGAACAGTGGGATATTCTGTTCAGGAAGATGATTAAATAAATTGACAATGAGGTGTGTTGGGGAGAGAATAATTTATATAATGAAGATGCGGGTTCTGATGATGAATGGTAAAGTATGTAGAGTATTTCTTTTTTGCGTGTGCGTATTCTTCCTGTTACAGGGCGGCTACCTGTTTGCAGGTACATCTATAGTTTTTGATCCATCAACTGGCGATGCATCAGCCATAGATACCAGTGAAGCAGAGGACGCTTTCCAGGAACTGTCTGATATAAATGGTCCTATAATCGCTAACTCGTTTGCCCTTTCGAATATACTGGGGTATCCAATTGGAAAATCGTCCATTGGTATTTTCGAAGCCGGCGTGGCGGTAGGTGCAGGGTTGACCAACACGGTATATTATAGTGACGTGGAAGAGGAAAAAGAAGGTTCATTGCCGGGTGTTACTGCAAATCCTGTTATACATGCAGGTATAACTCTGCCTGGTGGATTCGATGTGATCGGGAAGCTTTTTTATTTAAAGAATAACAGGTATATTCCTGATCTCGAGTCAAGCCTTGCTTCCCTGACTGATTACAATTTTCTTTCGGTTGGCGGCAAACTGAGATGGAACTATATCGAAGATACAACAGTGATCCCGTTCCTGTTGTCATTTGGCGGTCTTACATTCAGCATCGGGGCTGATGCCATGATCGGGAACATTGACATTTCTGGAAATTACAAAACAGAACTTGAACCTGTCACATATACTGTCAGCGGAACGGATTATACTGTTACTTCAGAATTTGATGGTGATTACAGTTCATCAATCAAATGGAAGATGATGTCATTAACAGCTCAGGCTGTGACATATATTGATGTCATGTACCTGTTCAGTTTCTATACGGGATTTGGTTTAACGGGCAACCTGGGTTTTTTCAGTACGGAATTTGATGGTGATGGAGTAGTTTCATCGGATGACCCTGCATTGCCTTCTCCACCGCATAAACTTGGTGATATCACTTTCGAGTCATCCAACAATTATCGTCCCGATTATTTCCTTCCCACCTGGATATTCGGCCTTGAGCTGAATCTTACCGTGCTGAAGATCACCGGGGAGACCATGGTGAACCTGCGTAACGGTGAAGATGTGACCCTGCAGGCGGGGGTTCGTATACAGATCTGACCGGTCACCCCAAGTATGAATGATTTCGTGTACAGGTTGTATAGTACTGAATTTATTGTTGCGCGTGGCAACAGGTTGTTGATAATAGCCTTATGCGTGTACAGTGGAGGTATTCATGAAACGGATCGTAAAATGTATATTACCTGCCCTGCTGGTGCTGGCAACCGCCGTGTCCGTATTCGCCGAAGAGTTGACCCTGTATTATTTTTACGGCAGGGACTGTCCCGCCTGTAAGAGGATGGAACCACGTGTTGAGGCTTTATCGGAAGAATATCCCGGCCTTACCGTTGAAAAGTACGAGGTGTGGTTCGACGAGGAAAACAGGGACATGCTGCTCAAAATGGCGCGCGAGCGAAATGCCACGGCAAAGGGAGTACCCACAATTATAATTGGTTCCAGGGTCTATCTTGGAAGCAACATGTCTACTATTAAGCGAATAGTGGCAGAACAGGTTGCCAGGGCAGGAAAGAAAAGTGCTGGACAGGATTAATATGCAAATTTGATGTATAAAATCTGGATATGTGTTGTGTGCCGGGTATACTTGTGTACAATAATAGTGATATGTCTTAATTTATAAAATGTGAATTCTTACAGGTGTGAAGGGAGGAATTATGATTCTACTTAATCCAAAGAAATATGATCGTGAGCATGCGGATGAGAAGTCTAAACAGATCATGCTCAAGACCATTGAATTCTTTGAGAACAAGGGCCTTGCAGAGATCAAGGAAGAAGACCAGACAAGGGTATGGTACGATGATTTTCTCGAATTTATAAAGAACGAAGAGGCATTTGCCACCCTGCTTACCCCGTCCGGATACGGTGACCCTGATTCCAGGTGGGACATGTGGCGAATAGAGGAGTTCAACGAAATACTTGGTTTCTATGGTCTCTGCTTCTGGTATACCTGGCAGGTAACCATCCTCGGCCTTGGCCCCATCTGGATGGGCGAGAACGAAGAGGTAAAACATAAAACCGCCCAGATGTTGAAGGACGGGGGGATCTTCGCATTCGGCCTTTCTGAAAAAGAGCACGGGGCTGATATCTACGGCACCGACATGATGCTCTACCCGCAGGGTGACGGCACCTACAAGGCAAACGGTGACAAGTATTACATCGGCAACGGGAACGAGGCCGCCCTGGTATCGGTATTCGGTAAAATGGCGGATACAGGCGAATACGTATTCTTCGTGGTGGACACGCAGCATCCCAACTACGAGTGCGTCAAAAAGATCGACACTTCCGGTGTGCGCCAGGCGTATGTCGCAGAGTTTGCCCTGCATGATTATCCCGTTACCGAGGCTGACATTGTGTCGAAGGGCCCCCATGCATGGGATTCAGCGCTGAATACCGTGAACGTTGGGAAGTACGAGCTTGGCTGGGCTTCCATTGGTATCTGCGAGCACTCCTTGTACGAGGCCATTGACCATGCTGCAAACCGGAGCCTGTACAACATGTACGTGACAGACTTTGCCCACGTGAAGAAGCTTTTCACCGAGGCATATTCACGGCTTGTTGCCATGAAGCTTTTCGCCCTGAGGGCATGCGACTATTTCAGGTCTGCAAACCCGGATGACAGGCGTTACCTGCTGTATAATCCCATCCAGAAGATGAAGGTGACCATGGAAGGGGAACGGGTGATCGACCTTCTTCACGAGGTGACAGCTGCCAAGGGGTTTGAACAGGATACCTTCTTCGAGATGGCAATCCGTGATATCGGCATGCTGCCAAAGCTTGAGGGTACTACACACGTGAACATGGCACTGGTGGTGAAGTTCCTCCAGAACTTCATGTTCAACCACAGGGATTATGCCGAGGTTCCGAAGCGAAACGATCCTGCCAACGATGAGTTCCTGTTCAACCAGGGGCCCACTAAGGGACTGTCAAAAATTCAGTTCGAGGACTATAACAAGGCGTTTGACGGTCTGAACATTGCCAACCTTGACGTGTTCAGGGAGCAGATCAAGGCCTTCGTCGATTTCCTTACGAAGGCAACCCCTGATGAAACGCAGCAGGGCAATATTGACTACATGCTGACAGTTGGTGAGCTCTTCACCCTTATCCCGTATTCCCAGCTTATCTGCGAGAACAAGAAGATCTACGACATCGAAGACGAGATAATGGAAGAGATCTTCAAGTTCATCGTCAGCGATTTTTCAGCCCATGCCACGAGGCTCTATACCGGCCAGAAGAACACGGAAAAACAGGAAGAACTGATCCTGAAGATGATCAACAAACCTGTGCGTGATGATGATAATTTCAATAAAGTGTGGGAGAACCACGTGTACGCCCTTAAGGGGCAGTACCAGATGAACGAGTAACCTTTCTGTTGGCGGTGTCAGCCCGCACGGCTGACGCCGCCACTTCAGTTTTCACGTCCTGCACCCCTTTTATATTTTCTCGTTGACATGTAATCCAGTCAGACTGTACAAATGGCAGAAAAACAAGTGGGAGTATGCCAAATGAAAAGTTATTTACGTGCAATTATTGTTGTTCTGGTTGTTGTTGCCCTGGCAGGACTTGCAGGATGCGGTCTTTTTAAGAGCGATGATGGTGAAAAGATCGAGTTAAGCTACAGTATTTTCTTTCCTGCAACTCATGGACAGTGCGTGGCGGGCATGGCCTGGGCAGAAGAAGTTGAGAAAAAGACGGACGGGAAAGTCAAGATAAACGTGTTCCCGGGCGGGACCCTTACCAAGGCTGACCAGTGTTATGACGGGGTGGTGAACGGCATTTCCGATATCGGTATGTCATGTTTTGCATATACCAGGGGACGGTTTCCCGTGATGGCGGCGGTTGATCTTCCCATGGGGTACGAAAGCGGCGACATGGCTACAAAAGTTGCCAACAGGTTTTTCAAGAAAATGAAACCGGCCGAGCTTGATGACGTGAAGGTGCTCTACCTGCACGCACACGGGCCGGGACTGTTGCACACCAAGAAGGCCGTGAAGAAGCTTGACGATGTGAACGGTATGAAGATCAGGTCAACCGGCCTGAGCGCGAAGGTGGTTGAGTCACTTGGCGGAGTTGCGGTTGCCATGCCGCAGGGTGCCACCTACGAGGCCCTTCAGAAGGGTGTTGTTGCGGGAACCTTTGCTCCCATCGAGACACTTAAAGGATGGCGACAGGCCGAGGTTATCGACTATACAACCGACTGTAATGTAATTGGGTATACCACCGCCATGTTCGTGGTAATGAACAAGGAGAAATGGAACGCTCTTCCCGACGATGTGAAGGAAGTTCTCGACGAGGTGAGCGAAGAATGGGTGAAGGTGCACGCTGAAAAATGGGACCAGCTGGATAAAGAGGGCAGGAAATACACCCTTGGCCTTGATAACCAGATCATAGAACTGGATAAGGAAGAGGAGTCCAGGTGGAAGGCAAAAGTACAGCCGGTCATAGACGAGTACGTGAGTTCCATGGCATCGAAAGAACTGCCCGGTAAAAAGGCTGTATCAACGCTGCGTGAATTGATAGAGAATTACTGATACAACGGTTCCGGGTGTATGTGGCGGATCGAAAGAGCTCTTCATTCCCTTGCGGGAATATTCAATATTATCGCTGCTGGCGGGGTGGTGCTTATGATGTCGCTGATAACGGCGGACGTGCTGCTCAGGCTGGCATGGAAGCCCATCCCCGGCGTATACGATATAGTGGGTCTGCTTGGTGTTGTTGTTATCTCCTTTGCCATGGCATACACCTCCATACAGAAAGGACACATAGCCGTTGACTTTATCGTACAGAAACTGTCAATGAGATCACAGGTAGTCGTTGAAGCGGTGAATAACCTGCTTGGTACGGTACTATTCGCGTGTGTCACGTGGAGAAGCTTCCTGTACGGGCTAAGCATGCAGGCCAGTGGTGAAGAGTCGCTTACCATTGGCCTGCCCATATATCTTTTTGTGTACGCCATGGGTCTTGGCTGCGCCCTGCTGTGCCTGGTGCTCCTGTTGCAATGTATCAATTCTGTAAGCAGGCTGGTTGAGAGATGAATCCCACCGTAGTTGGCATTGCCGGTATTATCGCATTGTTCGTGCTGGTGTTCTCCCGCATGCCCGTGGGATTTTTGATGGCCATTATCGGGTTTATCGGCTTCGGGCTTCTTACCACCCTTGACGCATCATTTAACCTGCTGGCAAAGGATTTTTTCTCAGTATTCGGTTCATACAACCTGACGGTGATCCCCCTTTTTGTTCTCATGGGGCAGATAGCCTTTCACGCGGGTATCAGTACCCGGCTTTTTGACGCCGCCTACAGGGTGATAGGACACCTGCCCGGGGGGCTTGGAATCGCCACCATCGGCGCATGTGCCTTTTTCGCGGCCATATGCGGTTCAACCAACGCCACGGCAGCTACCATGGCGGCGGTTACGCTGCCGGAGATGAAGCGGTACGATTACAAGGCCGGTTTTGCCACGGGGGTTGTGGCGGCCGGCGGCAGCCTTGGCATTCTTATACCGCCAAGTGTTATCTTTATCGTCTATGGCATTATGACAGAGCAGTCCATTGGTAAGCTCTTTGTTGCCGGTATGGTACCCGGTATATTGCTCAGTACTCTTTTTGTATGTGCCATCATCATATGGGCAACAGTGAACCCGGATATCGCTCCGCGGGCACCGAAAAGTACCTTCCGTGAAAAGCTTTACTCGCTGTCCGGTATAATGGAAACGCTGCTGCTTTTCCTTATGGTAATGGGGGGGCTTTTTGCCGGTGTATTCACTCCCACAGAAGCAGGCGCGGTGGGAGCCGCGGGAACCCTGCTGCTGGCGGTGTTGCGGAAAAATATTACCTGGAAAGGATTTGTAGCTTCACTGTATGAAACCACCAGGATATCGTGCATGATCCTGGTGATAGTGGCAGGCGCAACCGTGTTCGGCCATTTTCTCGCGGTTTCCCGTATCCCCTTCGATATTGCCAGCTTTATCTCGGGAATCAATCTACCGTCCTTTATGATAATAGGGTTTATCCTGCTGGTCTATTTTATCGGCGGGTGCTTCATTGATTCACTGGCATTGATCATGCTGACAGTGCCCATATTCTACCCGGTCGTATTGCAGCTGGGCTATGACCCGTTATGGTTTGGCGTGGTGATCGTCCTGGTGACACAGATTGGTGTTATCACTCCGCCGGTGGGGGTGAACGTCTACGTGGTGAGCGGTGTTGCCCGCGATATTCCGCTGCATGTCATCTTCAAGGGTGTTATCCCGCTGTTGATCGCCCTCATAATTGGCACACTGCTGCTGATACCATTCCCGCAGCTTGCGTTATACCTGCCGGGTTTGATGGAATAGGGATTAAGTGAGAAGTGAACAGTGAACAGTGAACAGTGAAGAGTTCAACGTTAGTATTTGAGGTAATGGAATGGCTCGATGGACGACAGGGCGGCAGAGTCGATGGTCTGAAAGTCGTGTTTCTCTATCAGCCTGCCGGTTTTCTCCGTGTCTTCCACGTCCACCACGAAAACAGCTGTTTTGAAACTTTCGAGGACGAATCCATACGCGTTTTCTACGTTAATGCCTTCTTCTTTGAGCATCTGTACCAGCCTGTCAAGCTCGCCGGGCTTATCCCCGATCAGTACCGCAAGAACATCCCTCAATTCTGCATTCAGACCGTTTTTTTGAAGGACCCTCTGGGCATCCCTGGGGTGATCCACTATGAGGTTTATGAAACCATGATCGCCGAAGGTTGAAATGGTGGTTGCCCGTATGTTGATCTTCTCCCTGTTGAGAATTCTGGTGACCCTGGCCAGGCTGCCCGGTTCATTGGTAGCTGCTATTGTTACCTGGTGTGCGATCATCTGGGAAACCTCCACGATATTAAAATATAAACAGGAAAAATAATCATGAAAGAAATATCCGCAATTGCTGTTGCCGTGTCAAGTTTTTATCTGTTATTAGTTGCCGGTCATTAATTACGTACTTGCTGGTAAAATGTTCTTGCCCGAAGAGGGAGGATGACGCATAAATGAATTATAAATATGAAATGACTGTATTGGATGAGAATGCCTGTGCCAGAGAACCCTGTGAGTACCACGTTACGTGGACGGAAAGCGCGACATGCCGGGTGGATACCATGCAAAGCCCGGATGCTGACGTTGGTATTTATGGTATCATTTTTATTTTCCGTGCCTGCAGGCCTTATGGCCGGTTTGCAGAAAGATGACGTGTTGATATCGCCATTCGCGGGGTATAGTTCCGTGAAGGGGGCTTTCGGTGAACAGTTGAACAGGGGTTTTTTGGCAGGCCTTTCTTTCCGATACATGGTACTTGATTATATATATGCCGGCGCGGGTCTCCGTTATTCCACCTGGGATCTTAAGTACAGCGATGAATCAACCATGCGGTCATACGGGTTTCTGGCCGGCGGCGGCGTTACATACGGAATAACTCTTTTGTCCTATACCATGTACCCTTTTGCCGGATTGTTTTACCGGGAATCTCAGATGTACCTGGAAACGGACCGGCTCGGCGAAAAGGAAAGAACGTACAAGCCGGGTGCTGTATTCAGGGCGGGAATAGATATGCCCGTGGTTGACATGATATACGTGCAGTTGTCAGGTGAATATTCAATAATGCCTTTATCGGACAGGGAATTTGAAACGGTACAATGGACGGCCGGGGTTACCTATAACCATTCGGCATTCGCCCGGTGGAATATCAGCAGAAAAGAAATGGACGAGGACAGGATGGAGATGCTGGTGACCAGGGGTATTGGTGAATTCGAGGCCGGCAGGATCAATTCTGCCGAACGGTATTTCGACAGGGTGCTTTCAATGGATCCTGATCACCCGGAGGCAGTGGAGTACAGTGAGAAGATCTCCAGTATAAAATCACGGTTCAGGCAGGCAAGGGACTTGTCGTCTGAAGAACACTATTACAGGGCATTGAAGCTTCTTGATTCCATAAGGGAGAATCACAATGGGGCGGCTGACCTTATTGAAGAAATACGCTCCAGGGTGGCAGGCGAGGTTCCCGCCCTCGTGGAAGAAGGGATAGCGGCATATAAGCAAAAGCAGTATGAGAAGTGTATCAAGATAATGGATCGAGTTCTCGTGTACGATCCCGGTAACAGGGTGGCACGCATATATTATACAAGGGCCCAGAAACGAAAAGAAGCACTTGAAAAGCTCCGCTGATAAAGGTGGTAATGAATTTAAGGAACAAAATAATCCTGGCGGTAACCATCATCACCCTGGTGTCCTCGTTACCATTGTCATTTGTTATATTCAATTACCAGAAAAATCTTGAAATAGATCAGGTCATTGCAGAGGGCAGGCTGAATACATCGGTACTGGCGCAATCGGCGTTAAACGTACTCCTTATGAATGGAGGTGACGTACTTGCGTCTTCTGTAGATGCCATGGACATGATCTCCATGTTCAGACCCCTGGCTGACGGCGGTTTCAGGCATGCCGGGGCTGTAATGCTTTCTTCCAACCCTGAACTGAACGGGAGGGTACTTGCCAGGCTTACCATCGGTGATATCCCCATTGTGCCCGATTCCCGGGATGATCGAATTTCAGAAGACGAACTGGAACGGCTTGTAAATTCAAGTGGTTTTTCTGAGATCACGTCGGAGGGCGGCAAGACCAGATATTACGAATTCGTTGCAAAAGCCGGGCTCCAGGGAGACAGGCCTGTATGCGTGGCACGCATGCTGTATTCCAGGTCTGCCGTCCTTGAGCCACTTGACAAATTGCAGAATTACATACTGTTGGCAACTTTTGTTGCCATTGTGATCGCCATTGGTGTGGGGCTGTTTCTCAGCAGGCAGATCTCCTCGCCGGTATTGGGCCTGATGGAAGGGGTGTTGAGTTTTGAAAGGGGAGAACTCCATCACCGGATACAGGTTGATACCTCCGACGAGCTGGGCCGGCTGGGGAATTCATTCAACGAAATGGCGATGACCCTGAGCCAGTACATCAATGATCTTGAAAAGGCCAACAGTGAACTGGAGAGGGCAAACAGGTTGAAAGATGAGTTCCTGGCAAATACTTCCCATGAATTAAAGACCCCGCTTAATGGAATAATCGGCCTGGCAGAGTCGCTGCTTGCCGGGGCAGCAGGTGAACTTTCTCCCGGCATTGCGGAAAACCTGCGGTTGATCGTACACAGTGGCAGCCGGCTTGAAAACCTGGTGAACGAGATACTTGATTTTTCCCGCCTTAAGCATAATGAAATATCACTGCATTGCAGGCATATAGATGCGCACGTGATCGTCGGGGTGGTACTCTCGGTGTTGAAACCGCTGGCCGGCGGAAAGGGTATTGAACTCAGGAACGAGGTGCCGGGGGGCTGTATCATTTTGGCCGATGAGACCAGGGTACAGCAGATATTATACAACCTTGTTGGTAATGCCATCAAGTTTACCGATATGGGAAAGGTGGTTGTCGCTGCCGAATGGTGTACCGATGACGGGAAGATGATCCGGTTCAGTGTAACTGATACCGGGCAGGGTGTGGCTGATGAGAGCCTTGATCATATATTTGAGCCTTTCGTGCAGGGAGACGGTTCAATTACGCGTCGATACGGAGGTGCGGGCCTGGGACTTGCCATAACAAGGAGACTGGTTGAGCTTCATGACGGGGATATCTCCATAGTTTCAAATGAAGAAGGAGGCACAACGGTTTCCTTTTCTCTCCCCGCGGGCAATAGTTCACTGGCAGATAACACCCTCGAAGTAACCCCCCTTTCTTTTCCTGAACCTTCACGACTGGTCAATGGATCGGAATTTGATATGTTCCATGCCGCTGAAATAGTTGAAGAAAAAGATTTGAGCGAGGCTGAAATATGCGTTGTTGACGATGACGCGGTGAACCTGCAGGTTGTCAGCAACCAGCTGCAAATAGCCGGGTACAGGGTAACCGTGTACCATAATGCAGATTCATTCCTTGAACAAATGGATACCGGATACGAGCCTGACCTGCTGTTACTTGACGTGATGATGCCGGGTGTGTCGGGATATGATGTCTGCAGGAGAATACGTGAGCAGTATTCTCATTACCAGATGCCCGTAATACTGCTCACGGCGAAGAATGCACCGTCTGATCTGCTGATAGGGTTTCAGCTTGGAGCAAATGATTACATATCCAAGCCATTTGACAGGCAGGAACTGCTTGCCAGGGTTGAGAACCTGATAGCCCTGAAAAAGGCGGCGGCAGCACACGGCAGGTTCATGCTGCTGCAGCATGACCTTACAATAGCCGGCCGTATTCAGCAGTCCATTTTACCCGATTCGCTGCCTGGCATGGAAGGGATCAGGTGCGCAGTGAGATATATTCCCATGGAGATAATTGGCGGAGATTACTATGATTTCCATGTGGTAAACCCGGCCGGTCTCAGCGCGTTTATTGCTGACGTTTCCGGGCACGGGGTACCTGCCGCCATCATTAGTGCCATGGTGAAGATCGCCTTTGCGGAAAACCGGGAGTTCGCCACCGAGCCCCATGTGCTGATGCAGATGATGAACACCACCCTCAGCAGGTATTCGTACGAACAGTACGTGACTGCCAGTTGCTTTTACCTGGACCTGGAAAACATGCAGATACATGTTGCAAACGCCGGACACTGGCCCCTCCTGATCTGGAGAGGCTGCGAGAAGCGTCTTATCAGCGTACAGGCGAAGGGACGGGTCATCGGCTATTTCCCCAGGCAGGATTTCGAGACCACGGTACTCAATGTCCTTCCCGGTGATCGTATCGTTATGTATACCGACGGCATAATTGAATGCAGGAACCAGGAAGGCGAGATGTTTACGGAGGACAGGCTTTTTGCCCTGGTGGAACACGGTGAACATATGACACCGGATGAGTTTGCCGACAACCTTACCGCACAATTGAAACAATGGACAGGCATGGAGTCCTCCTTCGATGATGATGTGACCCTCCTTGTGGTGGATGTGGAATAGGAACAGTGTATAGTGTATAGTGAACAGTGAGGAGTGAGGAGTAAGCAGTGAACAGTGAACAGTATAAATAAAAAATACAAAGCGAGGAGGTAGGGTAATGGAACAGTCATCCAGGTTTAAAAGGATGGTGCTGCCTGCCGGCCTGGCACTTCTTGTCATGGTGATCTCCATCAACACCTATGACCTTTCAAAAAATATCGGGCATCGGGGACTGCATCTCCTGTTGTCACATCTTTCGGCTGTATTCATGTTCCTGAGCATCTGGGTGGGAGCACTTTTTGTAAGCTCAATGGCATATTTTAAAGGTGCCACCTTCAGTGAACGGCTGCTGGCAAGCCTTGTTACACCGGTTGTCTGGGATTTGAAGGTACTGTGGGACTTCGTGGGTATCTATTCAGCCGGGGAGGTCCTCTTCGCGTTGCTGCATCATATAATACTGGGTCCCATCGTGGTTAATCTCATGTGTGTTGGCATATCAGGGATATTGTGCAGCCGGGTAATGGTTAAAAGAACCGGTGATATGTCATACAGGTGGACGTGGTCTTCTCTTTCTGTGCTCCTCCTCGGATTCTTTCTCACTGTTGTTTTTCTCTGGAACGGGGGGCACTCGTACTACTACTTCTATATGGACATGTATACCCTTCTTTTCATGTAAATGATACGGGGACAAATACGCACGTGGAGGATTGCCAGATGAAAAAAAGTAAAACGTCATTATTTGATAAAAGTATAACAAGAAGAGATGTTCTGAGAATGGCTGGGGGAGCAGCCCTTGCCGGCATGATGGGGCCAGCCCTGGCGGGAGGTCTTGAAGCCAGGACCAGAAGGCCGAATATTGTTTTCATATTGACCGATGATCACCGGTGGGACGCCTTCAGCTGTATGAACCATCCTTTCATTGAAACACCAAACCTGGACAGGATCGCGAATGAAGGGGTTATGTTTGCCAACTCGTTTGTTACCACGTCGCTGTGCAGCCCGTCCAGGGCAAGCTTCCTTACCGGGCAGTACGCCCATACCCACGGGGTGGTTACCAACCATACGCCATGGAACAACGATAATATCACGTTCATGGAGATACTGAAAAAATACGGGTATGATACCGCCTTCGTCGGCAAGTGGCATATGCCGGGTGAAGGGTTACCGGAACTCCGCGGGGTTGACCATTTCGTATCCTTCACAAAGGAAGGGGGGCAGGGAGTCTATTACGATTGTCCTCTCATTGTTAACGGAAAGGAGATGGAGCGAAAGGGTAAATACATAACAGAAGACCTCACGGATTACGCCGTTGACTTTATAGACAAGAAGCGGGAAAACCCTTTCTGCCTGTACCTGTCTCACAAGGCGGTACATTTTGGTTTTCTGCCGCCAAAACACCTGGACAACCTTTACGATGACGTGGAGCTGCAGCTTCCACCTGAATCAGATCCCTGGGTAACGTATACCAACAATCATCTATTCGTGGGAGCGCCCCTCCCCCTTGACATGCTCTACAGGAATTACTGTGAAACCGTCGTCTCTGTTGATGAACAGGTTGGGAGGGTGCTTGATACACTCGAGAAGATGGGAATACTGGATGACACCATAATCGTGTACGCCGGTGATAACGGCCATTTCTTTGGCGAGCATGGCCTTTATGACAAGCGGCTGGCTTACGAGGAATCTATTCGTATACCGTTTATCGTGCGCTATCCCGGCCTGGTTAAAAACCCCGGCCGCAGGATACAGGACATGGTGCTCAACATTGATCTTGCTCCCACGCTGCTTGAGGCGGCAGGCATACCGGTACCATCGTACATGCAGGGCCGAAGCGCCGTGCCCCTTCTTAAGAACAGGAAAACCAGGTGGCGCTCTTCCTTCCTCTATGAGCATTTTCCCGTATTCCCAATACCAATTCCGGGGATCACCTCGGTAAGAACCGACAGGTACAAGTATATTACCTACCAGAAAAACGTACGTCCGTCAGAGCTGTTCGACCTGGAGAAAGACCCCGGTGAGAAGAAAAATATTATTCAAAAAGAGAAAGGGAAAAAGGTGCTACCCGGCCTGAAAAAGGAGCTTGAAAAGCTGAAGGCAGTTACGGGGTACCGGTTTTACACCCGCGGGTGATAATAATATTGACAGGGGAGCTGGCAACTGGTATGCTGGTATTACCAGTTGCCAAAAGAAGAGGAGTGTATGGAAGAGCTATTGCAACCATTAAAGGCTGACAGCCTGAAGGACGTATTTGTTGAGCGTTTCGAGGAACTGATCCTGTCCGGGAAATTATCCATTGGCCAGAAGCTTCCCTCTGAGCGTGAACTGGCCATGCAGCTTGGCGTGAGCCGCCCGGTTGTGCACGAGGGGCTGGTTGAGCTTGAGAGCAGGGGGCTTGTCACCATGAAACCCAGGGTGGGTACCGTGGTGAACGATTACCGTCGTGAAGGATCCCTTACCCTGCTCAATTCGCTGGTCAATTATCACCAGGGAACCCTTGAAGAGCATATATTCGACAGCCTGCTTGAGATGCGAAATCTTTTTGAGGTGGAAACCGCCCGCCTGGCCGCACACAACAGGGACGAGAGTCACCTGCAGGAATTCAGTGAAATTTTGCAGAAGGAAAAAGACGTGTCCCGTTCTGATGTGGAGACGGTGGTAGAGCTGGACTTCAGGATACATCATCTTGTGGCACTGGCCAGCGGGAATGCTGTATATTCCCTTCTCATCAATTCGTTCAGGGAAGTATATACCAATCTTACCGCGCAGTTTTTCACGGACAGTACGGTAGCTGACCTGGTATTCGGGTACCACCATGAACTTTTCCAGGCCATCCGTGACAAGAAGCCCCACAGGGCGGTTACGGTAATGAAAAAGATCATAGATCATGGTGAGAAACATCTCAGGGAAATGTCACCCGGGGGAGACCGGTAAGGAGGCACACATGGAATCATCAGCGAAAAAAGCCGAACAGCTTATCAAGCAGCCGAAAGGCCTGTCGAACAGGATACAATGGCTGCGTGACTATTACTTCATGGGAACGGAACGGCCCTGGAATAACGAGAACACCTCGTGGACCACGGGTACCCCCTGGGACGAGCAGTACAATGAACTTACCTTTTACATTGTACCGGAAACCTATGCCCTTCTGCAGACCCTTCATGCCTCCTATCGCATGGCCGCGCGTCCGGTGAAACTGCATAAGGATTTCTGGAGCTGGAGTATCCCCCAACGGCGTGCCTGGTTCAACCGTGAGGTGATGGTGAACTACCTTCCACACGAGATATTACCCGGTGACCTTATTGCCGGCGCCCGGTTTAACATACAGACATCCATGTGCCTTGATAAGAGAGAGGCGAAAACGCGTACAAAGATGATCATGGGGAAAAACGGATCACGGGCCAGGGTAAAGAGATTTCATGACCATGGCTACGGCAATTCCGGTGCCACAAGCGGCCACCTGGTACCCGGCCATGAAAGGGCTCTGACCCTCGGCTGGAAAGGTATACATGAAGATCTTGAGAAAAAGTACGGGGCTCTGACCCCGCGTGAAAAAAAAGGTGCAAAGGGAGCACAGCTGCGCGCCATGATGACAGCTGCCACTATGCCAGGCCAGGTTGCCGCAAAGTATGCCGAGGTCTGCCGGGAAGAGGCGGTAAAGGTGTCAGACAGCATGCGGCGTGAAGAGCTGCTCCAGATGGCAAAGAACCTGGAGCGGGTTCCGTGGGAACCCCCGAAAAACTTCTGGGAAGCCCTGCAGGCTCTCTGGCTCAACCACATGCTTATCATGGCCGATGAAAATTACCCGGGGCCCGGTATATCATTCGGCAGAATTGACCAGTACCTCTACCCCTGCTGGAAACGTTCCATTGACATGGGGATGGACCGTGAATTCGGCAAGGAGATCATGAAATGCTTCTGGTTCCATGCCAATACCGCCTATGACTCCATGATCCGTACAGGTAACCAGGGTATTACCGCCGGCTTTGGACAGCTTTTGACCGTATCCGGCAGGGGGAAGGACGGGGAAGACCTCAGCAACGATCTGACCTACGCCATCCTGGAGGTGATCGACGAGATGACCCCCATTCTGGAACCCAAGCCCAACGTGCGGCTGCACCGGAATACACCTGACAGGCTGCTGGATACGGTGGTGCGCATGGTTGAATCGAGCCAGGGGGCCCCATTCCTGTTGAATTTCGATGAACGGTCCATGGCCGGCATGATGCGCCAGGCAAAGAAGGCAGGCATAGAGCACCTGGTAAACGAAGAGAACGTGTGGGACTACGCCCCGGTTGGCTGCCTTGAAAATACAATGGTGGGGAACGACCGTTCGGGCACGGTGGACAACAACCTGAACCTGTTAAAGGCGGTGGAGCTCGCCCTCACGGGCGGGAAGAACATGCACCCCGTCTATGACCCCATTACCGGGAAAACAGAACAGCCCACGCAGGACGGTCCTAAAACGGGTGATCCCCGCAAGTTTGAAAGCTTTGACCAGTTCTGGGACGCGTACGTGCAGCAGACCCGGTATATTATACGACGGATCGTTGACTTGTACGAGGAATCCGAGCGCATTCGTGCGGAGTACAATCCCACCCCGTACCTGTCATGCCTTGTGAAAGGGTGTGCCGAAAGCGGGAAGGACATCACGCAGGGTGCGGCCGAGATCAGCTTTACCACGCTTGAAGCGGTAACCTACGCAACAACCGTGGACTCGCTGCTGGCGGTGAAGTACCTGGTGTTTGACGAAAAGGCATGCACCATGGATGAACTTATCCAGGCCCTGAAGGACAACTGGAAGGGACACGAGGTGCTGCAGGCCAGGGCAAAGAACAGGGCACCGAAATACGGACAGGACGATGATCACGCGGACGAAATGGCCCGGAAGGTGATGGAACTCTGGACCGAAGAGACCTGGAAATACAAAACGAAATCAACCGGAAGGCAGTTTCGTCCGGGTATGCTGAGCTGGAATTACTGGGCAGGTGACGGTTTTATAATGGCGGCAAGCCCCGACGGGCGTGAGAAAGGACAGTTCCTGTCCAACGCCATATGCCCGTCAAACGGTGCCGATATCAACGGGCCCACCGCCAACACCAACTCCGTGGGCAAGGCCCTTGGCGGCAGGGTTGAAGACAACCCGGGTGACTGGGACGGCTACCTGAATATGCTGCCCAACGGGGCCAGCCATACCATTACGTTCAACCCTTCAATATTGAGAGACCCCGAGCACAGGGACAAGTTCAAGGCGTTCCTGAGGGGATACATCGAGAACGGCGGGACTGCCCTGCAGGTCAACATGCTTGACCCTGACATGCTTCGTGACGCCCAAAAGCACCCGCAGGATTATCGGCACCTGCTGGTTCGCGTGACCGGGTACAACGCGTATTTTACTACCATCGGCAAGGAACTGCAGGACGAGGTTATCGCAAGGGTGAGCCACAGCAAATTTTAGGGAGATATGGTATGACCGTAGCAAAAGATATAACATCGCTCAAGGGAACCGTCCTGGAGATACAGCGAATGTCCACGGAGGACGGACCCGGCATACGCACCACCGTGTTCATGAAGGGATGTCCCCTGTCATGTACATGGTGTCACAATCCTGAAAGCATTTCCCCAAAATCCCAGGTACACTGGATAGGCTCGCGCTGCATCATGTGCAAAACGTGTATAGACGTGTGCCCGGAGAATGCCCTGGCACTCACGGATGAAGGCATTGAGGTGAACCGTGACCTGTGCACGGGCTGCGGCAGGTGCGCCGAAGAATGTCCATCAACTGCCATGGAGCTGCTGGGTAAAAAGTGGACGGTGCACGAGCTTGCCGCCGAGCTGGTGAAGGACAGGTCGTACTTCGAGAAGTCAGGCGGCGGGGTCACCATATCAGGCGGCGAGTCCACCATGCAGAAGGAATTTGTCACCGGTTTGCTTAAGGCCTTGAACCGGCAGGGTATTCATACCGCCATTGATACCTGCGGTGTATGCCGTGAAGAGGCCCTTGACATGATACTGCCCCATGCAGACCTGGTGCTTTTTGACATGAAGCTTATCGACCCGGATGCGCATAAAAAATATACAGGTGCCGGTAACCGGAAAATACTGGAGAACCTGCAACATGTTGCCGGCCTGGTAAAGGCTCATCTGCATCCCCGTGAGCTGTGGGTGCGCACACCCGTTATTCCGGGGGCAACCGATACGGATGAGAACATCAGCGGCATCGGCGCGTTTATCGCAACCCTGCCCCGTGGTGTGGTAACCCGCTGGGAGCTCTGTGCGTTCAACAATCTCTGCCTGGACAAGTACACAAGGCTTGACAGAGAATGGGACTTCGAGGGGGTTGCCCTGATGCGGGAAGAGGACATGCAGCACCTGGCAGAGGTTGCCCGCTCATCGGGGGTTGACCCTTCAATAGTACTCTGGACAGGGTCAACCCGTTACCAGGGAGACCGGCAGGAAGAAAACAAAAAGAGATCTACATATACTACAAATAATCCCACGTCATGTTAAGAGGGGGGGACTATAATGCAGAGAAGAGCAGCTTTTAAACCGGGCGAGATCAACAGGCTACAGCCAACCGAGAAGGTGGGGCTGCTGGCATGCGTAAATCCGGACGGGAAACCGCATGTATCGCTTATCACCTCCCTTCAGCCGGCAGACGAGATCCGCATGGTATTCGGGGAGTTCTCGAAGGGGCTTTCCAAGCAGTTCATACAGGAGAATCCCAAAACCGGCTTTCTGCTGATGACCCTTGACCGGGCCATGTGGCGTGGCAAGGCAGAGTACACGCATCTCATGAAAGAGGGGCCGGAGTACCAGATGTTCAACGAGAAGCCCATGTTCCGCTACAACACCTATTTCGGGGTGAACACGGTATACTATTTCAACCTGGTTGAAGTGGGAGAAGAGGAGGGGCTTCCCATGGGAGGCATTATCCGGTCGGCGCTGGCCACTAAAATGGCAAAGGGGGGCGCGGCAACCGGTAGTAAGGAAATAATACTGAACCACATGGCAGAAGGTATATTCAACATGCTTGACTCCCTGAAATTTATTTCATGGGTGGGGCAGGACGGGTACCCGGTCATCGTGCCGGTAATCCAGTGCCAGGCAGCCGATCCAACCAGGCTTGCATTCTCTCCCGGCGCCTACGGCGAAGAGCTTGCGCAGATACCCGATGGACAGGAAGTGGCGGTATTTGCCATGACCATGCAGATGGAGGACGTGCTGGTACGCGGCGTGTTTAACGGCTACAGGCGTCACCGTGGAGTAAAACTGGGAACCATCGACGTGAACTGGGTCTACAACTCCATGCCGCCGGTGCATGGCCAGGTATATCCCCATGTGCCCCTTGAGGCGGTGAAGAATGTTTAGTGGATGGTGGATAGTGAATGGTTGATGGTTGATGGTTGATGGTTGATGGTGGTTGGTGGTTGGTTTAAAAATACCATACACTATCAACCATTCACTATCCACCAATCATCCACCATCAACCATCAACCATCAACCAACCTGCCTATCAGGTACGTACCGTCATCTGATACCGCGGTGGTCACGTCGTAGAAGGTGTTTCTCTTTAGCTTTTCGTATACCCGCACGGGAACGTAGTACTGGTTGAAGCCGCCTGTGTAGCCCCTGCGGAAGGGTTCGGTCAACATCCTGGTGGTGAGGCCGTTGAACTGCTGGTAACAGGCGGTCTTTTGCTCACTGGATAGACTGATTATTTCATGACTTCTCTCCGCTTTCTCCTGTTCGCTTACTGTCTGTTCCATTTCTGCCGCTTTTGTGCCCTCACGGGGTGAGAACCTGAAGGTGTGTACATGTGAAAAATTCATTTCCCTGACAAATTCCAGGCTGTGCCTGAAGTCATCTTCTGTCTCGCCGGGAAATCCCACGATCAGGTCGGTGGTGAAATTGAAAAGGGGGTCAGAGCCCCTGATGGTCTTGACGATTTGACGGTACTGATCAGTGGTATATTTCCTGTTCATGAGGTGGAGTACCCGGTCGCTGCCGCTCTGCAGTGACAGGTGCAGGTGTTTCACCATCTTTTGGTGGGTAACAAGGTCCATCATCTTTTCGGATACCGCGTGCGGCGAGAGGGACGAGCAGTGCAGCCTGAAATCCCCTTCTACAGCAAGCATTTTCTCCATAAGCTCGGAAAGTCCGGTATCCTCATGTGAGTAATTTCCTATCATCACGCCGGTGAGAAGGAATTCGTGGTATCCCGCGTCAAGGAGAACCCTGAATTCTTCAAGTATGTCATCTGCCGGACGGCTCACCGGCCCACCACGGACGTATGGTATGATGCAGTAGGCGCAGTAATTGTCACACCCGTCCTGTATCTTCAGGTTTATCCTGGTGCGTGAAGAACGGGTGGCAGGGGGGAAGCTGAACCTGGCTGCTTTTGCCTCATCCAGCGAGTCAAACAGGGATGGGTTCTCCACCAGGTCGGGTATGAGGTACTTGTAATCGTTGGGTACATAGTAGACATTCCCGTCCTTCTGTATACTGGTTGCGTAACAGCTGGTAACGATCACCATGCCGCGGGGATCCTGTTCCACTGTCCGCAATCCCCGGGACAGCAGGTTTCTGGTCTTTCTTTCGCTGTTGTGGGTGACCACGCACGAGTTTATTATCACCACGTCGGCGTCGCTGTTGCCGGTGACCATGGTATGTCCGAAGTCCATGAGGCGGGTCTTGACTGACTGTATCTCGGCCTGGTTGAGCCTGCAGCCAAGTGATGCTACCTTAATCTTCATTGCTGCTGCTCTGTCCGTATCCTTCTATCTGCCGGGTGATGGATTCCACCATCTTCATGATCTGGCCTGACTCGTCCGACATCTCCTCTGCTCCATGTGAATTTGACTGGGAAATCTGGGAGATGTTACTCATGGTCTGTACCAGTTCTCCCACTGCCGTCTTTTGTTCGCCGGTGGCACGGTCGATCTCGTCGGAGAGGGTGGTAAGGTCAAGTGCTTTCCGGTTCACGTCTTCGTTGGTCTCCACCTGTTTGCTGGTGAAGTCAACAAGGCTTTTGACGCGTTCGTTGATGGAATTGATGCCTGTGATGATGGTGCTGATGGTGGACACGGTATTGTTCACGATGCCCATGTTGCGCTGTATGCCTGATTCGTTCTCCTGTATGAGCTTCTCGATCTCCTTAACGCTCGTGGTTGTCTGGTCGGCCAGCTTGGATATCTCGTCAGCAACAACCGCGAACCCCCGGCCCGCGTCACCGGCCCTGGCGGCCTCGATGGCAGCGTTAAGGGACAGCAGATTTATCTGGTCAGAGATATCGTTGATGATGCTGATGATATCCGTCATCTGGGATGAGCTCTGCCTGATCTTGTTCATACCCTCTTCCATCTCGGCCATGGCGTTGCTGCCGGACTGTGCCTGGTCAGTTACCGTTTTGGTGGAAGAGAGTGTATCATTAATTATGTTGTCCATATCGTTTATCATACCTGAAAGTTCTTTCAGTATATGCATCAACGATTCAAGGTTCTCGTTCTGCTTGCCCGCGCTATCGGCAACGCTGTCTATGCCGGCGGACACTTCTTCGAAGGTTGCAGTTGCCTCTTCGATCATGGAGGCCTGTTCCTGCGTGTTCCTGGTGAACTGGTTGATATGACCCGTCATGCTGTTCATGGTGGTGGAAAGGGTGCGTGAACTTTCCCGGAGTATGTTCTTTATGAAGTTGTTCTGGTCATTGCTTGTCCGTGCTTCCTTTTCAGCGATTGACGTGTTCTTCTGGAATATCTTCGTGATCAACAGTGATATTATGTAGAGCATAATTATGGAAAAGATGGTGTCGATGGTGGCAAAGGTTGCCACGTTAAAGGCAATGTCTATGGCGTAGTAATGGTATAATGTGTACACTGCTGCTACTACCGCAATGAAGGAGGCTGATACGATGGTAAGCATGCGTGTTGTGCTGAATATGGTGCAGAGTGCGATACAGGGAAAGATGAAAATGCCGTACGATGAGAAAAGTAATTCTTTTTCAACGTACAGGTGCGATATGTACCCGGCAGCGACGGTCAATGACCCAAAGCCGATAAAGATATTCGCAGAAGTAATGTTTTTCCCTTTTTTCAGGTAATAGAGGCTGATGGAAAATCCCAGTGCAAGGAGCCACGTGATCTTTAATACCCGGAAAAAATCGTCGATCCCTACTGCCAGCATTGACAACTGCAGTAATATAATAAGCCCTAAAAATACCGTTTCAAATATGAGCAAAAGCCTGGCCCTTGCCTCGGTAAGGTAATCGCTTTCGGCGTAACTGGACAGGAAGAACTGCAGGTATCGTGTAAACATGTTTTTTAATCCCCGGGAATGGTAAAAGTTACGTTATTGCCAATATATCATTGGAATTTGCATGTGATCATATTTTTGTGTATCCGGCAAGAACTAATTTCTTCATTGCACGGGCCAGGAAATGGAGTTATAATATTTTTGTTAAGGAAGAAAATAATATCAGCAATGATGCCGGGGTAATTTCAGGCAGCGTAACGCACCCCTGTCCCGGCCCTCCCCAGTAAGGGAGGAGAAAGAATAATGGAGGCAGTATGGAATCGTATTATGACCTGTTGATAATCGGCGGTGTGGCTGCAGGCATGAGCGCGGCCTCGCAGGCCCGGAGAGAGAATAAAGAGATGAGTATTGCACTTTTTGAGAAAAGCGATTTCGTATCGTATGGTTCGTGCGGTATGCCCTATTACATCGGGGGGATCATCTCCGACTACAACAAGCTCATCGCCATCGACGTGGACAAGTTCGTGAACAAGCGGAACATCCAGATAATGACAAATACCGAGGCCACGGAGGTTGATTTTAAAGCTAAAAAGGTTACGGCCATGCATAATGGAGAAAAGAAAGAGGTTTCCTACGGAAAACTGATGATCGCCACCGGCGCAAAGGCCATTCAACCTCCCATTCCGGGAGCAGATAACGACGGGGTATTCGTGCTGCGGAACCTGAATGACGGCATACAGATACGAAGGTATGTGGAGGAGAAAAAGCCAAAATCGGCGGTGCTGGTTGGCGGTGGGTTTATTGGTCTTGAGCTTGCGGAAAATTTTTGTAGCAATGATATTGATACCACCATTGTTGAACGGCTTGAATCCGTGGCCATGAGCATGGACCAGGAAATACGTGACCGTATCATACAGCGGCTTGAAGATAACGGGGTTACCATTAAGACGGGAACCACTGTTGAGAAAATTGAAAAGGACGGATGGTCACTGGCCGTCCAGGCTGGTGGCCAGGTGATGGATACTGACCTGGTAGTGCTGTCTGTAGGTATTGCTCCCAATACCGATTTCCTTAAGGGAACAGACCTGGAAATGACTGAAAAAGGGGCTATCATTATCAACGAAAAGTCTGAGACAAATATACCCGATGTATATTCGGGCGGTGACTGTGCCACGGTGAAGCACCTGGTAACCGGTAAGGACGTGTACATGCCCCTTGGCCCTACCGCCAACAAGCAGGGACGGGTTGCCGGCCTGCAGGCAGCAGGGGTTCCCACCGAACGGTTCCCCGGCATAGTTGGCACACAGCTGGTGAAGGTGTTCGACCTCGAAGTGGGCAAGACCGGGCTTTCCGATGACGAGGCCGCCGCGGAGGGTATAAAAGCCTCGTCCATGGGGGCTAACTGGAAATCAAGGGCGGGCTACTGTCCGAAGGCGGACCGGCTTTTCGTGAAGCTCACCATTAATGATGAGACCAGGAAAGTTATCGGCGGCCAGATAGCCGGGACAGACGGGGCTGCCCAGCGTACCAACGTGATCGCCACCGCCATCGCCGCGAAGATGAAGGTTGACGATTTCGCATATCTGGACCTTGGCTACGCGCCGCCCTTCTCACCGGTATGGGACGCCCTGCTGGTCACCGGGCAGAAGATGATAAAACGATAGTTTGTACTTAATGTAGAATATGCTTAACGGGGGTTCACGCGGAGGCGCGAAGAACGCGAAGAGCGGGTCAATACAGGGTAGTTTCGTTTTTTATTAAATCAAACGGTTGTTGTTAATTTTTATTAAAGATATAGATTTAACAGGCTAAGAAATATTTGAATTTCAATCTAGAAGCCAAATATATCCCCTAATTGTAAAAACCTGACTGGATTGAACTTCTATATTTCATGACGAAACAATAATACACAAAGCAAATCTTCGCGTTCTTCGCGCCTCCGCGTGAACCCGAAATTCCCTTTACATGGGAAATATTTATATCCTTGATATATTTACCGCATCATGTAGCATGCAGTTGATTTTATTGACTGGAGGAAATTATGGCTTCTTTTATTCCGCTTGAAAACATTACCATGGAGCTGTCGGACGTTGCAATGGGTCGGCGCGCGGCAGAACTGGTTATTAAAAACGGGAAACTGGTGAATGTAAATACGAAAGAGATATTGGAAGGGATGGACGTTGCCGTGTACAAGGGGCGGATAGCCCTTGTGGGCGACGCATCTAAGTGCATTGATGAGAATACAACGGTAATGGATGCCACGGGGTATTACCTTTCCCCCGGTTTCATGGACGGCCATATTCACGTGGAGAGCAGCATGCTTACCGTGTCCCAGTACAGCAACACGGTGGTGCCTCACGGGACAACAGCCATATACATGGATCCCCACGAGATAGCCAACGTGCTGGGGCTTGACGGGGTGAAATTGATGATTGACGAGTCGAAAAGCGTTCCGTTACGGGTGTATGCAACGGTGCCTTCGTGCGTACCGGCAGCACCGGGTTTTGAAGACGCGGGAGCGGTGATCGACGCCGACCAGATCGCCGAGGCAATGACGTGGGACGGCATTGCGGGCCTGGGTGAACTCATGAACTTTCCCGGTGTCTTCAACAGTGTTCCTGAAGTGCACAGGGAGATCGAGGTGACACTGAAAGCGGGAAAACCGGTCACCGGTCATTTCTCCATACCGGAAACCGGGACCCTGCTCAACTCGTACGTGGCGGCGGGGGTCCGTTCATGCCACGAGTCAGTACGCGCAGAGGACGCCCTGGCCAAGATGCGGCTGGGCATGTATGCCAAGATACGGGAGGGCTCGGCGTGGCATGACCTGGAGGAAGTCATCAAGGTGATCACCAGGTACAAGGTAGACAGCAGGCTGGCAGTACTGGTGAGCGATGACACCCACCCTGATACATTGATAAGCCTGGGGCATCTTGACCACATAGTGAAGCGTGCCATCGAGGAAGGTGTTGACCCGGTGACGGCAATTCAGATGGTGACCATAAATACGGCACAGTGCTTCATGATGGATAAGGATTTTGGCAGCATTTCGCCCTCAAAGGTTGCTGATATCCTCTTCATCAGCGATCTTGAAAATGTCAGCGTGGAGAAGGTGATAATCGGGGGTGAGCTGGTTGCTGAGCGCGGTAAAATGCTGAAAGAAGGTGAACCCGTCATTTATCCCGACTGGTCAAAGAATACCGTTAAGCTTGGTAAAACTATAACACCCGATGATTTTCGAATAGAGGCTGCGGGTGACACTGCAGATGTTCGCGTGATGGAAATAGAGGAGGCAAAGGTTGGTACGAAAAGTATTACCGAAACCCTCCAGGTGGTTAACGGCAATGCTGGTGCTGATGTGAAAAAGGACATCGCCAGGGTGGCACTTTTCGAGCGTCATCATGAAACCGGTACCCATGGCCTGGGATTCGTGAAAGGGTTTGGCCTTACGGGTGGCGCTGCCGCTTCAACGGTTGCCCATGATTCCCACAACCTTCTTGTCGTTGGCATGAACGACGAGGACATGGCATTTGCCGGTAACCAGCTTGCAAACGCGGGCGGTGGAATGATCGTGGTGAAGGACAGGAAGGTGCTGGCATTGCTGCCGTTACCGGTAGCTGGTCTTTTAACGGACCGTCCCGTGGAAGAGGTTCGTGCGCAGGTGGAAAAGCTTGACGAGGCCTGGAAAGAGCTTGGCTGTAAACTGGTGTCACCATTTATGACAATGGCATTGCTTGGCCTGCCCGTCCTGCCGCAGCTGCGGATAAGTAACAGGGGACTGGTTGATACAATGAACTTCAAGTTCGTTGAAGTACTGGCCTGATCACTTCTTTTTGCGGTCAGCCTGTTTCATCATTTTACGCAGTGTACCCTCTCCCATCTGAAGGTGATTGAGGAGCCGTTTTTCAGTAACGTTGCCAAGTGTGGCCGAGATGATCTTCCCGGCCATGTTTGTCTTTCGGCGCATGTGCTGGATGGTGGGGATGGTGCACTTGAAATGCCTGGCCAGTTCCCAGTCCTTGTATTCGTACCGGCCGTTTTTCTTCTTCTTGTTTCGTTTTATGAAATCCAGTATCTGTTCTCTTTTCCACTCCAGGTTGTTCCCGTCACCGTAGTTGTGCTCTATTGAGCGGGCAAGATTCCGCTCGGCAGTTCCCTCCATCTTTCTTGATTTCCAGTAAGGGTTCCGGTTACGGGCGTACTTGATATCTTCACTGGTATACCCGGTCTTTTTCAGCCAGTACCGGGTGACGTAGGCCTTGCGGCCTGCGGGGATATCAAGTGCCAGTGATCTTTCAATGTATTCTTCAGGAGTTTTTGCCAGGTAAAGCTTCTTCTCGTCTGCGTTGAATTCAGGTTCCATGCATGCCTGCCTTTTTGGAATGGGTGCAGTCTATATTATTGACGAGGTGATGAAGTATTTCAAGAATTTTTTACAAAGCTTTGGGTGGGCGTGTATACTAAATAAAATATTCATGGAATGGCTCATGGTATTGCATGTATATCTATAAATACATCAGTCGCAAAATGGAGTTTCACGCAACGACGCGAAGAACGCGAAGAGTGGCTTTGTTTATTATCGTTTCTTCATGTTTTATATCTATTCAATCTATTCAAGTTTTTACAATAAGGGATATATATTTGGCTACAGGTTTAAATACATGCATTTCCTGGCCTGTAAAACTATATATTAAACAAAACTCAACAACCATCGATCACTATACTGAAAAAAACGAAACACACCTGTATTGACCCACTCTTCGCGTTCTTCGCGCCTCCGCGTGAACCCCCTGTTACGCCTCATGCCGCCTTGCGTATCCTTCCATAACAAAAAACAGATGACATGTGCATCCATCGGTTGTACCATGCAGGCCAAATACAGCTTTTCCCGGGGGACGGTATGAAATTCCAGAAGACGTACAGGTACAGCGGTGTTCTTTTGTGTGCCGTGATGATGACGGTATGCAGTTTTTCCGTGTTATCTGCATACAGGGTTGACGTTGAAGAGATAAAGAAAGGGAAGAAGGTAGAGTTCCAGAATTACCGGGGGAAGCTGAGCAAGCGTGAGGCTGTTGCAGAGATAAAGGCCATCGGGAGAAAGCTGGCTGATGAGAAGAAAAACAGCTGGATCCGTTTTCACATGAAGTATTCCCTCATACATGCTCGTTCAGGTGAAGAAAGAAAAAAACTGGGTGCGGATATCTTCTCCATCGACAGGGACGCGAAGGTGGGGCATGTGAAGAATATACGCCGTATTCTTGCCGGGTACCTTTCTGCCATGTACGGCTATTCCACGCGGGATGCGAGGGCACTTGCTCTTTTTCTCACCTATTATAACGCCGTGTACAGGAGTGACATGGTATACCTTTCCGGCACCTACAAGAACAAAGTGCTGAAATATCTCACCCGTGAGAACGCAGGCCTTGCTGTGAAGTACACTGATTGGCCGGGAAAGACCAGGATGCTCATACCCGTTACCAGTGACCCCGACCGGGGCAAGACAGATCTCCTTGATCCGGATACCATCACCGATGACAGGACCAGGCGTGAGGTGCGCAGGGACCATGAGAACATACCAGAACGGAAGGACATGGTTGACCTGAAAAAACGGGAACTGGAAAAGGACAAGAAGGAACTGAGAGAAAAAAAGGAAGAATTAAAAGAAGAGAAACGTGAACTTGAGGACAAAAAGAAAGAGCAGGAAGAACGGAAAAGGGAAGTAACAGAGAAGAAAAATGAACCACTTGGAGAGGAAGAAAAGCAAGAGGTTAAAGAACAGGAAGAAAAGATAAGGGAAGAAGAAAAGGAGATACGAAAAGAGGAAAGGGAAGTCGCCCGTAAGGAGGACCGGGTTGAACGCGAGGAAGAGGAAATAGAAGAACGGGAAGAACAGCTTGAAGAAGAGGAAGAGGAGATAGAAGAAGATGAGCTTCGCCGTGACATCCAGGAAGAACCGGACGAGGCAAAGAAGAAACTGCTGGAAAAGGAAGCTGAGCTGGATGAACGGGAGGACAGGCTTCGGGAAGAGAAGTCTGATGACAAGATATACGGACTGAAGCTCTATTACCTGAAGATAAAGGAGTACCTGGAAGGGGGGCATTACAACAACGAGCTGTTCATGATCGACGCGGTGTCACAGAAGATACTGTTCCGTTCGCCGGTGACCAACATCTGCGGCCGAAAGTACGACGTGTTCTCCGGCGGGGTTATTGTCATCACCCATCTTGGCAGCCATAAAGAAGGACACAGGCTGACCCTGGTTGACAGGAAAACCCTGAAAGCACTGAAACACGGGAAAGACCACATCTTCTGGCGAAGTTTTGTAGAGACCAGGGACGGTTTCGTGTATGCCATCCTCTTTGATGATGGACAGCATTACCTGGGAAGGTTTGATGGAAACCTGAAGCTGGTAGCAAGATCAAAGGTTGAAGTGGACAGGGACACCTTTATCAGCTTCTTCGAGGATTCTATATATATAAACAGCAAAGATAAGAAGGTGATTGTACTCAATAAGGAGGACCTGTCGCTGGTGGGCGAAGTTACACCATAATTACCAAAATTTACTTGACATATTGTCTTACATATATTACATTCCTGACAGTCGGTATATCTACCGTTCAGTCGGCTTGCGGTATCTTTCTGTTGCACCGGTAACCAATCAAATACGTGCATACAGCTCTCCCTTTCTTTTCCGCAAGCCATTTCCAAAGTTCACCATTACAGTTATACACCCAATGCGCTACCGGCGTTCCAGTTACATGGTTGTACATCCAACCATGTAAAAAGGAGGTATGCCCGCATGCATAACATGACACTGGAGACCCTTCGCAGGGCCCAGATACTGGACGCAACCCTTCGCACCATTTCAGAGCTGGGCATTCAGCGGGTTACGCTGGATGACATTGCATCGGCTTCGGGACTTTCAAAGGGGGGGCTGGCCCATTATTTTGCATCAAAGGAAATACTCTTTAAAGAAGCCTTCAGGGAATTCTTTGGCCGGATCTTCACCAGGAGCAGGGAAACCATGGATTCCTGTAAGACCCCACTGGACAAACTGCTTTCATTCGGCTGGTTGTACAACTGGGAGGACCCTGACGTGAATATCGGGTACCCGGTGCTATTTGACTGCATGGCCATGGCAGCCCACGACGCGGAGTATCGTTCGCTGTTTCACGAATGGGTTGATAACTGGATCGCCATGCTGGCTGATGCCATTGCAGAGGGCAACCGGGCAGGGGAGTTCAACATCACTGACGTGGACGGGGTGGCACGGGCTGTCTCCTCTGTATACCACGGTATCGCGGTGCGCTGGTACCTTGACAGGGCCGCCCATACAAGCCAGTGGGCCGTTATGTCCTTCACCAGGGCCATCTATGGCCTGCTCAAGAAACAGGTACATTAAACACATGAACCAGGAGGTGTATCATGGCAGTATTTGAGAATACGCAGAAGATGTACGAGGTTCTGGGATCACTGTTTGAAACGCTGCTGAAGGACCCGGCAGCAGGACCAAAATACGTTGAATCGGGAATAATTATCAAGTTCGCCATAAACAATCCAGACGGGGCCATCTGGCTTACCGACGAGGGGACGGTGGTATGCGGTGATTGTGACAAGAAACCTACCATAGAAATGACACTTAGCGGTGACACCTGTCACCGGTTCTGGCTGCAGGACGTGTCCCTCCCTATCGCACTTTCCAAGGGGCTGATCAAGGCGAAGGGGCCAATGCCCAAGGTGCTGAAACTGCTGCCCCTCTTGAAACCCGCATATGCTGCCTACCCGGATATAGCCAAACAGCACAACATAAGCCTGTAGGAGGGGAGTATGAGCATTGAACGAAGCATGAAACAGTTCGAGGATGACAGGATGGAATCGGTGAAACTTGCGGCCCGGCTGCTGCTGGCATCGGGCACCACTGCTCCCAGGGTTGGCGGCGTGGGAGAGTGTACCATACAGATCCTGGATGACCCCCGTGACATTGAAGACCTCTGCCTGGCTATTGAAGACATGGCAGTTGAGAGCAAGGCATGGGGAAAGATCTTTCCCAGGGACGCGGCAATACTGAGAGACGCCGATGCCGTCCTCATAATCACCTCGCTGCGAAGCGTCACCGACCCGGCGGACATCAACTGCAACATGTGCGGGAAGCTTACCTGCGAGTACCTGCGGGAGGCCGAGCGCATACCCCCCGGCGAAGGGGTGGCCTACGCCGGACCCCTGTGCATATTCAGGGCAAATAACGCGGCGTACGCCATCGACGGGGTGGTGTCACAGGCACGCAACCTGGGCATCGACTACGGGGTGTACTGGTCAGCGGGGGCTGCGGCAATGCGGATGGGTATCGTCCCCAGGGTGACGGGGTTCGCGGTGGGTATCGGTATCTCGGTAACGGAGAAGAGCCCCTTCAGGGACATCCCGTTCAGGTACGAGGAGATCAACGAGCGTACCATGAACGACCGGATCATCAGGCGGCTGTGGCCCCAGTTCCGGTCAATATACAGCTAGGTACGGGGGAGGTACATATGGCAATCAGGGAAATGAGTGATCTTATTCAGCAGGGACTTGACCGGGCGGTTGAGCTTATGGCGGTGGCCGCCAATAACAGCTTCAGGTTCGGCAGGAAGAATACCATAAAACTTATCACCGTGGGCACGGAGGAGATGCAGGAGATCGCCGAGTTCTGCTATTCCATGGCGGACATGTCACCGCTTGCGGCACGTGACGGCAGGTTCGTCATGGAGCTGATCAAGGAGCCCTGTGCCCTCATGCTTATCGGGGACAAGCGGAAATCGGATTTCAACTACAACTGCGGGGCATGCGGGTACCGCACCTGCGCGGAGATGAACAGGGCGGAGGAGATGGAATCGCTGACGGCGCGGGGCCCCAGCTGCCAGTTCAAGAACCTGAACCTGAACATGGCGGTGAGTGCCGCCTCCTGCATGGCATGGCGGCTGGGTTTGCACTGCAGGGTGTTCAGCACGCTGGCAATGTCGGCGCTGGCATTGAACATTATCGAGGACGTTGACCTTGTATCAAGCGTCTCGGTGAGCGTGGCGAAGGAGGACCCCTACTTCGATCGGCACAAGTACTGGACGAAGGAACACTGGGACGAGATCTTCGAGAAGGAATTCCCCACCTTTACCAGGGGATTTATAGGTGCCATCGAGGATTAACGTTCGGGGAAGTATGAGGTTAAGGAGGCTTGTATGGCAACAAAGGCGCATTTAAACCCGGTAATCGCTTCACACTTCGTCGAGGTGAAGGCGGACGAGGTACCGGATACGGAAATATACGTTGTTGAGCGCGGCGAACACGGGGAGGACGTGCTCACCTATGGCAGCATCGACCAGAATGCCAACAGGATGGCCCGTATGCTGCTTGACAACGGCATAGGTCAGGGGGACACCTTCGCGGTGTTCATGCGGAATTACCCGGAATTTATTTACAGCCTTATCGCGGCTACCACCATCGGTGCCATCATGGTGCCGGTTGACCCCCGCTCAAAGGGAGAACGCCTGGCATTCCTGTTGAACAACAGCAGGGCAAAGGGGGCCATCGTCTCGGGTGAATGCCTGGGGCAGCTTGAAG
>CAYFSO010000007.1:0-51706 GCA_964345775.1 uncultured Leptospiraceae bacterium | reverse complement strand
ATAACAGTACCGGTTTCGCTGACATCCAGCTCCGATTTATATCCTTCAATCTCCTGCCTTATGATTGACTTTATTTCTTCTGTTTTAATCTTCATAAGCCACTTCACTCCTGACTTTGCTATTTATAAGTTTTTCTCTCAGTTTTTGCAGGTCATTAACGAGAGACCCGTCTATCATCAAATCACCAATTTTAATAACAATACCGCCCAGAATTGATTCGTCTACTGTTTCATCTACAACAATACTTTTTTGAAGCTTGTCTTCAAGCGTCTTAATGATTTTATTCTTTAATTCATCTTCAAGCTTACTGCTTGAGATGAGAGTGACACGCTGCCTGTTATTGATATCATCGATCAGAACCACCATCGCTTCGTTGATCGAAGGGATGTCAGACTGCCGATCATTATCAATTAACACCTTTAAAAAATTAACAATAATTTCAGATAGCTCACCGGAAAAAGCCTTGTCTATGAATGCCTTCTTTGACTCGCTGGATATACCCGGGGAGTTAAGATAAATCATCAGGTCCCTGTCACTTCTGGCCAGCTCGGCCACGAAAGCAAGTTCCTCTTCCACCTGCGAAACCACATCTTCACTCTGGGCCAACTCCAGCAACGCACCCGCATAGACACTTCCTACTTCATTTGATGCCACGTTACTATCCCTTTTTTAAAAAGTGTGTTTTTTATAAGGACAGTTCAGTATTACTGAACTGTCCTTAATTTTTCCAATGCCTCTTCAACAAGGGCCTTCTGATCATCAGGTTTAAGGTTCTTAGCGATAACCTTTGAAGCGATCTCGGTTGATAACGTAACAACTTCTGACTGAATCTCAGATAACGCCTTTTCCTTAGCCAGAGTAATCTCTTTCCTGGCCCGCTCAACCATATCTTTTGCTTCCTGATTAGCTTTTTCAACTATGGAATTCTTCAGCTTCTCCGCGTCGTTCTTCCCTTCGGTGATCACCTGCTGCGCTTCATCCTTCGCTTTGTCCATCATCTGCCTGTGCTCTTCGAAAAGCTTCTCGGCTTCAAGACGTGACTTTTCCGCAGCTTCTATGTCTCCGCGAATTTTTTCAGAACGCGCATCAAGAGCTTCTACTATCGGCTTCCACGCGGCTTTCCACAGAATCAGCACCAGTACAACAAAGGTTATTATGGTCCACAGAAGTAAACCAGGATCAACCTTGAGTAAGCCTTCTTTCAAAACTTCCATAGTGAACTACCTGTACATTAAAATTATTATTCTGCCTGCTCAGCTGCCGGCTTTTCAGCTGGCTGCTCAGGTGCCATTTGAATTGGAGCTTTAGTTGCGAGCATGAACGTAACAACAAGAGCAAAGAAAGTAAAACCCTCGATAAGAGCAGCAGCAATAATCATCGCTGTCCTCAGGTCACCACTAAGCTCCGGCTGACGAGCCATACCTTCGAGTGCACCAGTTGCAAGCTTTCCAATACCAAGAGCTGCACCAAAAACGATTAAACCAGCTCCGAAACCTGCTGCTAGGTAAGAAAGGCCTAAGTATTCCATTGACTCCTCCTGCGTATTTGTAATAAATAATTTAGTTACGTAATCGTGTACATTTGTACAACAGCACTTCTCTATTGAAAAGACTCACTTAATGCGCGTGCATTGAGTCTCCAATAAACATAGCCGAAAGAACAGCAAATATGTACGCCTGAATAAATGAGACCAGCAGCTCAAGCAGGTAGATCATCAACGAACCCGCAACAGAGCCTATACCAACCCAGTGATTCTGGAACATCATAACAAGATAAATAAATATGATTATAACAACATGGCCCGCGGTCATATTCGCGAAAAGTCGAACAGTCAAGGCAAATGGCTTGATAAGAAGCCCTATGAGCTCTATTGGGAACATGAGCGGGATAACGAACCCCGGTACACCCTTGGGAACAAGGCCTGTCCAATAACCGACGGGTCCCTGCTTAACCATGCCAATACCAAGCATTCCGAGCAAAGTAAGAATAGACAGTCCGGCTGTTACCGCGAGATTGCCAGTTGCAGTTGCCATTCCGGGCACCTGGCCCAGAAGGTTTGCAAAGAGTACGAAGAAAAAGATGCTTAAAAAATACGGCATGGCTTTCTTTACATAATGATGATCGAAATTCGGTTCCACTATCTCATCATGAACAAAGCCGATAAGAACTTCCCAGAGATTAACCCACCTGGACCTGGATCCATACACATCTTTTTTGATTTTTCTTGCGACAGGAACAAAAATTATAATACAAAGGAAGGAAACGACCCACATCATGAGAACCATTTTCGTGATTCTCATGTCGAAAATCCCGAAGAGCTTCTCGCTCAAATACAACTCGTTTATTCGGCCAATAAACCCACCATGCATGGCGTGATCCATAAGGTGATGTAAGACTATATCATACATCGACTCCTTCTCACCATGACCGCCGCCTGAAGCAATAAACGTCTGAAATCCTCTAAGAAGATGAATCATAGCTCAGTTCACCTCGTAAATATTATATAAAGAAGTGATGCAGATACAGGTCACATCCACTTCCTTCTATCTCTTTTTTCAGCCTGATCGCCCTGATCATCTTCCAATCCGGTTTTCAACATCTTGTCCAGCTCAGAAAGACTTTTCATAAGGTTGTAAAAACCGACTCCCATTCCAATTACCGTTCCAAGCAGAATAAACCAGGGACTCGATCCATATCGCCCATCCAGCCAGTGCCCTATAAACAAGAAGAGCAGCAACGTTACGGCAAGCTGAATGCCGATAGTTGAATATGCCAGTATAACTCTCGTATAATTTTTTTTAGCCAAGAGACTGTATCACATCCTCGAAATCGTCTTCCATACAAACACGACACGGTTTTTTGTCAACAAAATAAGTTTGGATTTTTTTAAAAAAAATTTTGATGTTTCAATAACCATGCTATATTTATTTGATTTGTGTATATTTTATTTTATATATTTATTGCAGACAGGTTTTCCCAATAATTTGTTCACACTACCAGGCTTTCCTGTTTCCAGATTACTTGAAATAAATAAATTTTTATAATTACGGCATGCCCCCTTTCTTTTGACTGATGAAGTTTCGTCTAACTTGCAACAATTATTTGCTTTCATCATTAAGTGCATATGTCTTTTTGTCGATATTAATCATGCAGACGGTCGCGTTCAAAATATTTACTCCAGGATACGTGATGAAATTATCAGTAAAACTTGTTCCCCAGGATAAAGAATTTATAGCCACATGTCCCGAGCTGGATATCAGTTGTTACGGTGCTGACAGGGGAGAAGCCATCCGCCGCATTCACAATGTACTGTTTTTCTATATCCAGTCAGCAAAAGAACTGGGCCTGGAGATCGAATCCTTCGACTCCATATCAATTGAGGGCGAGCAGAAACCAATAGAGGAAGAAGACCCCGCACTTCCCGCAATGCCCAATATCCACTAATATACACGCTCGATCTTTATTGTACATGTGCCCATTACTGCGGGAGTGGACATTATAATATGACTTGATAATCGGGGGACACCTGTTCCAACAAGGGGCACTTTTAAAAAGGATGCCCCTTGTTGAATACAAGTCAAGACAGGCTTTCAGCAAATAACACTTTTATTCTCCTTCCAGTTCCGCTTCATTTACACTGAATTGATATTTTTTTAACATTTTTTCCCGCCATTTACGTATATTCTCAGATTGTTTTTTTCTCTTCAGCAACGCTCCTATCTGGCCTTTGACCTTAGAGAAGGGCTCTATTTTTTTGGCTCTTTTCCCTTTTTGTTTTTCTATTCGATAATAACGCTGCTCCCTGTTCTTTTTGTATTCATCCAGCATCTCCTGCCTGGAAATGCTGATCCCCTCTGAACCTGCATGCTGCAGGTACTCTCTTGCCAGCAGCTGGTCGTGCTTGCTCTTTATATCCCTGATATAGTCTGGATCTTCATCCAGGCCCTTTTTCATGGCTTCCCTTTTGAGCAATTCGAACTTGAAGGTGTTTTCAGCTATTGCACGTTTCTTTTCGCCTGTTGCATCTATTCTCTCTTTCCCGGCATTGCGAAGCCTTCTTTTAAAACGCATGTTATACATTTCTATTCGCTTTTCCAGGTCTGCCACGGTAAAGGTGCGATCACCTACCTTAAAGATCACGGCGTCTTTTCTACCGCTTGATACGTTCTTTTCGTTGAAGGTAACATCTTTTTCTTTCATGAGCTTATCCAGGTAATCCTGGGCAGTTTTCCTGAATAAACGGTTTTTCAGGCGACGCACCTGTACCTTGTCATCGATCACGTCCTCAATATTATCCTGGTCAAGTATTTCTTTGTCTTCCACCTTGATAATATATATGCCCTTATCAGTCACCACTGGCTGACTGGTGAATTCATCTTCTTCAAGCCGAAAAGCCGCATCCGCGTATTCAGGCATGAGCATGTCCCTGACGACGTAACCGATCTTACCGCCTTTTTTCTTTGAAAAATCGTCTGAATGCTTTTTTGCAAGCTCTGCGAAGCTCTCACCTTCACCAAGTTTTTCAATGATCATATTTGCCTTTTCCCTGGCTCTTGACAGTGCTTCTGACAGCTCCTTCTTTGACAGGTTGACCCGCTTGCCATTCTGGATTTTAAAATCACGCACCTTCAGAAAAATATGACGAACATCTATGGCCGGCTCTTCAAAGGTTGCCTTGTCCTTTATTTCCCTGTTATAAAGCAACTTCATCAACTGTGATTCGGTTGCCATCTCGGCAATTGCCCGGAATTCCTGGGATTCATCAAACCCGCTTTCTTTTGCCTCTTTTATGGCAATTCTCTCTACCGCCATCATGGCAAGTTTATCTTTCTGCTGCTTTTTACTCTTCAATATGGATTCAGCAGACCATTTTTTCGCTTCAATCCAGTTATGGAACTCACCTCTTGTTATCGTTCCATCATTATAAGTGGCAAGAATATCCGAGTCACTTTTACATCCTGCCAAAGCCAGCATCAGCACAGCCAGGCTTAATGTTATACATCGCTTCTTCATACATTTCTCCTCTATTAAAATTTCTGCAATACAGGGGTCACTTATCTATACGACAAATAATGTATTGCTGTAAAAAAAAATTCATTTTCAACGGGATTTGCACAGTATTTTCCAAAAAAATGTTGTTAACTGATACGACTGCAAATAATTATTGTCAATATGTATTTTTTCACATAATTCCACGCATATGCACGATTTTTACCCAAATACTATTGACATTCTATATACCCTTTGCCATACTCCTTATAGAATGTTGGGATGTAATAATGCCATGGCAACAGGTGTGGTAGGGAACATATGAAAGATACCCTCTATTATCAGAACAAGCTCAGATGTATTCTCAGCAGCGAATTTACGGGACAACCCGACGTGGACAACGAAACGCTGATCGAATTTGGTTATGACGCGGTTGAACAGGGTGAATATCGACGGGCTTTCCATCTTTTCAGTATCGGTTTCAGGCTGCAGGGTAATGACCCCGACCTGCTCAATGGTATGGGTATCACCCTTTGTGAAATGGGAAAGTTGAAATTCTCCAAAAACATACTAATGGCCGCTGAGAAAAAATATCCCAACCATGCCATTACTCTTGCCAACCTTGCCGGTGTTTACTGGGAGGAATATGATTACGACAGGGCAATCTTCTTTTATACCAGGGCACTGAAATGCGATCCTTCGTTAATAGAGGTTCATTTCAACATAATCAACCTGTATTATGAAAAAGGAGACCTTTTCATGGCATATATCTCGTGCCTTAACCTTCTTACCAATGACCCTGATAACGAGCAGGCCCGTGAGCTTCGAGATGATATCATTTTAAACCTGGGAATTTCATTATTCTGAGATCATTGACCGCAACTCTTGACTGAGATCAACTTTCCAGGTACCTGATTCTTTGACCAGCAAATACGATACCGTAAACCCCCTGGAATTCTCAGTTGGATGTGCAGTACATTGCAGTCTTATCCTGGAATTGCTATCCCTTGTTTCTTCTTCAAGGATAACAAACTCGGCATCGGGAGAATGATGAGCGGTAAGCAGTGTGATTGGATGCTGTACCCCGCTTTTGCTGCCAAGTTTTGAAAGCATTCTCAACGAGTCTACCGTAAGATACTTTTTTTGTTTTTCCGGTGACGTCTCGCCAAGGTATTCCATTAATACTTTTCCGGGTGTAACGGGTTCCCTGGAGCAGGTATATAACGTCATGGATAACACCAGTATAACTGCCGGCAACAGCAACAGGCCTGCCCGGGAACAATATGAGCATTTTTCGTTTTTCAATGCTAATCCCATGATTTCCGGTATGAAAGCCTCTCCTTGAGTGTAAAGAAATCGCTTCCCTTTGGAACATCCCTCAATTTTGTTTTCAGTGTATCAGCATCGATAAGCTCACTGAATGGAACAGCTTTCAGGTTGAAATCATCTGTGACCGATACCATTACTCCGAACGTGTCTTCGGAGAAAAACTTGTAGGCTCCGTATCCCAGCATACTGCCAAGCACAACATCAAAACTGATGGGCGGCGCTGACCTGGTCTCGTAACCTATCTGCTTGGGGGTCACCTTCACATCGAGACCGGTTCTCTCGGTGTAAAGGGCTTTAACCTTTTCTGAAAGTATGCGGGATATCTGTGCTTCACGGTACAGTACATTACCATGCTTATCGGTCTCTGTTGGTTTCATTTCGTCGGGCAGCTTGTCAACGATACCTTCTGATACGGCAATCACCCCGTATGGCCTCCTGTTGTTCTCCCGCGCGATTATCGTATTGGTGATATCCTCTACCATCTGGTCCAGGTCAAGGGTATCTCCGACGATGTCTTCTGCCGCCACCATCATGATGGCTTCTGCTGCTATACCCGCAGCATATGTAACCCAGCCTGCTTTTCTGCCCATCATTTCGACTATGAAAAAACTGTCAGTTGCCTGTGCGTCAGCCTTTAGATTGAGAATACTTTTTTGAGCTGCATCAACAGCGGTCCAGTATCCGAATGTCCACGGAATACCGTAATAATCATTATCAATGGTTTTCGGGATATGTATAACAGGGAACCCAAGCATGTGCAGAAAATTTGCCGTTTTCAGGGTATCGTCACCTCCGATCGACACCAGTGCCCCAATGTTCAGGTATTCACAGGCATCCATAATATTTCTAAGGCGGGCATTCTTACCCTGGTCCTTTAACTCTTCGATGGTATCTATACCTTTCCCGGGGTTAGCCCGCGAGGTTCGCAAGTATATTCCCCTTTCGTTCCTTACCTGTGTTATCTCGTAATTTATTTCTGTATAATGTGTTCCCTTTTTCAGCTTCGGATAATTGATATTAAAATCCTGCATAAACTCGTAGCCACGATAAAACCCTATAACAGGTATACCATGGTCAAGAAAGTTCAGTGCCGTAGAAGATATTACCGTGTTGGCACTTGGTGCGGGTCCACCGGAAAACAATAGTCCCACCTTCTTATTCTTTACCGTTGTTGCCATATGTCTCTACTCCATTACACGCGCTAAGATTTGCAAGCATACAATAATAATACTGTTATTACACAACATATTCCATTTGATATTCTTTTTGAAGAATTTTTTTAAAACAGGAACAAATAAATGAAGGATGCTCTCAGGTTACAATGATATGCTGTTATCACTTCCCATTTGAACGTAAAAACACCTTACAGTCAAATCAAAAAAAGTGCAACAGGTCAATTTTTTAATATGACAAGGGCATCTACAGCCACGGGGTTACTGTTCTCGATAACCAGTGGATTAATGTCTATTTCGGCCACCTGTTCAAATTCGGCAGAAAGTTTCCCAATTCCCACTATGGCTTCTGCGAGGATCTTTTTATCAATGGCGGGAGATCCCCTGAATTCACCCAGCAATTTCTGTGTTTTTATTTCATCTATCATTTCCATTGCATCGACCTCTGAAAGGGGAGCTATTCTGAATGACACGTCCTGCAATGCCTCGGTAAATATCCCGCCAAGCCCGAACATCACGCACGGGCCGAATTGCGGATCCCTGGTCATGCCAATCACGAATTCCCGGTTATCACCTTCAACCCAGTCCTGCACCAGCACGCCATCAAGCTCCACTCCTTTGGATGTTATCTCGTCATAGGCGGCAGCAACTTCTTCGGGAGTCTTCAGTTTCAGTTTCACCATTCCCAGTTCTGTCTTATGCGTAAGTGTTGCGGCGCAACCCTTTAATACTACCGGATACCCCGTCTTTTCAGCCATTTGCACCGCTTCATCCCTGCTGGTTGCCAGCATGTTCCCCGCTACCATCACCCCGGCAGATTCAACCACCCTCTTGGAATCATACTCCGAAAGTGCTTTCTGACCTTTTTCAATAGCAGTCATGATAATGTCACGCATTGTTGTCTCTCCTTTTTGCCAGGTAACGTGAATATTGATACATTTTCTGAAGGCACAACACCGCTTCCTCTGGAGATCCGTATATGATCAGCTTATGCCTGCTGCCCTTCAATATATGCACCGTTTCGTCATCCTCTTTTTTCGCCAGGGACACCGGCAGGATGGGTTTTCCGTACTTCTCCGTGATAAGTATTATCTTGTCCAGAAAATCAATCTGGTACTGATCAAGATTTTTCCTGAATTCCTGGTATTCCCTGCTGCCAAGGCTGCCCAGGTTCATGGCAGCTTCCGCGGCACGTATCGCAAAGTTTCTCGACCCCACCATTCCAAGTGTTATTACCGCATCGTATGCATCAGACGCAGCCATGTATTCTATGGATTCTTCGAAAAGGACGATGTCCGGCTGTCCCACCAGGTCAACCGGGTTTCCCCTGCTCCAGAATGGAGGCAATCTCTGGTCAAGCCTTTTCAGCACGTCGTGGGGCAATGGAGGAATGCTGAGTTGACGTTCTTCGCATTCATCCGCTGTCACCACCCCCCAGCCGCCTCCAAGCGTGATGATCCCCACGCGGTTATCCGCGGGAACCGGGAAGCTGTCAAACGCTGCCGAGAGGGTAAGCAGTTCAGATGGGGTCTGTGCTATGATGATACCCGTCTGCTTCATAACACTTTCAAAGATCCTGTATGAACCTGCCATGGCACCGGTATGTGACTGCGCCGCCCTGCTGCCACTCTCCGTTCTGCCCGCCTTAAGGGCTATGACCGGTTTTTTTCGTGTAACCCGTAATGCCACGTCCATGAAACGTTTACCGTCATCAATTCCTTCTATATAAAGAAGTATTACCCCTGTATCCTCGTCGTCCATGAAATATTCAAGGTAATCTTCAACCTTAAGCACACCTTCATTCCCCGACCCCACGAACTTGGCAATGCCCATCTTTTCCTGCTCGGCCCATTCCATCATCTGGTTCCCCAGGTTGCCACTCTGGGCTATAATAGATATACCGCCCTGGACAGGGCGTACGATGGAGCCGGTGGCGTAGAGCATGCAATGGGTATTGACAATACCCATGGTATTAGGACCCACGATCCTGATACCCTTTTCCCGTGCATACCCTTCTACTTCTTTTTCAAGTTCAGTTCCCTCTTCTCCCGTTTCACTGAACCCGGAGGTGACCATCACCACGTTTTTCACCCCCGCGTCATTGCAGTCCCTGAGCACATCCATTACCGTTGCAGCCGGTGTGGTAATAAACACAAGGTCAACCTGTTCTCCTATCTCTTTTACCGACCTGTACGTATCACGTCCAAAAACGTATGATTTTGACACCGACACGGGGTAAACAGGCCCGGTAAATCCTCCATCGAGTATATTGCTCATGATGAAGGCACCCCACTTGAACAGGGTATCTGTTGCGCCTACTATTGCGATTGACCTGGGATAGAAAAGCGAATGAAGATCCATACGGGCAAACCTCTGATTTTATTTGTTTTATCGTATTACACGATTGACTCAGGTTAGTAGATATAACTATTGAATCAAGCAAAAAAAAAGGATACTGAAAATTCAGTATCCCCTTCTTCGCTGCTGTGATTCCCATTTCCACGCCGAATCTACGATTTGGTCTATTTCAGGATATTCCGGTTTCCATCCAAGTTCCTCACGCGCCTTTTCAGAAGACGCCACCAGCACCGCCGGGTCACCGGGACGCCGTTCACCTTCTTTCACCGAAAAGTCCTTACCGGTTACCCTCTTTACCGAGTCGATAACTTCTTTCACCGAAAACCCCAGGCCATTGCCAAGGTTGTATACTTTCGTGACAGGTTCTTTCAAGAGGTTCTCAAGGGCAAGTATATGTGCCATGGCAAGATCGTTCACGTGTATGTAATCCCTCACGCAGGTGCCATCATGGGTATCATAATCTGTTCCAAAAACTGTTATAGTGTAGGACGGGTCAAGCACCGCACGTATCACCAGCGGGATAAGGTGTGTCTCGGGTACATGGCTCTCCCCCATTTCCCCGGATGGGTCAGCACCGGCCGCGTTGAAATACCGCAGGCTCACTGACCTGAACTGGTCTGACACGTCAAGGTCACGCAGCACTTCTTCAATGAAGTACTTGGTCTTGCCATAAGGACTTTCAGGGTTCAGCCTGCTGTCCTCCCTTATGGGAACTTCATCAGGATTGCCGTATACCGCGGCTGAAGATGAAAAAATGAAATTCTTAACACCTGTATCAAGCATGGTCTGGAACATGGTAAATGTTTTTGCCACGTTGTTATCGTAATATTTCAGTGGATAGTTTACCGATTCTCCAACCGCTATGTACGACGCAAAGTTCATCACGCATGCGATATCATGGCTTTCAAGAACGTTACGCACACGCTGGTAATCACCTATGTCACCCTCGATAAAATCGTAATCTTCAACGAAATCCCGAAAACCGGTGGACAGGTTATCGTAGATAATGGGAACAAAGCCTCTTTCGGCAAGCATGCGTGCCACGTGTGAACCTATGTAACCGGCCCCTCCGGTTACCAGTATCTTCGTCATGTCAGCACCTCCTTGTCAGCTTCCAAGCAACATCAACACTATACCAGCCAGCAGGCCAATGATCAAATTTATTAGCTTGACCAGCAGGAAATCTTTACGGGAATGAGCCAAAAGCGGTATCATACCATGCCCGTCCTGCACAATAGAGCTTGTGAGTAAAATTGATAATGGGATTATACCTTTATCATACATGGTGACGAACATCAGGTGCGGACCCGATTCCGGGATTATACCCACAAGCCCCGAGAGGAACAGAACGAAATATGAATTATCCCTGACCAGTGGTTCAAGGTTCATGTGCTCGATCAACAGGTGTATAATGAAAAGGGCCCCGAATGTCCACAGGAATATTTTGGGAACATGACGTTTGGCTACATGTTCCCAGAGATGTTCCTCAAGAAAGTGATCGGGCACGGTGGAGACTATGAACAGGGCAACCCCCAGGGCAACCATGAGGGTGTATCGCACCCAGTTCCACTTGTCCGGGCCAATGGTTCCGTGTATCACCATGATGGCAAGGGCTATCATGGCCAGGACAAGCGCAGCCCTGGACAACGAAAGGGTTTTCCAGTGCTGCAGTATTTTACCGCGCGGGAAGCAGTCACAATGATGGGGCGGGTGTATTTCAAGCCCGTCACATTCGGCAAGGCAGGCGGTTTTCCTGGAGGCAAAGATCCTGTCGACCAGGACGCCTGCTGCCAGGGCGATGACGGCCATTATGCCGGTTATTACCAGGGCGGTTCTTGGGATCATGGCAAGCATGACAAACGATTCATCCCCGCTGGTGACTATCATTGCGGCAACCAGGGCTCCCAGCGATACCACCCGGTGACTGTACATGGCAACCACCATGAATGCCCCCAGGCATCCAGGTGTGGCACCCAGCGCTATGGCAAGCAGGTATTGCCCCCATGGCTTTTGTGCCATGCGTTCCTGCCAGGTGCCGCTGGTGATCACGTTTATGTACTCGATCATTAGCATCATCACGAATACGAACGAAGTGATCATGAGTGCATGTTTAAATGCGTGTATCAGTTCGTGCATTTTGGTTTACCCGGAATTTCACTAATGATTTTTTTCTGCTGAATTATGTACTATACATCAGGTGTATGTTCCTTAACAAGGATAAAATTAAAGGCGTACTATTAGCATGAAAAAAGTTGTTAATTTCTTGACACTTACTGAAGAAGGAACGTATTTTTATATCATTATAATTATTATGTAAACCCCGGTTTACACGGCAGGAGTGTAATGAAATTAATTCGATACATGGCCATATTTATATTAGTTGTTCTTCCCGTATCCTTGATGACGGGTTGCAGCGCTGAAGGAACCAGTATCAGGCTACTGGTGATCGTTAATTCCAACGAATTCAGCGGGTATTACATTAAAAACGGAGACGAAATCAAAAATTTTGGCGATACAACTGCTGATGCCTATAATATGTATCAATACGAAGAAGACATCGAAAATGTAGATTATCTAGAGGTCAGTGTTACTGCCGAAGCAGGTGCAACTTCAGCAAGTATAAAGATATACAAGGACAATGAGAAAGTTAAAGACGAGTCTATTACTGGTCTTGATACAGGTTATCCGCATACCATAACCCTCGACTACGAGTACGGCGAAGGCGAAAGCGAAGAAGAATAGAAGAAATATGACGGAGAACACGAATGCTTAATTTTGAGATACAGGATGCAACCCGCGAACTTGCCATCGCAAGGGCACTGAAAACATATGATCCACCCTTTACCGTGGTGGATAACTACAGGCTTATCGACAACGGCATTGACCCCGAGGCAACGGTTCAGATCGAGTCTAACGGGAGGGAGATCCACGAGGCATCTACCGGGAACGGGCCGGTTGATGCACTTGCCAAGGTCTTAAAGAAAGGACTCACCCCTCTTTTTCCCGAAATAGAAGGTGTGGCCCTTGTGGATTACAGGGCAAACATCATGGATGCAAAAAGGGGGACAAGTACCGAGGTTGAAGTGACTATTGTGTTTACCAATGGTAACGACGTCTGGAAGGTGTACGCGGTTTCTGAGAACATCAACGCCGCTTCGTTCCAGGTACTGGTTGACGGCTTTGAATACGCTATACTGAAATATCACTCGAGCTGATACACTTTATTGCACCTCGATACCAATTATTGCAATGTCATCATCAAAGATACCACCGCCCTGGTATTTCTTAACGTTTGTCAACACCAGGTCAATTGATTGGGCCAGTGAAAGATGGATTGCTTCACCAATTATACTGGACAATTGCTCCATTCCAAGAATTTCCCTGCTTGAATTGTACACTTCTATAAGGCCATCCGTGAAGAGGTACACCCTGTCACCTGCTTCGAGGTCAATTGTCACTTCATTTATCTCAAGTTCATTGAACATGCCCAGTATGGTACCACGCGATTTCAATATTTTAACCGACCCGTCGTTCCTTTTCACCACTACCGGGTATGGATGGCCTCCCCTTGCAAAGGTCATGCCTGTTCTTCCGTCATCATCCCGATGAAACCTGGCATAGAGTCCAGTAATAAAATAACCCGACATGATATCAATCAACTCGTCGTTGATATGAAGTATGTACTTTGCCGGAGAATGGTACAACCCTGGCTCCATTTTCTGCGTAGTAAACTTTAAAAGGGCTGTAAAAAGCGCTGCTGATACCCCGTGGCCGGTGACATCCCCCAGGAAAACGCTGAAAGTATTTCTTCCGAGATCATGGAAGTTAATGAAATCTCCCCCAACAGCGTCCAGCGGGATATACCTGTAATATATCTTGAATTCTTCCTTTCGGGGTATTTCCTTCGGCAAAAGGGCATTCTGTATTACCTGGGCATTCTTCAGGTCGTTTTCTATTATCTCGTTTCTTTCCCGGAGACGGTTCTCACTTCTTATCAGTGCATCTTCAGCCTTTTTCCTTTCGGTCACATCCTCCTTGACTGCAACATAATGTGTTATTTCACCTTTTTCATTTTTAACAGGCGAGATAGAAGAAAATTCCCAGAATGCGTCACCGTCCTTTTTCACGTTATGGAACTCTCCTCTCCACTCCATGCCGCTTGTTATGGTGTCCCACAACTCCGTGTAGAATTCATGCGGCTGCGCGCCTGATTTCATGATCCTGGGATTTTTACCCATCACTTCTTCCGGGGTATATCCCGTTAACGTGGTAAACTTGGGATTTACGTATTCAATGTTCCCATCCGTATCTGTTATCACAACTGTTGCGGGACTCTGCTCAACCGCACGGATGAGTTTTCTCAGCTCTCCCTCTGCCACACTCTGCTCGGTAATATCTTCCGCTGTTCCTATCAATCCTTTCAGGCGGTTTTTCTGTACCAGTGGGACCAGCCTGAATTTGATGGTACGCCGGGCACCATCTATCCTGACAAGGGTTGTTTTCTCTTCTACAGAACCGTACCTGTCCTTCCTTGTAGAAAAGTATTCATTTACCTCGTTAAAAACCGTACCGGGTATAAGCCGTGCAGCACTCATTCCAACAAGTTCTCTCACGGAGTAACCGGTCAACTCCTCCGCCCGGCTGTTGGCCATGATTATATCACCACGAAGATCCAGTACGAACATGGTATCTATTGCCGAGTTCATCACTTTTTCAAGAAACTCGTACGAACTCTGAAGGGCTTCCAGTGATCTCTTTCTTTCAGTAATATCCTCTGCAACCTTCATGTAATGCTGCACATTACCGTTACCGTCCTTAATGGCACTGAACGCGGCTGACTCCCAGTATATTTTCCCATTTTTTTTCCTGTTACATAATTCTCCATGCCATTGCCGACCGTTATTCAGGGCAGTCCATAATTCCCTGTATGTGTCAGGATCCATTGTTCCCGATTTAAGTAGAGATGGATTCTTCCCAAGTACTTCATCACGGCCATATCCCGTTACCACGGTAAACCTGGGGTTTACATATTCTATTCTTACATCAGTATCAGTTATCATGACAATACCGGGACTTTGCTCAAGCGCTGCCATGATGGTTTCAAGATCAAGTTGTACTTTTTTATTTACTTTTGATGGCATTCTTCCGTCCATTTATGAGCGTTCTCACTAAATGTACACCCTGAAGCTTGTTCATTCAAGACTTTGCAGATAAAAATACTGCAAAAACCAAAAACACTGAACATCCCTGTGCTTAAATATGAAATATCATTTTATTACCTGCAGTAATCCAAAAAAATATTGACCGTTGGCATACCGGTGTTATGTTACACATTGTAGGATACTACCTGGCAATAAGGACTATGAGAAAAAACAACAGACAGAAGATACTTGATACCGCAAGAAAGCTGTTTTTGCGCTACGGGTACAACGGCATATCAATGAGAACTATTGCGTCAAAGGCAAAGTTGACCACGGGTGCCGTGTATTTCCATTTCAAGAACAAGCGGGAAATTTACGAGACCATATGCCATGAGGCATTGAATATACTTAACCGTTTATTCAGGGAAGGGGCCGAGTCACGTCAGACCGCCCCGCAAAAGCTTATTTCAACATTTGACTCTTACCTGAGGTTTTACAACGATTACCGGGATTACTACAATATACTCATGGAATACAAGGGTGAGTTCCTGGATTCCGATGAGCCGGATCCTGGCAAGAACGAGATAACCCGAAGAACCGGTGAACTCATGGACATGATGGCCCGGATATTCGAGGAAGGGGTTAAGGAAGGCGTTTTCCGTGACCTTGACCCCCACACCGTGGCCTTCTTCCTGGCATCGGTAACAGAGGGTATGCTGCAATTCAAGAAGTTCGGTGTGCACAATGCCATTAACCGGGATGACAGTGATTTCAGGGAATTCATGAAAACCATTCTCGGGCAGGGAATACAGAAACAGCAGTAATCCTTCCAACAAAAATTGTTGCAGCCGCAATATGTTCATGATATTATTGGGTATTCTCTTTTATACAAGAGGTAGCTATGAAAATAATTGACCTCTCTTCAACCATTGAGAACAGCCCTGAAGGAACTCCGGATTTTCTCAGGATACAGGTTGATTACAACAGCCACGACGATGGAGCCAGCCAGGTAGAGACACTTCTTAATGTTCCTCGAAATCTTTTTCGCAACAACGAAGGCTGGGCAACGGAAACCATCACGAAACTTGGGACCCACGACGCCACCCATGTTGATGCTCCATGGCATTATAACACCGAGATCGGAGGGGAGAGGGCACAGACCATCGACCAGTTACCGCTTGAATGGTTTTTCAGTGACGGTGTCACGCTTGACATGACCCATAAAGAAGAAGGAGACCCGGTCACCGTTGATGATATTCAGAATGAACTGGAAAGGATCAATTACGTCATCAAGCCAATGGATATCGTGCTTGTAAATACAGGACGTGACCGGTTCTACGGTCAACCTGACTATATTTTCAAGGGATGCGGGGTTACCGCCGCTGCAACCAGGTGGCTTTTTGAACAGGGTGTGAGGGTAATGGGCATCGACGCCTGGGGATGGGATAAGCCCCTGAACCTGCAGGCACAGGAAGCACTTGAAAAGAACGAGAAGGGAATTTTCTGGCAGGCACACCAGGTAGACCTGCCTTATTCCCACATGGAGCGCCTTGTCAACCTTGGGCAGCTGCCCCCCAGTGGATTCAGGGTTGCATGTTTTCCATTGAAGATCAAGGCTGGCAGCGCTGCTCCCGCCAGGGTGGTAGCCATTCTGGATTAACGCTTTCAACAATATTGTATCATCTATGTTAATTTATTAAATTAGAGCTACAACTTTGCATACTTTCTTTAGAATATGCTAAAGTATATACTATACTTAACTTTATACATTGTAAAGGGAGAGAATCTAATGCAATTCACCATCAAAAAAAAGATGTTCCTGGGATTTGGACTTATCATACTGCTCATACTGATAGAGGGCGGTATAACACTCGTACTTGAAAAGAGATCTTCACAACTCTCCAGGGAAACAATTGCTCTTCATGACGAGGCAATTTTTCTTAAGGCCAAACTTGTTGACCATCTTGAATGGATGAACAACCTGCTTGAAACCGCCATTACAGGCAAAAAGTTTACCGGTGAGCTTGATCATACACAATGCTCCTTTGGCAAGTGGTATTACACGCTGAAAGACTCTGACGAATACAAACAACTTGATGAAGAGCGAAAGAAAATAATTGACCAGATCGAACCGTATCACATACGGCTGCATAATTCCGCCAGGAAGATAAACGGTACCACCAACGTGAATACCATTCTTTCTATTTACCGCACCGAAACGAAATCCAGCGTGAACCAGCTGCAGAAACTTTTCAATGAATACGCTGACCAGCTTACAGCATTGCAGGAACAGCAGGAAGCGAAGATGGAACGGTATTCCACCATCATTGATGTTGTCACCATGGGAACAATAGTCATAATTGTGATCATATCGCTTCTTGTATCCACCATAATCATTCGAAGCGTTATGCATTCATTTGCGCTGTTCCGGGGCGGCTTCACCGGTGTTGCCGAGGGTGACCTTACCACCAGCGTTGAGACAGACACCAATGATGAATGCAGTGAACTCGGCGAGGTCTTCAACCAGTTCGTTGGACGCATACAGGGAGTGTTGCACGAGATCATCAACATGTCATCCCAGCTGGCTGTTTCTTCTGAAGAACTCTCCGCCGCAGCCACCACTTTCTCAGAAAATGCCCAGAACCAGGCAGCTTCCGCTGAGGAGATAACCGCCACGGTGGAGCAGATATCAGCCGGCATGGACAACGTGGCAGGAAGTGCGCAGCAACAGGCCGAACGACTGGATAACCTTTTAACCATACGTGATGAACTATCCGCATCCGTGCAGAAAATGAGGGAGCGTGTAAATGACGCCCTGGGCCTGTCTGATAACATCTCCCAGAAGGCAAAAACGGGTGAAGAGACCCTTTCAAGCATGAATACCAGCATGCAGAAGATCAACCAGAGCTCTGCCGAGGTAACCAATATCATCAAGATCATAAACGATATTTCTGAGCAGATAAACCTGCTGTCATTGAACGCCGCTATCGAGGCTGCCAGGGCCGGTGAATCAGGCAGGGGCTTTGCTGTAGTAGCAGACGAAATATCCAAGCTTGCCGATCAAACTGCTTCAAGTATTAAAGACATAGACCGTCTCATCAGGGCAAATGACGAGGAGATACAGGTAGGTATAACCAACGTTGAAGGAACCGTTTCTGTCATAAGCGACATTATACACGGTGTAAACGAGATAAGCTCCATGATGTCAAGCATTAACGAGACCATGCAGCAGCAGGTAACAGTAAATACGAAGGCCAACCAGCAGATACAGCAGGTAAAGGAACGGGCGGACGAGATAAAGAGCGCCACCGATGAACAGAAAAATGCCATTGAAGAGATCGTAAAGTCAATTGGAAATATTAATGAGCTGACACAGTCAACCGCGTCCGGTTCAGAAGAAATGACTGCCAATGCTGAAGAGATCGCGGGCATGGCCGACCGCTTGAAAGGCAAAGTTGACTATTTCAAGGTTGAAGAATAGAATGAATGATGCAACCATCACATTCATCAATGATATAACAACCCTGTTAACCTCTTACAGGGACCAAAATGACTTTCTTAACAACCTGGTAAATAGCATCAGCAAGTTTACCGGGTTTAACTCAGTTGGAATACGCAAAGCTGACAAGTACAGCAACATCAATTTCGAAGCGTTTAATGGTTTCACGAAAGAGTTCTTCGAAGAGGAAATGGTCTTATCCCTTCATGAGGGCAACTGCCTGTGTATGCAGGCAGTTACCGGCAAGTTTTCCTCCTCTGCTGAAAACAATACAACCAGTTATGGTTCTTTTTATATAAACGATTTCAAAACCTTCGTTGAACAATCAACCGAAGAGGAGAGAAATCATTATCGCGGCGCATGCCTGCATGAAGGCTTCCAGTCACTGGCTATTGTCCCCCTTAAAACAAGAAATATGATTACCGGTACATTGAACCTTGCTCATCCAGAGAAAAACAAGATCACCACAAGCATTGTGAGAACACTGGAAAACCTTGCACCCCTTATGGGGGAAACCCTGTACCGTTTTATGATCGAAGAAGAACTGCAGCGCAACAATGATATTCAAAGAGTATTGAACCAGCTTCTGCGAATATCAATAGAAAATATCCCGTTGAAACAGATACTGGAGAAATCCCTTGACCTGCTGATAAGCCTGCCCTGGCTGTCCTTTCAGAAAAAAGCAGCCATATTCCTTGTTGACCGTAAAGGTGAAACATTAAGGCTGGCTGCGCATAAGAACTATGAGGACAATGAACTTCGGGCCTGTGAACAGATACATGCGGGAGAATGTCTCTGCGGCATTGCATGGGAAGAGAAGAAAATTATTTATTCGCCAACCCTGGATCACCGGCATACAATTCGCTTTGATAACATGAAAAATCACGGCGATTACTGCGTTCCCATCCTGCATGACAATACTGCAATCGGGATAATAAACATTCAGCTTGCCGAAAACCACAGGCAGGATCCACAGGAGAAAAACTTTCTTGAGTCAGTTGCAAGCACACTTTCCGGGATAATACAGCTTCACGATTACATGGAACAAATTGAAATTGGCCGTGAAAGATACCGGGCACTTATTACACAATCAACTGAGGGTATATTCCTTTTCGATCCTGAAACACTGCAAATCGTTGAGGCCAACCCCATGTTCATGGAAATGCTGGGATACGCTGACGAGGACATTCCCTCACTCTTGTTAACCCATATTATTAGTGCTCCCCGTAAAGAAATACTTAAAAACGTGCAAAAGGTAACACATGAAAAAAATCTAACCCTCGATAGAAGAGAATATGTTCACCGTGACGGATCAGTTTTGAACGTATCGGTGAACAGCTCAGCCATAAAGATCCATGGTAAAACACTTATCATGGTGAATATTCATGATATCTCTGAAAAGATACAATCTGAAAAACTGGAAAAACAATACAACCAGCTTCGAGACAGCCTCATACGGGGAGCAAGACTACTCACCGGCAAGTTGAAAGAAAGAGAGGCCCTGCAGGAAACAGTTCGCCTGGCAAAAGAACTCGTTACCGCGGATTATGGTGTAATAGCTATTACAGATAATAGCAGGATAGTTGACATTATTCAGCTTGGTTTTTCCGATGAGCAGATAAAAAAAATAGGCAGAATACCAAAAGTAAGTGGAACGTATTCAGTCATCCTCAATGAAGGTAAGGGTATGGTCTTTGACGATGTTACATCATCCCCGTTATTCCAGGGTTTTCCCGAAGGTCATCCTGAAATTGCCTCTCTTGTAGGCACGCCCATCAGGTTTAAAGAGAATCTTTTTGGTATGCTGCTGCTGGGCAACAGGCCGGGTAAACATGTATTCACCGACTATGACAGGGAGATCATTGAAGGACTTGCAGCCCATGCAGCAGTTGTGGTTCATAATGCGAGAATATATGAAATGCTTCAGTCTTTTAACAAGAGGCTTGAGGAAAAAGTCCAGGAACAGACAACCGAGCTGAGGGAAGCCAAGGTTGCCGCGGAGACGGCAAACAGTGCAAAGACCACCTTTCTTACCAACATGTCACATGAACTGAGAACCCCGTTGAATGCCATAATCGGTTTTGCTGACGTACTGAAAGAACAATATCCCGGCACGTTGAACGACGAGCAGGTTGAATATACCGGGTACATCCTTGACGGTGCGAAGCACCTTCTTGACCTTATCAACGACATCCTGGATATATCCAAGGTGGAAGCCGGGAAAATGGAACTGGAACCCTCGAACATCACGGTACATAAGCTGATAGAAACCGGTACCTTCCTTATCCGGGAAAAAATGCTCAAACAGGGTATTAATTTTACCATTGATGTGACCGCGGAAACAGGAAATACCGAAATACGTGTTGATGTTCGCAAAATGAAACAGGTTATATTCAACCTGTTATCAAATGCTGCCAAGTATACTGGCGATGGCGGATACATAGACATAAATGCATACATTGAAAATGGGCACCTTTATCTTACGTTCCGTGATAACGGAATCGGGATTGACCCTGAAAACCTTGAAAAGGTATTTGATGAATTTTACCAGGTCAACAACCCGGAGGTGGGGGTAAACAAGCAAAGGGGGACGGGACTTGGCTTGTCCCTGTCCAGGAAATTCGTTGCCCTGCACAATGGCGAACTCCGGGCTGAGAGCGATGGGAAAGGAAAAGGGAGCACGTTTCTCATTTCCCTTCCACTGGATCATATTACAACAACAGGTGTTACAGATCATGATTGATACCCATCTGAACGACAATAAAACCGTGCTTGTAGTTGATGACGAGGCCGTTAACTGCAGGCTTGTTGACGCCATCCTTACTCCCCTGGGATACAGGGTATTCACTGCATCTAACGGTGAAGAGGCCCTTCAAAAAGTGGAAACTGTGAACCCGGATGTGATCCTTCTTGACATAATGATGCCGGTTCTTGATGGATTTGAAACAGTTCGCAGGTTGAAATCAAGTGAACAGACAATGTTAATACCTGTAGTCATGGTTACCGCGCTGAAAGATGTTGAAGACCGGGTGCGGGCTCTTGAAGCCGGGGCGGATGACTTTTTAACAAAGCCAATAGAAAGAATGGAACTGCGGGCACGTGTTAATTCTCTTATCAAGGTGAAAGCCTACAACGACCAGATGAAAAATTACCAGCAGGAACTGGAAAACCAGGTAAAGGAACGCACAGAAGAACTAACAAAGACCCTTGAAAAACTGAAATACGCTTCCCTCGATACGGTTCTTCGTCTTTCGAAGGCAGCTGAATACAGGGATGAAGATACCGGTGCCCATATAATTCGAATGAGCAATTACGCATCACTTATTGCAGAGAAGATGCGACTTCCCGATAAAACAGTTGAATCTATTTTGTACGCGGCCCCCCTTCATGATATTGGAAAGATCGGTGTTCCCGACCGGATACTGCTGAAACCCGGCCCGCTGGATGAAAGGGAATGGGAGATCATGAAAAAGCATACCACCTTTGGGGCCAAGATACTTGAAGGATCTGAAGGATACCTGCAACTTGGACGGGTTATTGCTCTTACCCATCATGAAAAATGGGACGGCAGTGGTTACCCGGCCGGGTTGAAAGGGAACGATATTCCTCTTGCTGGAAGGATCGTTGCCATCGCCGACGTGTTTGATGCCATGACCTCAAAGAGACCATACAAGGAGCCATTTTCCATAGAAAAAACCCTTTCACTGATAAAGGAAGCAAGGGGAACCCATTTCGACCCAGCAGTGGTAGATACATTCTTCGAAATGAAGGATGGAATATTGAACATCAGGGATATATACCAGGATGAAGGGAACAGTCTTATGAAGGAGATATCGGATTCAATTGACGTTTTAGAATAATACTCTGAAGCAGTAAAAAGGGCTTCTCGCGGTGGGACAGCGCCTGAACCTGTACTGGCGTCCTTTTTGCACCCCGTTACTCATCAGCGATCCGCCACGCAGCACCCTGTAAGTTGTCCCGTATTCATCATGCTGCTCTCCTCCAGGATAGGCGTCGAACCATGAACTGGTCCATTCCCATGCCAGGCCGGGCATGATTGCACCCTTATGGTAAATATATTCATGAAGCATTTCCATAAAATCCACTGTTGTTCGCGGAATACCGGGCAAATTAAACAGGGATAATTCTTCCATACCCGGCACACCTGCCATCGCCGCGAAAACCTCCCACTGTGTCTCTTCCGGAAGCCTGTAATGTGTACCCGTTTTTTCAGTAAGCCACTGGCAGAAAGCCATGGCATCATTGCAGCTTACCTGTAACGCCGGAACATGTTCAGGGGATTGCCTGTACAGCTCATCAGCCTCGTTACCAAACGGATCCTGCCAGGTAAGGCCTTCACGTTTCTTCCAGCCGTTTTCCCATGTCCATCCCCAGCCTTCCATCTCTGCCTCTGTTTCAAAACCAGTATCGAGAATAAAGGCATTAAACTGTGACAGTGTAACCGGCCTGTTACACATGAAGAATTCATCAATAACGACGTGATGGGATGGAACAGAGTGATATATGTATTCAGGCTTTAAGGTACGGGGCAGTTCTCTTGCTATCCTGTCTGCGTCTTCTGTACTGACACCTACCTTGTACCTGTCTTCCGGGACCCGAATAAACTGATCTGAGTGCAGCGTTACCCCCGTCATGGTCTCCAGCCTGGAACATGATTCTCAATAATCTTTTCTGTTATGCCATTGGACCCGGCGATTTCACCGTACATCTTGCCACTCTCCTTTATTGTTCGCTTCCTGTCCGGATGTTCATGATCAACATGCACCAGCCCAAATCGTGACATGAGACCATCCACCAGCTCAAAATTGTCGAGGGTGGACCAGTGGTAATACCCTGCAATATCAACACCATTTTCAATCGCACGGTGCAGCTGGTACAGGTGGTCAAGAATGAACGAAGGTCTCAACTCATCGTTGTCATCACATGTACCGTTTTCTGTAATATATACCGGCACACCGTACTTGAAATAGTATTCCTGCAGTACCCTGTACAGGCCTTCGGGGTAAATATCCCAGCCGAGCTTGTTTTTGGGAAGCTCCTTTCTGCCAAGAAGATTCATTGGGAACTTCACCAGGTCACCCGAATAATAGTTCAGTCCAAATATGTCAATTGTTGTACTTTTCCTGTTTATCCGCCTCAGGAAATAATCGTTAAAAAAATACTTCGCCAGGCCGGCAGATACCCTGTCCAGTGGATTTTTTGCATTGTTAGGATCAAACGTTCGCAGGTGCTTGGCAACCCCTACCTTTGGCTCACCCCACATCTTCTGATAATATATATCATGAATCTCGTGATACGCTTCAACGTGTGCATCTGCCATGTTTTTCATCACACTGAAAGCCTTTCGCAGGCTCTTCTTCGCCGGTGGAAATTCACCAAAAAGATACGCGTCAGTGGCATATACTGAAGGTTCATTCACTGTTATCCATACGTCCACCAGGTCACCGAGGTACCGTACCGCTTTTTTCACAAAACGAACGTAATGTGTTACAACAGTAGAATGTGCCCAACCTCCCTGTTTTGCAAGCCACATTGGATTGGAGAAATGATGCAGGGTAACCATAGGTGAGATGTTGTTCCTTTTCATCTCGCGGAGAATATCCCTGTAATGGTCCAGCACACTGTCTTCATAGCACCATTCATTCGGCTCGATACGCGCCCATTCAAGACCTATACGAGCTGCAGAATGGTTCATATTTTTCATAAGATCAATATCTTTCCGGTAATTATCCCAGAAGAATACCGCGTCAGCAGGGTTTGTTCCATCCTTGATCCTTCCCTGTACAGCCCAGTCATAAAAATCATGGTCACGGCATTTACCCTCTACCTGGAACGCGGATGATGCACTTCCCCACAAAAACCCGTCAGGAAACGTATACTTAACACTCATTACACTTCTCCATATACAAGATACTGTATTAATTATAAAACAGTATGATCATTTTTCAAGCAGTTGTTCTACCTGCCTGGCCATTGCTTCAACGGCTTCTGCAGTGTCGATCTTCCCAATCTTTTCCCCTGCTGCGAAAAGCAGCACCTTTCCATCCCGTCCACCCGCAATTCCAACATCGGCATGGGAAGCCTCGCCGGGACCGTTCACTTCGCATCCCATTACCGCCACGGTTATCGTCCTCCCTGTTTCTTCAAGTCTTTGGCGAAAACGACCGTTCAATTCTTCGTCGACAGCTTTTGCCAGTTCCAGTACATCCATATCCGGATCGGTTCTTCCGCAGGTAGGACATGATATCACGTGAACCAGGGCTTTCAGGTGTCCCGTTGATTCAAGTATTTTTCTTCCGATAACCATCTCTTCAACCGGGTCACCGGTCATTGAAACCCTTATCGTATCTCCAATTCCATCAAGCAGCAGCGCCCCGATGCCAACGCTGCTTTGCACAATACAGTTGAGCCCGTAACCGGCCTCGGTCAAACCCACGTGAATGGGATAGTCCACCTCTTCTGCCAGCATCCTGTTGGCCTGTATGGTGTGCGATATATCTGAAGATTTTATAGATATGACGATTTCCCGGTAATCCAGGTCTTCAAGAATACGGACATGTTCCATGGCTGATCTCAGCAGGGCATCAGGCGTTACCCGTGGATATTTCTTCCTGTCAATTGAACCACCGTTGACACCTATCCGTATGGGAATGTTCCGTTCCCTGGCGGCCCTGATCACTTCTTCAACCCTGCGGCGAGACCCGATGTTACCGGGATTAAGCCTGATCTTGTCAACACCCGCGTCAATTGCGCCAATTGCGATACGGTAGTTGAAATGGACATCCACACACAATGGGATCTTCACCTGACGCCGGACATCCTCGAGATAACCCAGGTGATCTTCACTACGAACGGCCAGCCGCACCAGCTGCGCACCGGCTTCTTCAAGCCGCCGCACCTGTTGAACTGTTACAGCAGTATCTTCAAGGGGACAGCTTGTCATTGACTGCAGGGACACGGGTGCATTACCGCCGATTTTCAGTGAACCCGCGTGCACCTGCCTTGTATGTCGTCTTTGGACTGCCATAACCGCCTTTCAATTATTGAAACAGGTCTTGAAAGAAGGGCAGAAAGGAAAGATCATTGAATATTATGAATACTCCCAGTAGAATGAGAAACGCGAAACCGATCAATTGTATCTTCTCCATTATTTTCTCGTTCAATGGACGGCCCTTGATGGCTTCATAGAGGAAGAATACCACGTAACTTCCATCCACCATGGGAATTGGAAGCAGGTTCATCACCATGAGAATTATAGATATTTTCGCCATGAGTAAAATAAACGCGTCAATACCCCTGTAATACGCGGTATCGCCGGCTATTTTGGCAATACGTATAGGTCCCGACAGGTTTTTCCGCACATCAAGTTCCCCGGCAAACATCATGCCTATACCCTGCACGTTCAGTGCGATAAACTCAAAGGGATCCTTCAATGACTTTACCGCAGCACCGGCAACGCCATGTTCAATACGTATCATGTCAGGTGAAATGGCCGTCTCGATGCCCACGAAACCATATTTCTCGAATTCCATGTTCCCCCTGTAGGTACCCCCGGGTGTCTCAATGGTCAATACCCTGTTACCGCTTCGCCCAATGATCTTTACGAATTCATTGAACGCGTGAACACGCCTTCCATTCACCTTCACCTTCCCGTCTCCAATTGACGACTTTACAAGTTCCAGCTTGTCCAGTGTCACCTGGTAAGTCTCATCCGGGAAGCGCGCGTCCCTGAACTTGTTGACGGTCAGCACTTCACGCTGCCTGGGAGTAACAGTTATTTCCTTCTCGTTCCCGCTTCTTATTATTGTGAACTGTAAAGGGACTCCCGCTTTTTCCCTTATGTACCTGGTAAACTCCTGCGGTGTCTCGAACTCTTTTCCTTCAACGGATTTGATCTCATCAAATCTCTCAAGCCCGGCCTCCGCTGCAGGGTTTCCTTCCAGCACATTGGCAACAAGCACCCGTTCACCGTATGGCATCACCCCGATGGTATAATACCCTTTTTCCGTGTATTTTTTCGGCTTTACCTTAACAGTGTTTTTAGAATGGTCCCTTTTGTATTCTATGGAAAGAGCCTTACCCTCCGAAAAGACAACACTGCTCTGTACATCGGTAAAGCCATTAACCTCTTCATCATTAATTGAAGTGATGATATCACCGGTTCGTATACCTGCCTGGTATGCCGGAGAAACATATTCCCCGGATTTGAAATATTCGGGAATATATACCCCGTTGGTCTCAACTGAATATCCCGTCATATTCATTGTGAAAAACAGGATTATCCCAAAAAACAGATTGAACAGGGGGCCCATTATTACCGTTACGACCCTTTTCAATGGATGTGCCGAGAGGAACTCGTATCCTTTTCCTTCACGGTCTTCAGACGGGTTTTCGCCGTAAAACTTGCAGTATCCGCCAAAGGGTATGAGTGTTACCTGGTAGGTGGTATCTCCCCATTTTTTCTTCAAAACACCCTTCCCGTATCCAATGGAGAATACCTCCGCCTTTATACCCACCATTCTCCCGCCAAGAAGGTGCCCCAGTTCGTGAACAAATATACAAAGACCGAGAAGTATAACGGCGGCCAGTATGTATGTAAGTGTTACCATGATTTACCTCTTAATTATCTTCTGAACCTGTTGCCTTGCCCATGCGTCAGCCCTGTAAATCTGTTCCAGACCAGGGTCGTTTTCCACGTGATGTTGTTCAGTAATTGTAGCAACAATTTTTACTATATCCGTAAAACCTGTTTTCCCGTCAAGAAATGAATACACCGCTTCTTCATTCGCCGCGTTAAGAACGGCAGGCATTGTGCCGCCCGTTTTACCGGCGTTGTAACATAATTCAAGTGCAGGATACCGCTCCGGTTCATACTCCCGGAAAGAAAGATTTCCCAGGCTTTTCATATCAAGAGATCCAAAGTCATGTTCCTTCAATGCCGGATAGGTGAGCGCGTTAAGGATAGGTAATGCCATATCGGTTACACTCATATGGGATATCACGGAACCGTCAAGCAACTCTATCATTCCATGTATGACACTTTCAGGATGGATAACAACGTCAATGGCGTCAAAGGGCATATCGAACAGGTGATGGGCCTCTATTACTTCAAGACCCTTGTTCATCAGGGTTGCCGAGTCTATGGTGATCTTGTCACCCATGTTCCACGTGGGATGACGTAACGCTTCAGCGGGTGTAACCCTGTCAAGTTTTTCCAGCGGGTAATCCCGCAGGCTCCCACCCGATGCCGTTATGATCAGTTTCCTGATCTCTTTCTTTTCACGTCCCTGCAAGAGAGAGAATATGGCATTATGCTCACTGTCTACGGGAAGCAGTTCAATACCATTCTGTTTCACGGTTTCCATAAAAATGGTTCCCGCCATGACCAGGGTCTCCTTGTTGGCTATTGCAATTCGGCGTGCAGCATTCAGTGCTGCCATGGTAGGACGCAGGCCGGCAGCACCCACTATTGCAGATACCAGTATATCAACCGGCTGAGAAGCAAGCTCTTCAACCCCGGCCGATCCCTTTAAAAAACGTACCCGCGGGAACTGCTTTTCAAGTTCTGTATACTCTTCAGATTCAATAACGTTTATATCGCTGACCGCAACAACATCCGGCCTGTATAACTGGACCTGTTCTTTTAGAAGATCCAGGTTCCGGTTGCAGGCCAGGCCATAGACATTGAATAACCCGGGCATGGAATCCATCACCCGTAGAGTTGATGATCCTATTGAACCGGTTGATCCAAGAATTGTAACACTGGAAGCCATATTTTTGAGCAGTCTTATGCTACTCCTTTCAAAAGGAGATAGTAATAGAATATCGGGAACGTGTACACGAGGGAATCAAACACGTCCCACATCCCCCCATGTCCGGGAATGATGGAACCGGAGTCCTTGATGGCACCGTCACGCTTTATTGCAGATTCGGCAAGGTCACCGATATGACCAAAGATGCTCAGACCTATACCAAGTATGGCAGACTCAACCATTGTAAAAAGGTGTTTCGCAAAAAACACGTCAAGTACCTGTGTAATGATCATCATCGAGATGATACTGAAAAGCATTCCGAAAAAATACCCTTCCCAGGATTTATTGGGAGATACGGGGAAATTGGTTTTATGCCTGCCAAACAGGACACCCCCGAAATAGGCACCCGAGTCGTTTAACATGATCACGGCATGGAGGATAACAATATAGATAAACCCGTCGGCAAATGACTTCATTAAGACGATATGTGAAAAGGGGATCACCAGCAGCACAAGTCCGGAGATGGTTACCGATATGGCATAAATGGCACCCTTGATAGGCCTTGAAAATATCTGTATAATAAAAACAATACTGATCAACACTGTAAGGACTGCGAAAAGCGCCCTTGCATCATAACTGCCAATAAACCTGCTGTAGCCATATACATTCCCATAGGCAAACATGTACATAAGCACATTAATGAAGAAACCGGCCGCAAGGCCACTTTTCACGTAAACCTTCTGGCCACTGCCGCTTTCGCATATCTGGTAAAATTCATACAACATGACAAGCGAGATAACGATACTTGCGACCAGTATTGGTATTGACTGGAACATGTCCGTATAGATTATAAAAGCATATACAGGTAAAGCTACCGCTGCACTGAGTAACCTCTGTATGGTGGCTTTTTTCATATCATTCATAAACCGCCAAATCTCCTTTCTCTTTTTTGATACATGTACACGGCCTTGTAAAGATGGTAATCTGTAAAATCCGGCCACAATACATCCATAAACATCAGTTCAGCGTATGCCAGTTGCCATAAGAGAAAATTGCTTATCCTGTATTCTCCACTGGTTCGAATTAAAAGGTCTACATCCGGCAGGCCATGGGTATATAGATATTTTTCGAAAGTTTTTTCATCAAGTGACCTGTTATGTTTGCGCCTTTCAGCCCAGTTTTGGGCTGCATTCATTATATCCTGTCTTCCTCCATAATTCAGGCAGAAATTCAGTGTAATGCTGTCATTTCCCTTCGTTTCTCTTATGGCAGTCTTGATCACCTTTCGGGCTTCCCGGGGAAGTGCCTCCAGGTCACCGGCATGTCTCACTTTTATGTTCTTCTCTTTCAGAAGGGATAATTTTCTCTCAAAAAAATACTGTAATAACTGCCACAGGCCCCGAACCTCTTCTTCAGGACGTGACCAGTTTTCAGTAGAGAACGCGTATAGTGACACCACCTGCATCTTAAGGGATATTGCGGCATCCATCAGGTTCTCGACTATCTCGGAACCACGCCGGTGCCCCTCAATTCTTGGTAAATTATGCTTTTGAGCCCACCTGCCGTTGCCATCCATAATTATGGCAACATGGGCGGGTACCCTTGAATAGTCGATCTTACGGGAATAGTCACGTTTGAACATTCAGGTATCGGCCAAATTATATATTTAGAATCTCTTTTTCCTTGTTGTCGGTCAGATCCTGTACTTCATCCACGTACTTATCAGTAATTTTCTGTATCTCGTCCATCCCCGCCTTTGCTTCATCCTCGGAGATATCCTTGTTCTTTTCAAGGTCCTTGATCATATCATTCCCATCCCGACGCACGTTTCTCAGGGCTACCCTGCAGTCTTCCGCCTTCTGGCGTGCCATCTTGACATATTCCTTTCTTCTTTCTTCAGTGAGGTCAGGGATCTGAATGCGTATTATAGAACCGTCATTATTTGGGTTCAGGGAAAGATCTGACTTGAGTATTGACTTTTCTATTGGCCCGAGGTTTGACTTGTCCCATGGCTGGATGACAACCAGTCTTGGCTCGGGACATGAGATAGTGGCAACCTGGTTAAGCGGCATCTCGGTACCGTACACCTCAACCTTTACACCGTCAAATATGGAAGGATTTGCCCTGCCGGTTCGTATGGCTGTAAAGTCCTTTTCCAGTGTCTTTATACTTTTCTGCATCCTGGATTCAACGTCTTTCAATATATCGTCAACCATGTTGTCCCCCCTCGTAAGATCATGATATCAGTGTACCAACCTGCTCACCCAGGAGTATCTTTTTCAGTGAACCACTGTCAAAAAGATTAAAAACGATCAGCGGCAGGTTATTTTCCATGCATAGCGATATGGCAGCGTAGTCCATTATGGCCAGCTGTCTTTTTATCACATCAATATAAGAAATGAAATCAATTTTTTTCGCGTCGGCGAATTTTTCGGGATCACTGTTGTATACACCGCTCACCCTGGTTGCTTTCATCACCACTTCAGCTTCCGTTTCAACAGCCCTCAGGCTTGCGGCCGTATCAGTGGTAAAGAATGGATTCCCGGTACCTGCCGAGAAGATGACCACCCTGCCCTTTTCCATGTGTCTCAGGGCACGCCTGCGTATATACGGTTCGGCCACCGAACGCATTTCGATGGCCGTCATAACCCGTGTAGGTACCCCCATGTTCTCGAGTACACTTTGTACTGCCAGGGCATTTATCACTGTTCCCAGCATACCCATGTAGTCACCCGTGGATCTTTCTATACCCAGCTCCGTTCCGGTGGCACCACGGAAAATGTTGCCACCGCCAATAACGAGGGTAATTTGCACACCCAGGTCATATGCTTCTTTTACCTGGCCCGCAATATGATTTACCACCACGGGATCTATCCCGACCTTGTTCTCGCCTGCCAGCGCTTCTCCTGAGAGCTTCACCAGCACTCTCCGGTATTTCACTTGAAGGTTTTGCCCGGGATCGGATTCCATTATTATTCGCCTATCTGGTATCTCGTGAAACGATTCACGCTGATGTTTTCACCGTAAGTGGCGATCTTGTTCTTTATGAGCTCCTTGATCACCATCTTGGGATCCTTGATATATTCCTGTTCGAGAAGGCATATCTCGGTATAATACTTGTTGATCTTCCCTTCAACAATCTTATCAATGACATTTTCAGGCTTGCCTGATTCCTGCATCTGCTCCTTGTAAATTTCTTTTTCCTTGGCAATCTCTTCCGGCGGAACATCATCGGGGCTTACATACAATGGATTGGATGCGGCCACCTGCATGCAAAGTTCCCGTGCCAGGTCCTGGAAATCAGCATTTCGAGCCACGAAGTCGGTTTCACAGTTCAATTCAAGCAGCACACCTATCTTGTTATTACTGTGAATATAGGTGGAAATGATACCTTCACTGGCGGATCTTCCCATTTTCTTACCCGCAGAGGCCATACCTTTCTTGCGGAGAAACTCCACTGCCTTTTCCATGTCACCGCCGGTTTCCTGCAGCGCCTTCTTGCAGTCCATCATGCCTGCCTGGGTCTTGTCTCTCAGTTCCTTGATCATTGCGCTCGTAATTTCTGCCACTTTATCTCTCCTTTTGAAAAATTTTCTAACCAGTTTTACCTGTTTTCCCCTTCATCATTCGTTTGATGTTCTTCAGCGCCCGATACCCCTGCTGAAGGTGTTCCCGGTTCTTCCTCTTCTGCTGCTGTGTCATCGGTTTTTTCGGCAGCTTCATCTGACTCGTCAGCATCGACATCTTCTTCTGCATCGACATCTTCTTCAAACTCGTCTTCAACCACCTGGCCTGCTGACTGTCCTTCAATTATAGCCCGTGACATAACCTCAAGGAACAGGGCTATGGCCCTGATGGCATCATCATTTCCGGGTATGGGATAATCGATCTCTTCAGGGTTGCAGTTGGTATCAACAACCGCAAAAATAGGTATATTCAGCTTATGTGCCTCGTTCACCGCAATAGCCTCCCTTTTGGGATCTATGATGAACAGGGCATCGGGAAGCTTGTTCATGTCCTTTATACCATCAAGAACTTTTTTCTTCTTTTCAAGTTCCCTCGTAAGTTCCAGGATCTCCTTCTTGGTTTCCGCGTCCCATTCTCCTGTCTCGTTCATTTTTTCGATCTCTTTCAGGCGTTCTATTGAACGTGAAACCGTTTTGAAGTTGGTAAGCAGTCCGCCAAGCCAGCGTTCGGACACGTAATACATCCCGCATTTTTCGGCAAATTCCTTGACCGAGTTCTGGGCCTGCTTCTTTGTCCCCACGAACAGCACCCTGCCGCCGTTCTCGGCTATCTGCTTCATCTCGGCATAGGCAACTTTCAAACGCTGCATGGTTTTCTGAAGATCAATAATGTGGATCCCGTTACGCGCGGTAAAAATGAACTGCGACATCCTGGGATTCCATCGACGGGTCTGATGTCCGAAATGGACCCCCGATTCCAGTAAAGCTTTCATAGATATCACTGACAATTTAAGGTACCCCCTCATCCTGATAAATATACATTATAGTTACTGTAAACCAGTGGTACCTTACTCCTCGCTGAGTGATCTGTCTGGCATCGCTAATCATCTGGCAGGAGGCAACCGGCGAACCACCGATTTACGTTATATGCACCCGGCCTTATGACCCGGTACACTTGATAGCCGCGGGTGCGGCCGAAAACCGTTACAGTTTTCTAAAAATTATTATACCACCAATAATTCCCACTATGGCAGCAAGATTGAGTTTAACGCTGAAACGTATAATCTCAAGGTTGAATCCAATTGGACCGGTGAGAGTGCTGGTAATTACAGATAACGATGGTATCAGCTTCACCAGCAGAGTTCCCAGCGCGGAACCAAGTATACCACCTATAAGCATGAATGCTAGAAAATATCCCATGTGCTCGCGTGAGAATGTCATTTCATCCCGTCCAACTAAAGAATACACACCATTTTCATGACACCTCTATTTTGTCAAGAGTATTATTTCATCAAGATACTGCAAATTTTTAGTGACAAAATAACACGTTTCATTAACGTGTTCACATATATCTGTCATCATTATTTTCTGATCATTACAGACCATATCCTTAGGAGTTTTGGGGTGCTGCCATGAAACTCACATCCTTCAGCAATAGCGGAACATCAAAATCTCTCGGCCAGAACGAGATATTCATCAACGTAATGCTGAATAATCATCGGCGTCTTATCCTGGCATTTTTAAGCATTGTTATTCTTGCTAATATTGCAACAGCTGTAATACTTCTCACCGGTACCGGTTCAGATTACCTGTCTGTTACTGATATAATAATAGAGCTGACCATAGTATGCCTCATCATCCTGGGTACTTACATGGCCGCCAGGAAGCTCAAAGCGCATCCCGCATCAAGTTACGTGGTTATTACCGGTGTTATGCTTTCACTTTTCATATTCCAGTACATAATCCATGGTTCGCAGGAACTTTTTGCGGCACACTACATTATACTTGTTTCAAGTGTATTCTATTTCAATGTACGGGTTTCATTATACACCTTTCTGCTGGTAGTTCTCTCCCAGGTGGCACTATTTATACTTCGCCCCCACCTCATACCCGAGGGGCCCATTGGCAGCATTATCGGCGTACGCTTTCTCATTTATATATGGGTTGGGATAGGGGCAGCCGCGGGAGCAAGGGCAACCAGGGCTATCATGGAAATAGCCATTTCAAAGGGGCAGGAAGCTGAAAAGAACTACGATGACCTGACAGAAGTAGCCCGGGCAGTTGACAGCTCGGTAAAAATTTTGAAATCAAAATCAACACAGCAGGAGGACGTGGTTGTCCAGGTAAACCAGCTTTCACAAAAACAGGCCTCTTCCCTCGAAGAAATATCAGCATCGGTGGAAGAGCTGTCCAGCAACGCTGAATCTATTACGGTAACGGCCAAGTCACTGTTCGAGGAAATGCAAATAGCCAATGAATCAGTGATGGATTTGAAGAAGGTTTTCGAAAAGATCACCAGAAGCTCCGACAAAATACAGTCAGCCATCGATTCGATCAGCGATTTTTCGAACCAGTCATCTGAACTGATGGGGACCACGCGCCAGCAATTCAACGTATTGAATGAAACGGGCAGTAACATGTCAAGGTTCATAGGTGTCATCAATGATATTGCCGACCAGGTAAACCTGCTCTCACTCAATGCATCCATAGAGGCGGCAAGGGCGGGAGAAGCAGGCAGGGGGTTTGCTGTTGTGGCAGACGAGATATCCAAGCTGGCAGAAGCCACAACCCAGAATGCCAGGGAGATCGAAAAGCTTATTAATGATAACCAGGAACTTGTTACCAACAGCAGCAACTATATTGAAAAAACGTCAAGTATGATAAACGACCTCAATAGTGCCATTCTTGATATAACAAAGGAAATATCGGGTACAGGCGACCTGATCATTGATGTGAACAACTCCATCAAGATCATCACAAATCTTAACGAAAAGATATACGAATCAACCCAGACCATCGATATTTCAACCAGTGAACAAAAGATAGCTAATGATGAATCAAGCAAAACAATACTGTATGTAACAGAATCAGCCCAGGAGCTGAACGATATTATAAATAATGTGGCAGAAGCGGCAGGGACCATAAACAACCTTTCTGATAAACTGATACAACTGGTGCGGTCCATGCTTGGCAGCAATGCTGACAAAGAAAAAAGCAGTGAACACGCATAATTTTATTTACTTTTTTCCAATAAACTTCTTGTCCTGAAGACAGTTTTTTCATATATTGGTTATGCGGGGGAAAGAGCCCCTCAAGTCTTGAAGAAAAGGCGCATGTATCCCCACAGACAGTATATACGTACTTACCGTTTCGCGAATACGCGAAAAGCGGGTGAATCGACAACGCCCGGGAACTGAAACAGAAGAAAAAAACACCATTAGTGGGGAAGCCTGCACTTCCTGGTATGTGCAGGCCATGGTAATAGAACGCTCTTTGGATACAGAGACAGCAATAAAGAATACATTCCAACGCGAAGAGGTGTATTATGAACTGGAATAATGAACTAAAAAACAACATAACAACTCTTGAAGAGATGAAACAGTTCATACATGTGGACGAGAACGAAGAAGCAGCGTTATCAATGGTGATGGAGCGGCATCCCATGAGCATAACCCGTTATTATCTTTCACTCATCGATGAAAATGAACCCAATGATCCTGTCCGAAAAATGATCGTTCCGTCAATCGACGAATTGCATATGGATGGGTCTTATGATACAAGCGGCGAAGCCAGCAATACAGTTATGCCAGGCCTGCAGCATAAATACGGATCGACGGCGCTTATCATATCAACAAACAGGTGCGCCGCGTACTGTCGCTTCTGCTTCAGAAAACGGATGGTTGGTCTGCCAAACAGCGAGGTTGTTTCCAGATTTATGGATGCTGCTGCATATATCCGTGAACATAGTGAGATCACGAATGTTCTCATCACCGGCGGTGACCCGCTTATATTACCTACAGAAACATTGAAGGTACTCCTCGAAGAACTGGCTGCAATAGATCATCTTGATTTTATCCGCCTGGGAAGCCGCATACCGGTTGTATTCCCACAGAGGATAATTGAAGACAGGGAATTTCAGGATCTTTTGACCCATTTCAACCGCCATCATAAGCAGATATACCTGGTAACGCATTTCAACCATCCAAATGAGTTTACACCGGCTTCTGAACTGGCCATAGGGATCATGAAGGAAAACGCTATCGTGGTGAGCAACCAGACAGTCCTGTTCAGGGATGTTAATGATGATCCTGAAACCCTGGCCTCACTTATGCGACATCTTGTACGCAACGGGATCAATCCCTACTACGTATTCCAATGCCGTCCTGTAAAGAGGGTAAAAAGTCATTTCCAGGTTCCGCTGGCAGAAGGATACACAATTGTTGAAGAAGCGAAAAAATACCTGGATGGGCACGCAAAACGTTTCAAGTATATCATGTCCCATAGTACTGGAAAAATTGAGTTAGTCGGCATCATGGGTGACGAGATCATCCTCAAATATCACCAGGCAAAAGATCCTGAACTGATGGGTAAACTGTTCAAACGCAAACTTGTACCAGGTGCAGGCTGGCTTGACGACCTGCAGGAAACCAGCAGGCCATTGATCAAGAACAATGCCACCAGGCATAATAGCACCTATCGTTGACATCCCTTGTCCTTCATGTACTCCTTGAAGGTAACCTGCTTGCCATAGCATTCTTCCTCCATGTACTCGAGTAGTACCTTGAATATATCAGGCTTCACGAAACCCGGGATCCTGGTAACGAATTTACCTTTTTTGTCCATGAATACCAGGGTAGGAAGACCTTCCACGCCAAGCATGCCGGCAAATTCCTGTGGCGTATATGCTTGGCCATCATAAGTTATTTTTCCGCTTTTCTGCATATCGATACGTATTGCCACGTAATCCCGTGTCATTTTTTTCTGAACTTCCGGTTCTGAAAATGTTTTATCGTCCATAACTTTACACCACATGCACCAGTCCGCGTAAAAATCGATCACAACCGGCTTTCTTTTCTGACGGGCTATATCATACCCCTTATCAAATGAATACCAGGTAACCTCTCCGGCCATCAATGCTACAGGGATAAGAACCGCCAGCGTGAAAAATATAATTACCCGGGATAACCTCACTACATGCATCATTTCTCTCCTTTGCAACGCCGTTTGGCATATTATAGTATACTATTACATGTAATGCTAAAATATTGAAAGCATTTTTTCTGATATCTTTTCATTTTTAGTGATAGTATTGGGTATGTTGTTACAATTGAAATTATACCAGGAAATGACTGTTAGCCATGACCCGCGTAACTGATCTACTTAACACCGCTGCACCCTGCGGGATATATTGCGGCGCATGTCCCTGTTTCAGGGAACTGCAGACATGCACCGGCTGCCGAACCGATATCAGGCACAACAACTGCGAAATATACGACTGCTGCGTAAAAATTGGGGGAAAGCTATTCTGTCACGAATGTGAGCTGTTTCCCTGCCAACGGTTGCAGAAATTTTCTTCATATCATCCCGGTGAAAAATTCGCCCATTACCGTCATGTGACCATAGATAATCTATACCTTCTCAGGGAAAAGGGACTTGATCAATGGCACTTTATCATGAAGCAAAGAACAGGTGAGGGGAGTTATACAATATTTTGTCGTAACATTGATGGATCCCCGGACAGGTCTCCCTGCCAGTGTAACAGTGTTACGGAAAAAACAGGATTTGTTATTGACGAACATGAATAAATGTATAATAGTTGATACTTTATGAACATCATTCAATAGTGCAACCTTATGAACCTTGAACGGGCTATACAAGAAAGAAAGAAGATCCGTCTGCACGCCTACTCGGTGAGCACAAAAATCGAACAGCGTACTCAAGAGGTGCTGCAGATGATACTTCACCATAATAATTGCGGTGAGCTGCTATCTCCCCTGTATACCTGCATAAAGGAACTGCTGGTTAACGCGGTGAAGGCCAATTTCAAGAACATTTTTTTCGAAAATCATGCCCCAAAAAATAAAGCGGACCAGGTAATCGAATATGATAAGGCTTTACAGCTTTTCATGCTTGAAATGAGTCACGACGATGCACGGAACTTTGAACGGATCGCACGCCGGGAAGATATAAAGGCCGAGGTCATATTCTTCATGAATGATCAGGATATGACAGTGGAAATACACAACCCCGTACCAATGACCGACATGGAATTGCAGACAGTTCAGAAAAAACTGCACGACGCCAGGCAGTGCGAGGATATAACCGACTACTTCCTCATGAACGAAGATGATCCCAACAAGGAAGGTGCAGGACTGGGTCTTGTGCTGATATCCATAATCATAAAAAGCCTTGGAGTACCCGAATCCAGTTTTTCCATTGAACGGCTGAATTCATCCACCCTCGCCTCACTCAGTGTTCCCCTGAACGAGGAAACCCTTGAATATTTCAGAAGGAATACTTCTGACAGCGAAACAAGCCTTGCAGGTATGTAATTATGCCAAACATGAATATTGCCTTCTCATCGTGTCCCAATGATACGTTTATATTCCATGCAATGCTGCATGATCATGTGGATACCGGTGATATACAATACCAGTCACATATAAGTGACGTGGAGGACCTCAATCACAGCGCGATGGAAGGCATGTACGCGGTCAGCAAGCTCTCATTTCACGCGTACCTGCATCTTCGTCATGCATACAGTATACTTGATTCCGGGGCAGCCCTTGGATATGGATGCGGTCCCCTGGTTGTGGCATCATCACGCCGTTCACTTCACGGAAAAAAAGTTGCTATTCCCGGACAGTACACCACTGCACATCTCCTCCTGAAACTCTGGGACCCGGGTATCACCCATCTGCAGGTAGTACGTTTTGACGAAATACTACCCGGAATACGATCGGGCAGGTTTGACGCGGGTGTCATCATTCATGAAGGGCGTTTCGTATACCCCTCTTACGGCTGCGTTGAAATTGTAGATCTTGGCAAATGGTGGGAGCAAGAAACAGGGATGCCCATTCCCCTTGGATGTATCGCCATTCGCAACGATCAGCATACCATTAAGTACAGGGAAACCGTTGAGGACCATATACGCAAATCGATACAATTCGCATTTGAAAACCCTCAACACTCCATGGAATACATACAGTCGCTGGCCCAGGAACTGGATAAAAGTGTTATACGGGAACACATCGAACTCTACGTGAATGACTTTACTCTATCACTGGGAGAAAAGGGCCGTGAAGCCATACACACCCTTGAAGAAATGGCAAAATGCAAAAATATAATTCCCCGATAATACTGGTTGCCGCAACAATTATTGAAGCTCAGCCGGTTATTGACAGGTTCTCACTGGTAGAGGAAACCCGGATGCCTTTTGTATTATTCGCCAGGGGCAATTTTCGACTTGTTGTTTCCGGCATGGGGAAAATAAACGCTGCAGCAGCCACAAGCTGGGTGCTGACCTTCATGCAATGCGGCCTGCTGATCAATGGTGGTGCCTCGGGAGCCCTTGATGAAAGCTGCCCCCTGGGCAGTATTTATTCCATTTCCTCGGTGATCGACTATGACCGGCCCCACCTGAAAAGCGGGAAGCCGTACAGGTACGATCCAGCCATTGCGCCCTCGTTAAAAACTACCACCCTTGCCACCTGCAATATACCCGCGATAGACCCACTGCAGCGAAAGAACCTGGCAGGATATGCAAAACTTATCGACATGGAAGGATCAGCGGTGGTGCACACATGCAGGAAATTCGATGTTCCATGTTACCTCGTAAAGTACGTAAGCGACACACCGCACCATGTTCATAATGGAGATATTGTAAAAAACATTAAAGAGCATGGATGGATACTGGCAAGCACCATTGGATCACTTATATCCGATGATCATCTGCCAGGCGGGGTCTGAAAGTGAGCGTACCCGTATGTCCCTGAAACCGGTTTTGTGAAGCCATTCCAGGTATTCATCCCGTGTATAAATATTTCCCCTCTTACTCTGGGTCAACATATGTAGTGCAAGAGTGGCACCCAAAGAACTTTCTCCCCTGATATTGTCGAATATGGCAACTATGCCATTCCCGGCAAGCTCCCGGTAACACATATCGATGATCTTCTGGTTATCCTCCGGTGACTGGCCATGACATATATTTCCCAGGAAGGCGATGTCATACGGCCCACCTGGTAAAGACTCCGTTGCGTCACCCTTAACCAGTGACACGTTATCAATACCGGACAGTTCTTCTTCCATCACTTCAAGTGATTCGGGCAGGTCATATATTATAGTATGTACATTTCTGCGCGAGAACTCCCTGGCTATTGTCCCGGGTGCACCGCCAATATCAGCCACTGTTTTTGCGTTTTCACAATGGGCAAGACATACGTCCACCACTTCGGGAGCTATTTTCTTCTTCCATGGGGAATCCATGCCGCGAATAAAATCTTTCATGTCCAGTTCACGGTAGCTTGCTGTGTCCGGTTCTCCGTGGGTTAACACGTGAGGAAGGGTCCTCCACGGATTAACAAGGTAAAGCAGGAATTTCCAGAAATCACCCTCGTACTCCGGCCCGTCTTTTTCAACCAGGCGGCGCAACACATCAGCGGGCACCGTGTAGGCATCCCCGTCCTTCTGTAGATATTTCATCTCTACCAGGGCCTCAAGCAGCACCCACGTGGCCCTTTTGTCAAACCCCATCCCGGAGGCCAGGTCGTCTGATGTGCATGGTTCATTGTTCAGCTGGTCAAAGATGCCCAGCTTGAATGCCTGGCCCACGAAAATAGTCTCCTCAAGGGCACTTTGCAGTTCTCGTAATCTCAATGGCTGCTCCTGTGTGGTATCTTAAGTTTATCGTTTAATGGCGTATAAAATTATACTCTTGGGGAAGAAGTTGTCGAAGAACTGCTCGACCTTTTCCATGAGTTTTGAATCCATGGTCTTCACCAGGAATGAGTGGTATCCCCTGGAAACAGGGTGATTATTGAGATGAAGCCCCACCACGCTGCGTATCACCCAGTAGATACTGTGGAACGAATGCCTGAAGTCGACCGCGTATACATCAAGCCCGTTATTGTCCATGATCTTTGCAAGCTTACGGGGTATGTATTTTCTCACATGCCCACCGGGAGAGGTGAAATACTCGTAGGTTAAGGTATCATATACCATCTCGGTTATAAACGTGGGAACGGTAATGGCCATGGCGCCACCCGGTTTCAACACCCGTGCAAGTTCGCTGCAGGCAAGGTTGTCATCATCAACGTGCTCCATCACCTCGGCGCAAATAACCCGGTCAAAGGTGTTGTCTTTGAATGGAAGCATCAGGGCATCGCCAACCTGCACCAGGAAGCGTCCCTTTTCATGTGCCTGTTTCTCTTTTTTCATATATGCCAGCGCATACCGGGTCTTTCGGACAGATTCCATGTCCATGTCCATGCTCCAGACATGTGCGCCGCGGGCAATACACTCGAAGGAATGACGTCCACCCCCGCAACCGGCATCAAGAATATGATGGCCTTCCCGGAGACTAAGCCTGTCAAAATCAACCGTGAGCATCAATTGCCTCCCGGTATACCGCCTCCATGTCGCGCGCGGCGTTTTCCCATGTGAATGTATTCAATATCCTTTTTCGGCCTTCCCTGCCCATCTTTACACGCAGCTCCGGGTTATCAAGAAGGAAGTCTATTGCGTCTGCCAGTGCCTGCGGATCTCGCGGTGGCACCAGGTATCCCGTTTTCATGTGCTCACCCACAACTTCAGGTAATGCACCGCCGCTGGCAGCGATCACCGGCAATTCACAGGCCATGGCCTCGGCGGCCGGGAACCCGAATCCCTCGTACAGTGAGGGGCTCAGCGCGATCTGTGTTTTGGAGTACAATTCTACCAGGCGCTCCAGGGGTATCTTGCCAGTAAAGGTGATCCTGTCATTGAGACCGAACTTATCGATCCACCTGGGTACGAAGTTCCTGTTGGGTGCGCCACCATCAACGATGGTCAGCTTCACGTCATTGTTCGTAAGTGTTAACGCCTTCAAAAGGTACATGACCCCCTTCTTGCGGTCTTCCACGTTTCCCACGAAGATAAGGCTGTTCTTTTCTTTCCTGTGATACTTCCCGTTCATGGGATAAAAGATACTGGAATCCATGCCGTTATATACCACCCGCTGCCTGCTCATGGGTACACCGAACGCCTTTTCAATTTCCCTCGCGGAGTCATGGGAAACGGTCACGATCATGTCCATTCTTTTTGAAACGAACCGCTGCATTACCAGCGGGTAGTATAACACCCGTTTCATCTTCAGGTAAAAGCTGGAGGGATACTCGAACCAGGTAGTCCGGTCTATGGTGAGCGGGTGGTGAATGGTTGAAATCAATGGTATACCCAGCTTCTTTATAAGCAGAAAGCCATATCCCAGGCACTGGTTATCATGAATAATGTCAAACTTATGCGTTCTGGTTAACTCCTTCAGTTTTTCATACGCGCGTATGGAGAAAGACTCGATCTCGGGGAACATGCCGAACCTGGAAGCCGCGTATTCGTAGAAGTTCAACGGCTGGAACGTGGCAAACGGCTTATGCGGCTTGACAAATTCCTTCATGTTAAAGTAGTTGTGGTTACCAACGTAATGATATGTCACACCTTCAAGTGGATAAGGGTACGGTGGACCGACTATGACATGTACCTCGTGACCAAGCTTTACCAGCTCACGGGCGAGATACATCAGGTAAATTCCCTGTCCCCCGCAATACGGGTTTCCCCTGTAACTCATCAGGCATATCTTCATAATGAACTCCTGTATGACGCGATCACATCCCTGTATACCGATAAGGTGTTCTCCGCTGCTACCGGCCACGAAAAGTTATCAACCGCACGCTCTCTTCCTTTCTTCCCAAGTTCTTCACGTAACGCGTCATCGTTCAACAGTGTATCTATTGCGTCTTTCAGTGCAGCCGGGTCTTCCGGTGGCACAAGCAACCCTGCATCCCCCACAACCTCGGGCAATGCCCCGGCGGTTGTGGCTACAACGGGTGTTTCACATGACATGGCCTCTGCGGCCGGCAAACCGAATCCCTCGTACAGCGATGCCATCACCAAAATGGTACATGTGCTGTAATGATGTACCAGTGTTGCCAGGTCCACCCTGCCGGTGAACGTTACCCTGTCCTGTAAACGCAGTCTTTCAATCATGCCCCATGCCGTCAACCTTTTTGGCGGGCCTTCGTCAACAATGGTAAGGGTGACGTCTCCGGGCAGCATGGCCAGCGCCTCGAAAAGATAGCGCATCCCTTTTTTATGATCCTCGGTATTGCCCACGAAAAGCAGTGACTTTTCTTTTCTCGGTTCACCGGTATTTTTGAACAGTTCCACGTCCATCCCGTTATAGACAACTGATACTTTCTTCTGATCAAGCCCGTAAGCCTGCCGCAACTCGCTAATTCCCTCACGTGAAGAGGTTATAACACGGTGAAGCCGGTTGATCACTATTCTCTGCATGGTGAGCGGATAAAAGAGTATTGTACATACTTTTTCCCACATGGTCTTATCTATGAGAAAATCGGCATTCCTGTCCCTGGTGAGCGGGTGATGCACGGTTGTTATGACGGGTATTCCATACCCTTTCATGGGCAAAAGCCCCCAACCCAGGCATTGCACATCATGCACCAGGTCATATTGTTTCTCCCTGAGAAGCTTTTTCATGGTAAAAAAAGCCTTCATGCTGAAGGTTTCCATTTCAGGAAAAACATGAAAACGGGTAAGCACGTAATCGATGAAATGCCACGGTGAAAGAAGCTTCTTTAGATCCCTGTACGGTATATGTGATGTCCGCATGGACCACAGATGCAGGTTTTCAAGCCTGTATACGCCGGCCCACTCATCCATGGGATCCGGGTATGGCGGTCCTACCAGGACATCAATCTCAACACCCAGCTTCGCCAGCTCCCGCGTGAGATGATACAGGTAGATGCCCTGTCCTCCGCAGTAGGGGTTGCCCCTGTAACATAAGAAAAGAACCCGCATTGGTGAGCACTATTTCTCTTTATGAAGGGTTGACCTCGCGGTTATTATAGCAATTCCAACCCAGAAAACCATTCCCAGCAATACAAGTGTAATCACAGCCGCGGGGATAGCAACAGCCAGGTAATACTGCTGAATAACACCGTATATGAACAGGACTGCAAGCGCAGCAGTTACCAGGCACAGCAGGAACGCTTTTAACTTTGAGTTATCTTTTTTTTCCACGATCTCAGGCATTGGCGGTGCCACCTTTATTGTTAATATGGTCATTCCAACCCAGAAACCTGTTGCCAGTACACCAACGGTTACAAGACCTACTGGAACAGCAACCGCATAATATGTCCGGGAGGCAACCTTCTGCATGCTGGAAATTGAGTATGCGTCGTTAAATATAAATGCATAATATCCAAACACGGCAAGTAATGCCACTGATACCATGCATGCAATTATTCCCAGTATTCGAGCCCTTGGCATAACAAATATCCTCTATTAAAAACTCAATACGATCTTAACCGCGTCATCATCCCGCGCCACTGCCATCTCAAATCCTTTCTGAATATCCTCAAAAGGCAGGTCGTGGGTAATCATTGGCCGTACGTCAACGGCACCTTTCAATATCATGTCAAGCGCGTAGGGATAATCTATTGAAAGATCCGGTCCCACTGACGCGATCATTCTCAATTCTTTTCTAAAGAACACATTAAAATTAAGACCCGGTGATTCGTCAAGGCAGATACCAAAAAAGGCAACCTGTCCGTTATGCCGGGCAAGGTCGAACGAACTGTTGATCACATCCACGTTCTGGCCAAATGCCTCTATTACTATATCGGCCATGTTCCCGGAAGTGATCTCTTTTACACCATCAACCACGTTTTCGGTGGAAGGATTCACCGTGTGTGTTGCACCCATCTGACTGGATATGTTCAACCTGTTATCAAGCGGGTCAACGGTTATAACCGAACGCGGTGCCATGTTCTTAACCAGGGAGGTAAACAGCTGCCCCACAGGCCCCTGCCCCAGTATTACCACGTGTTTATTATAAGGATTATCGATCCTGAAAACGCAATGTGCAACAGCACCCAGCAGCTGTGTCATTAAGAGCACGTTACGGTCATGTCCAGAGTTTCCTGGAAGTTTCTGCACCCTTGAAGGGTGATTCACATGGTATTCCTTGTATGCATCAAGACCCGTAGGATAATACATGACAAGGTCACCTTCTTTCCAGCCAGACGACCGTGATGCATCGATCACACCCAGGCACTCATGACCGGGATACCCCGCCGGGAACGGGTATGATGCCGGATTATATGAAACAGAAAAATACGGAAGGTCGGATCCACATATGGCGGCCTTCAACAATTTTACGCGCACAGATCCATCTGGACAATCCGGGACAGGATCATCTGTAATCTCAAATCGTGCCGGTGATACTATTCTTGCCGCTCTCATGCAGCATTCCTTCACTAATACTAATAATAATTGCACACACAGTGTGACAGGGTATACCAGTTGTCAACATATTTATTGTACTATTATTATGGGTATATATGTTTATTTTATATAAACTATACACGATGAAATTGATACATATGTCGTTTTCCTATTTTTCTTGACATATCAACCCGGCGCAATAGAATCACGATGTCTTCACCATTTTGGCATATGTACACTCATGGAGTAATTTGAATGAAGGTTTCCACCACAATGATCAATGGCTATTCCCTCATAAGGGTTGAGGGATCCCTCACCATTGAATATATCAAGAACATGGAACAAGAGGTAGACAAATGCCTTAACGAGGGCAGGGATGTTATTCTTGATTTCTGTGAATTATCATTTATCTGCAGTGCAGCACTTAGTTTTCTTCTTGCGTATGATAAGAAATCAAGGGAAAACTCCCTTAACATTGTCATAGTGAACTGTAGTGAAGACATCGGAAAGCTTTTCACGCTCACTGAACTGGATAAACACCTTACCATCTTTTCTTCCGTTGAAGAAGCCCGCAGGTACCTGGAATCCTGACATTACACGTACGAGGAACAACCATTGAAACTTGTAGTCTGCCTCGGTAACCCGGGGCGAAAATACAGAAAGAACCGCCATAATGTCGGAATGACAGTTGGTGACCACCTGGCAAAAAAATATGACATTCGGGTAAAAAAGAAACAGCATTCTTCCATAACCGGCGAAGGGAACATTGAAGGCTACCGGGTGGCCCTGTACTATCCCCAGACATACATGAACAGGAGCGGCGTTGCCGTAAACCAGGCCATGCAGCATTACAGGGTATCCCATGATGACCTTGTTGTTCTTCATGATGAGATTGAACTGCCTTTTGGAGAAGTACGTGATAAATTTGGAGGAGGACACAAGGGCCAGAACGGCCTGCGTTCCATTATACAGGAAACGGGAAGTGCCGATTTTTTCCGAATACGTATCGGGGTGGGAAGGCCCGACAACCCCCATATGACGGTGGCCGACTGGGTTCTTTCAAATTTTACCGGCGAAGAACTGAAAATGATGGACCAGGTAGCCGAGACCGCTATTGATCTTTTAGCTTCCTGTCTCCGCGCATAACCGCTGTTATTATCTTGACTTTCACACAGAAAATGCTTTATGTTTAAACACAGTTGCACCCTTTCATGTATTTAATTTTTCCGCAGGAGGCATCCATGAAAATCGTTGTTCCACTGGCCGAAGGTTTCGAAGAGATCGAAGCAGTTTCAATAATAGATGTCCTTCGACGTGCAAACCTTGATGTAACTACCGCGTATATAGACAAGAACCCGGTTAAAGGGTCTCACAATATTGAGATCACGGCAGATACTGCCATGGACAAGCTGGAACCCGTGGATTTCAACTGTATTGTGTTACCGGGCGGAATGCCCGGAAGTGAGCACCTGAAAAACAGCGATACGGTAAATACATTCGTCAAGCATATCTATTCGAAGGGTGGTTACGTGGCCGCCATATGCGCCGCGCCAATCGTCCTGGGACATGCGGGTATACTGTATGACAAAAAGGCCACCAGTTTCCCCGGGAACGAGGACCAGCTTGAAGGTGCCACTATCGTTGACGAGCCCGTAGTGGTTGACGGCACCGTGATAACCGGCAAGGGGCCGGGATGCGCAATCCCCTTTGCCCTGGAGCTTGTCTCCATCTTTGCGGGTGAAGAGATACGCAACAGCCTGAAAAATGCCATGCAGGTTTACTGGATGTAAGGACATCCATGGTTCATGGTAAAGAAGAGCAATTTCAGCACCGGTGAGCTTTATTTCACCGAGAGCCGGTTTTCGACGGCGAAGCCTCGGGGCTTGACCCGGAGGAACTGCGGGTTCCTTCACAGGAAATTGAATTATAGTCTGGGATCTTGCGAATTGCCACGGAGACACTGAGTCACGGAGAAATGATCATTTGTTTAACGGCGAGGGGGTGAGGTTTCAATAACCTGTATGTTTTCCAGTATCTTCCTGGTATGGGTAAACTTGCCGTGAACTGATTCAAGTTTTACTTCACGTACCTCGGCAACGATCTCTATTTTCTTTCCCTGGTATTGTTCCATTCGCCTTGCTTCTTCCGCGGCCACCTCGTAGGATGTCCCGTCGGCTGATACGAATACGGTTCGGGGAAAGGGCATGCTGCCTTTCATGGTTATGGCACCAGTAGTGCGTATTAAATCATTTTTTTCCTGGCAGCCGGCTGTCACCATTGCCGCAACAAGTATACAACATATCCATAATGAAATTATTATTTTTCTATTTCTGGTAGTTGAATTCATTTTCATACTTGTCTCTATGCCCGGGATCTACAACTTCAGCATCAATGAGTATATCTCTCCCTTTCTGCAATGGAATAAAATCAACTTTCCTGGGGATGACCTTAGAGTTTTTTACTTCTTTATCTCCGTATTCCCTGGTGTTTTTTTCAACAGTAGTCAAAACATCATACGATGTTTCTGGTAATGCTGTATAGCCTGATACTTCATATGCATCAGAATAATAATTATACACAGCAACGAAATAGCCATTACCGTCATATGTATTATCAAAGTCTTCGGTGGTGCCATCCCCGTTAACACTCAGGTACACAAAATCAACTTCTGGATCATTGAACGTATTGTTCGTTGCTTTTACAAAACCTGCCCCACTGCCAAGGGTTACGGAACTATCCGTATTTAAATCAGGATCAACTTCAATAACCCCATCATACTGGTAATAAGTGCTTGAAGGACTACTCAAATTATTAGTGGCATACCATCGCAGCAATAAACGCTCAAATCTTTCAGTTGACGTGTTGCCCCAGTCAGGTTTGCCAGAAAAGCCTGAATCGCCATCAAGCGCATCAATAATTGCTCCATAATCCCTGTAATTGCTGTCGAGTATAGTTTTATATATCACCCAGTCCTGGTCGGATTGTATTCTCAGGTACTGCATAAAAAGATAGCTTTTGGCATAATTTGGAAAGACATTATTCCTGTCCCAGTAAAACAGGGGATGTTTATTTATACCAGCATACCCGTTATAATCATCAATCCTGTTTTGCTGGACACCGTAACACAGGTGCGCTGCTGATTCTGCCAGGCCTTCGTCAATCCATGTATCCATACCAGACTGGTTCCCATCTCTCAACTCCTGTGAGTAATTCACCAGGTGCTGAAACTCGTGGGCAACTGTTTGCAGGGTATCGTTCCAATCAAAAGAAGGTGGATGATTAATATCCACGTAGATCAAATCTCCCTCGTTAGAGTGTAATGCGGGAGCCTGGGCCTGTACACTGTCATTGCTGTAAAAATCTACAGGATAAAAGTAACCGCCAACATATGCACCCGTTTGATCATAGTTATCCTTAATATCATACAGCAATAGTATTATTTTACCGTTACCGTCCACGTCTTCCGGGTATGAAAAATTTTGTGTTACAGAAGGATAGATAAGGCTATCAAATTCCTGGCTTATCTCAGCAGCTTTCTGCTCAGATATAAGACCAGCATCAATAGCTTCCTGGTCAACATATATTGAAACATGTGATGATGAAGCCAGCTTCACACCATAAATAGAATACCAGGCGGATGAATTAGTCTGGTAATCGTCATACCTGGTATCAATAACCCAGAAAAAACGGTAGGGAGGATCATCGTTATTCGTATACTCTACACACGAAGTCAGCATCATGATAGTCAGCATGACGATAACAGGAATTGTTCTAAAGACAAGATGTGTACCTTTTTTTCGCATCACCTTTCCATTGCTGGGGAACAAAGCAGCTTAACTAAAGATAGCTTTTTTACCATGGCCTGTCAATAAATACTAAATATGGTTGACTGGACGAATATTAGTTACGTAAGATTATTGTACACTACGGGGTAAAACCATACTCATGTAACAGGAGAGTCAATATATGAATTACAGGTTGGTAAAACAGTTCTGGGTACACACCGTTGATAACTTTTTCAACTTCTTCTATAAAATATGGGACTTTATAAAGATATGGGTGGACGTGTTCTGGGCCTTCGTGGACATCTGGCTTCATTTCTTTGCCATATTCCAGAATCTTTTCCTTTACGTGTTTTACTTTTTCCTTTTTATCATAGACAAGACCACCGAATCAAGGATATCACTGCCCTTCTCTAGAAGGACGTCAGGCCGGCCATTTTCTCCCGCGAGGGCCTATAATCCCGACGTGTACAATCCTGTCCCCGCCATGTACGGCGGCTCTAAGGCTGCTGGATCCGTTTCACCTGCTTCAGGCTCGGCCAAAGGGTCTACTTCTTCCGGTTCAGGCAGTGTCAGGTCAATGCGTACCGAAGCGAAAGGTGCAAGAACATCCATTATCAAAACCATACTGGAATTTTTCAGAAACCTGATCGAAATTATCGCGTCTATTTTCACAACCCCGGTACGGATAATAGGGAATTTCTTCTCCCGAAGAATGAAACCGGTAAAAGAAGAAGCACCGTCATCACAGGCAGGCGGGGGGCTCATCGACGAGTACCTGAAAGAGTACGAGCAGAAAAGACAGAGATAAGATCTCCATCAGGTGAGTATTTGCACCACAAGCTGCCGGTTTCGGGGCCTGGTATCACAGTCAACAAGCACCACCTGCTGCCAGGTCCCCAGCGTTAACGTACCGTCAACAACGGGTATGGTGATGGAGGGACCAAGCATTGCCGCCTGCAGGTGGGACGATCCGTTATCATCGTGCCATGTTTCGTGATGCTGATATGGTTCGCCATAGGGGAACAGCCTGTCCAGGTACACATCCATGTCCTTCTTCAGACCCGGTTCATACTCAATGGTGGTAAGTGCGGCAGTTGACCCGGGCACGAACACCACCACGGCACCGCTTTCTATCCCGTGTGTTCTCACTATATCTGAAAGTTCCGGCGTGATATCAAGTACATCACGCCGTCCCTTCGTAGAGAGTGAAATGCTGTCGGTTATTGCCATGCGATCTCCTTCTTAATGCTTGAATGCCCGCTGGCCGGTGTACACCATGGCCACCTTCGGATCAGCCTCGTTGCAGGCTTCAATGGACTCGAAGTCACGCATGGATCCGCCGGGCTGTATAATTGATGTTACACCTTCCCTGATGCCCACGTCAACCCCGTCCCTGAAGGGGAAGAAGGCATCTGATACCATGCTTGATCCCTTGAGACCACCCCTGGCTTCCAGCGTTTCGGCGTCCATCTCTTCAAGCTTCTCTTTCTTCTTCTCTCCCTTTTCAACCTCAAGGGCAAACTGGTCATATGATATCCCGTAACGGTCAAAGCATAACATGTCAGCGTACTTGGTGTATGCCTTCTGCACCGCGATCTTCGCAACACCTACCCTGTCCTGTTCACCGGTACCGATACCCACGGTGACACCGTCCTTCACGTACAATACCGAATTAGATGTGACACCCTGTTCCACGAACCAGCCGAAAAGCAGGTTCTCGTATTCACTGTCAGTTGGCAGCCTGTCGATCTTGTATTCCTTACCCTTGTACTCGGTAACCGCGGGTTTCAGATCTTCTTTCGTATTGATGACATTCAGGGGAGACTGCTGCACGATCAACCCCCCGTCCATCAGTGACTTGAAGTCCACGAAGCGGGAGTGCTTCAGCTCTTCGAGCCTGTCGATACGGGCTATCTTTACGATGCGCAGGTTCTTCTTCTTGCCAAGTATATCCATTACCCCCTCTTCGTACTCGGGGGCCACCAGTACCTCGATGTAATTCTCGGCAACCAGTTCAGCCGTTTCACGGTCGATTGGCCGATTGAGGGCAACGCATCCGCCGAAAGCGGCAATACGGTCGGCCCTGTTGGCCCTGTTGTACGCGTCGGCAATATTCTTACCATATGCCACACCGCAGGGGTTGTTATGCTTCACCACAACGGCCGCAGGTTTGCCCATCAGGTATTTCAACACGTTCAACGAGTTATCAATATCGGTGATGTTTATCTTGCCGGGATGCTTGCCAAACTGCAGCATCATGTCCTCGTCAATGGCACTTGTGAGGGAGTTCCCGGGCTGTATAAAGGAGCAGTCACCCAGCACAAGGTTGCCGTTTACCAGCTGGTACATGGCGGCTTCCTGCCCGGGGTTCTCGCCGTACCGAAGGCCCTTCTCTATGAGGGTACCTTCCTCGTCCATCTTCCACGTCCTCTTTTTGTATACCAGTTCCTGGTCCCCGAACTTAATGGTCATTGTTTCGGGAAAATGATCATCCATAACTGTCTTGTACGCTTTCTTCAGATCTTCCATTACCGTCCCTCTTGTTAATCAGAATTTATTCCATATGTACAACAGGCGTAAAAAAATCAAAGTATTTTTTTTCTCACCACAGGGGTACAGAGGTGGTTTCTACAAGGATCACCGCAGCATCTCGACGGCGCTCGATAACCGTCGCAAAGTACGCGAAGATCGCAAAG
>CAYFSO010000006.1:0-54754 GCA_964345775.1 uncultured Leptospiraceae bacterium | reverse complement strand
TTATTGTTATAAAGAACTGTTTTCCATTCCCAAGAATCCGGAAAGAGTGAAATTTTTTATTGACTATGTGGCGAGGGCAAATTAATTTGCTGAAAATTATTTTTTGTCAACATATAATTGTTGTTATTTTTTTTGGTCGCGTTTATAATTTTCTGTTAAAAGCTGTGTATGGCTATGGATCCTATTATTGATGTGATTGATAATATGTATTCATTTTCTTGATAAACAGTTGACAAATCAGCATTGTTTGTCGATGGTAGGAAAAAATTTGGCCATTGCCGGCTTTCTCAAGTGATCTTCTATATCCTCTTTGCACTGTTCTTTACATTCAATCTTCATTTGCGATCTTGCGTTGTACTCCCTCTCCTGGATACATGGTTTTCTGTGTTTGAGGGCTTAAATAAACTTATTTTAATAAGGAGGTAAAAGGGTGAAGGGTAAAAAAGTTCTTATCGGTCTGGTAATCCCGGGTGTGTTTTTGATTGCCGTTAGCTGTAAAGAAGGAACCACCTCTATCAACCCCAGTCCCACGGACGTGGTGACTATTACAAAGATAACGAGTGAAGAAGATGCGCAATTGCTCTATGTCAAAATGCCTCATAATCTGCACGAAGAGGCCGGGGTTGAATGTCAAACCTGTCATCATAAATTTGACAATCCAGAGAGGAACAAAATATGTGCGGATTGTCACTACGGGGAGGAGGGTGACAGGATTATTCATACATTCTGCATCGACTGTCACAGCAACTCTAATGAAGGACCTACCAAGTGTGATGAATGTCACAAGTATGGTAAAAAAATCGAATTACAGGAATTAGACTGATATCAGGGATTGGATGAAAGTGAAGGGAAGAACTCTAATTCTGGGTGTAGGCAACATGCTGCAAAAAGATGACGGTATAGGTGTATTCGTGGTGAATCACCTGCTGGAGTCGGGCATTGAATTACCCGAGGGAATAGATATCGTTGATGGTGGAACGGCTGGTCTTGATCTCATACCAATAATGTACGATTATGAACGGATCATTATTGTGGATGCGCTGAAGGTACACGACGTGCCGGGCAGCGTGTACAGGTTCTCTCCTGACCATCTGCGCAGTTCTACAACTCAGATATCTCTCCACGAGATTGGCATTGGCGAAATACTCAAAATGCTGAAAATACAGGGAGCAACCCCGGTAGTGGAAATAATAGGGATCGTTCCTGAAGATATTGAAACACTTGATATCGCTATCAGTCCTGCCGTGGCAGAGGCGGTTCCGAAGGTTATGGATCTTATCCTGGAATCGGTGGGACAAAACGTTTAAAGGGTTTAAGGAGGAATTCCATGTCTTTAAATAGAAGAGATTTTTTAAAGCTTATGGGTGGCACAGCCGCCGCTGTTACATTCCCCAGCGTGCTGTTGCAGGGTTGTAAGAAAGCCATTCAAAAAGCTTCTGAAAGAACAAATGTTATATGGCTGCAGGGTCAATCATGTTCAGGCTGCTCAGTTTCACTTTTGAACAAGCTTGATCCTATGATTGATACGGTTATTACTGAATATATCAGCCTTAACTTCCACCAGACTCTTATGGGTGGAACAGGGCATACCGCAGTCCAGGTGTTGAAGGATGCGGTTGAAAAAAACAGGAAAGACTTTATACTTATTGTTGAAGGATCGATTCCCACGAAGGATGACCTGTACTGTACCATAGGGTTGTCAGAATTAACACACGGCCACCATGTTGGGGTTCGTGAGTGGGTTGAGAAACTGGGTGCTAATGCCAAAGCGGTTGTTTCGGTTGGCACATGTGCAACGTACGGCGGTATTCCCGCGGCAGAGATCCGTGCAACGGGAGACAATCCCACCGGCGCCAAACCTGTTTCTGATATTCTTACTGACAAGACCATAATTAATGTTCCGGGCTGTCCTCCACATCCTGACTGGATGGTGGGAACATTGCTGCATGTACTTTTGAAAGGTGAAATACCACCTCTTGACCAGTATAATCGTCCCATGATGTACTTTGGTACTACTGTACATGATAAGTGTGAAAGACTGCCCGATTACAAGAGAGCCAAGTTCGCAAAGAGATGGGGAGATGAAGGCTGCCTGTACCTGCTTGGATGCCTGGGCATGGACTCGGGGTGTGATATTCCTACCCGTAAATGGGTAGACGGTGCCAACACGTGTACTGCAAGCGGTTCAGGCTGTATAGGGTGTACGGAACCCCCATTCCCTGATTACGGTAAGAGAGGTCTCTATAAACACTTGCAGGCCAGCATGGATGAGATCCTTAAGATCCAAGATCCACAGATCAGGGAAGCGGTTCTCAATCTTAAGAAGGGAGGTGTGATCAATGGCTAAGGTACATTTAGACCCGATTACCAGAATAGAAGGACACCTGTCCATTGAAATAGATGTGCAGGGCGGAAAGGTTGTTGACGCCAAGAGCAAGGGCGACATGTTCCGCGGTTTTGAGACCATATTACGGGGACGGAATCCTGTTGATGCCAACCAGATAACCCAGCGAATTTGCGGGGTATGCCCCGTGTCTCACGGTATTGCATCAAGTAAATGCCTGGATGATTCATTCGGCATTTCGCCAAACAAGAATGGGCGGCTACTGAGAAATCTTGTTCTTGCAGCTAATTACCTGCAGTCGCATATAATTCACTTCTACCATCTTGCCGCACTCGACTATGTGGACATTACGGCTGTGCTCGATTACAAGGGTAATGACAAGAAGCTGAAGAACCTGAAAGCCTGGGCAAAGAATGAACTGGAGACCAAGAAAGACAGAAAAGACGCACTTACTTCGGTTTCTCCGTTCCTGCCAAGGTACGAAGGAGACTTTTACATAAAGGACCATGACCTGAACATGGCTGCCATTGAACACTACGTGAAGGCCCTTGATCTCAGGATGAAATCCCACAAGATGGTTACCCTGTTTGGCGGTCGCGCACCGCACCTTATAGGGCTTGTTCCCGGCGGGGTGACACAGGTGCCAACCGGAGACAAGATAAGCGAGTACCATGACCTGCTTGAAGAAGTTGAGGAATTCGTGAACCAGATCTACATAAACGACGTAATTGCGGTTGCAAAGGCATACGGCGATTATTTTGGTATTGGCACGTATGACAGGTTCCTTTCATACGGTGTATTCGAAGAAAACCCGGAGCAGACAGAGTTCATGCTTGAACGCGGGTTATACGATGGGAAGAACCTCAAAGAGTTTGATGCGAAGAAAATAGCTGAGCATGTACGATATGCCCGCTATAAATCAGGTTCCAGGCTGCACCCGTACAAGGGCGATACTGATCCAAATCCCGGCAAGTCCGGTGCGTATACATGGCTGAAGGCTCCACGGTATGACGACATGCCCATGGAAGTTGGCCCGCTGGCCCGCGTGGTGGTTGCATACCTCTCGGGGAATAAGGGTGTGAAAAAGGAAGTTGATGGACTGCTGAAGCTTTTCGATGCTGATATCAGTGCCGTATTCTCCACCCTTGGCAGACATGCCTCCCGTGCTATCGAAGCCAAGCTCATCTGCCAGCAGGCAAAAACCTGGCTTGACCAGCTTGACAAGGGGGGCGATCCCCGGTCAGCATACGAGATCCCTGAAACCGGTGAGGGCGAAGGTCTTACCGAAGCGCCACGTGGTGCACTTGGTCACTGGATAGTGGTCAAGGACAAAAAGATCCAGAACTACCAGTGTGTTGTGCCAACTACCTGGTTCTGCGGTCCCCGTGATGACAAAGGTGTGAAAGGACCGGTTGAGCAGGCCCTTATCGGCACCCCGATTTCCGATAACAAGAATCCTATCGAGGCGGCACGAGTTGTTCGCTCATTCGACCCGTGTATTGCCTGTGCCGTTCACGTTGTTGAAGGTGATAAGGAGATCGGGAAGTTCAGGATCAGTTAGTCTTAGAGTAACTATTGAACAATCAAAAGGCCGTCCTCCTCATGGGACGGTCTTTTTTGTTACCGACGTAGTTCTTAACGGTTTTTGCGGCCTCTTTGCCGCATCGGGGATCCTTTTCGGAAAGGTAAAACGATGAATATGATTTTAACACGTAATAAAAAAATTATTTGCATTGTGAAGGGGTGTTCGTATGGTTATCCCAGAAAACAGGAGGTAGTTTACAATGGAAATACAGGTGCTGAAAGATATATTCGAATCCAACGAGCAGATGGCAGATCAGAATAAACAACTGCTCAAGGATAAAAAAGTATACATGATCGACATAATGAGTTCTCCCGGTTCAGGGAAGACGACCCTTACGGCAAAGATAATCGAATCCTTGAAAGATACCTATAATATTGCCGTAATTGAGGGAGACATTGAGACCACGAAGGATGCGGAAAAGCTTGCGAAGTTCGATATCCCCCTTATGCAGATCGAAACCAGCCGGTTCGGTGGTGACTGTCATCTTGAAAGTTCATGGATCAACAGGTGTCTCGATTCGTTTGACCTGGATACTATAGACCTTGTAATCGTGGAAAACGTGGGTAACCTTGTCTGTCCCGCTGAATTTGAACTTGGTGACGATGAGCGTGTCGTGGTACTGAGCGTGACCGAGGGAGAGGATAAGCCTGCCAAGTATCCCCTCATGTTCAATACGTCGCAGACACTGGTGGTAAGCAAGGTCGACCTGCTTCCATACCTTGATTACGACGTGGATGAATTAAAAGGAAATGTGAAAAAGGCAAATCCGAAGATCAATACACATATGGTCAGTGCGAAAACGGGTGAAGGATTCAGTGAATTCATAGATGAGTTGAAGCAACGAGTAAAGAAAAAGATCGGTAAATGATCAGTTTCAGGCAATGAGTATTCTCAAGAGGGTCCCCAGAGGGGCCCTTTTTGTAACATATAGAGCAAAATGTTCTTGAATACCTGGCATGGTGTGCCGCATACTAATAATCCCACGTTTTTTAAAAATCGTACTTTTGGCCGGGTCTGAACGGTGACCTGGAAAAAATGCAACCGGGAATGACGCATAGCGTTCAATAATGCTAAAAGCTATTAATGAGTTTATCGCTGGAGGGTTGTACAATGAATGGACTTGGAATAAATATAGGATCAACCAGCGTGAAGCTGGTACTGCATGATGGCGAGAATATATCGTGGAGCAGAACAGTTCCACATGAAGGGAACGTGGCTTCTTCCCTTACCCGTATTATGCAGGAGGTTGTTATCCCGGAAGATACCATGGCAATAGTTACCGGGAACGAGGGGAGACAGCTGTTAAACCTGCCGGGGGTCATAGAATCGGTGTGTATCGAGGAAGCCCTTTCTGGAATGAACCGGGATTTTGACGCGGTGGTATCCATGGGGGGTGAAGACCTGGTGGTGTATACTATCGATGATACAAATTCCATAATAACAAGCTTTTCGGGAAACAAGTGCGCTGCCGGAACAGGTGAGTTCTTCAAGCAACAGCTGGGAAGAATGGACATGTCCCTTAATGATATTCAGCACATCCCGGAAGAGAGCAGTGTTATGAAGCTGTCAACCCGATGCTCGGTATTCATGAAAAGCGATTGTACCCACAGGCTGAACAAGGGGGAAGCAACGAAAGGTGACATCGTGCTGTCGCTCAGTAACGTGATGGCGGTAAAGGTTGTTGACTTTCTTAAGCGGGCACGTATTTCACAGGGCAAGGTACTCCTTGCGGGCGGTATTACAAGGAACCCGTATATACACAGGTTTATCTCTGAGAAGATGCCGGGTATCGAGTTTGTTATCCCTGAAGAAGCACCGTATTTTGAAGCGTATGGTGCCGCCCTGCTTGCCATGAAGGCAGGTGCGGATATGCCGCCGCTTGAGAAGGTGTTGCTGCCGCACGCGGTGAAGTTCAGCCGGTTTGATCAACTGGATAAAGCAGAGGGCATGGTTACTGTCATACCTTCCCGCAAGTCCAGTGTGAAGCCGGGCAGGGAATACATACTGGGAGTTGACGGCGGATCAACTACCACGAAGGCGTGCCTTATAGATACTGAAACCCATGAGATAGCCGCGTCGCATTACGGGCGGACCCACGGTGACCCGGTGAAAGCACTGAAAACATGCCTGGAAGAGATACGGATGCAGGTTAAGGAAGAAACGGGTGAGGAGGAAGTGAATATTTCGCTGGTCTCTACAACCGGTTCTTCACGTGAGATACTGGGCGTTTTCCTTGAAACACCCGCCGTGTATAACGAGATCATTGCCCACTCGGTGGGGACAACCTACTACGATGACAAGATAGACACCATATTCGAGATCGGGGGACAGGACGCCAAGTACGTGTACCTGAAAAACAGGGTTCCCATCGATTACGCCATGAACGAGGCATGTTCTGCGGGGACGGGTTCTTTTCTGGAGGAGTCGGCACAGGGCGATCTCAACATATCCCATGCGTGGGAGATCGGTGACATTGCGATCCAGGCTGAAGAGCCACTCAAGTTCGGTGAGCATTGTTCCGCATTTATTAACTCTGATATTCGCAAGGCGATACAGCAGGGAGCTTCCCGGGAGGATATTACCGCGGGACTGGTCACTTCTATTGTGTCCAACTACCTGAACAGGGTGGTGGGAAACAGGACTATAGGCAATCACATCGTTCTCCAGGGTGGTGTTGCAAAGAACAGGGCCGTGCCGCTTGCATTTGCCATGCTGTTGAACAAGCCGGTTATTGTACCCCCCGATCCTGAACTTATGGGTTGTTTTGGTGTTGGGCTGCTTGCACAACAGAAACATAATGACGGATTTATTGAGAAGGGATCGTACAGCCTGAAAGACATACTTGCAACGGAAATTGTTTATGAAAGCGAGTTCAAGTGCAGGGCATGCGATAATTACTGTCCAATACGGGTGCTGCGGGTCAATGATCACAAGTACATGTTTGGCGGCAGGTGTAACAAGTACGCCAACATGCGAAAGAAAAAGTCATTCGCAGGCGGCGAGGTGCAGGACTACGTACAGCAGCGTAACCAGCTCATGTTTGAAGAATGCGCCCCTGATGGTGATGACTTTGTAAAGAAACATGATCTTTCCGTAGGTATCCCGGCCGGGTTTTCGGTATACACCCTGTGGCCCCTTTATTCGTGGTTTTTCCACCAGCTTGGTATACCTTATGCCCTTTCAGAAAATATATCTGAAGAAGGTGCCGCGCGGGTGGAAAGTGCCTATTGCTTCCCGGCAGAAATAGTTCACGGAGCGGTAAAGGACATTTATGACCGGAATGATGATTATATATTTATACCGCATTTCAGGGACATGGAAAGCTACGAGGAAGATGTACATGCCACATTCTGTCCCATTACCCAGGGATTGCCATATTATATTGAAAAGGCTTTCCCGGAAATATCGCCTGATCGTATATTATCTCCGGTTGTGAGTTTTAAATACGGGGAGGAACACGCAAAGAAGTCATTCATGGAGATGGCATCAACTCTTGGCGTTGATAAAAGAGAAGCTGACCGGGCTTTCGCGGTGGCCCTTGAAAAACAAAAGGAGTATTTCAGAAAGGCCAGGGAACTGGGTGCGCGCGCGCTGGAAGAATCACGAAAGGCATCGCGTCCAGTGATCGCATTGATGGGGAGGCCGTATAATGCCCTTACCAGTGATGCCAATATGGGGATACCCAGGAAATTTACCAGTAACGGGTACAGTATTATACCATTTGATATACTTCCTTTTGAAGGGCAGGAAATATTCAGCAACATGTACTGGTATTACGGCCAGCAGGACATGAAAAGCGCATCCATGCTTAAGAAAGAGGATAATATTTATATAACATTTATTTCAAATTTCTCGTGCGCGCCGGATTCCTTTATACTGCATTACCTTAAATGGATAATGGGGACAAAACCATTCCTTATTCTTGAACTTGATTCGCATACTGCCGACGCGGGGATCGATACCAGGGTTGAGGCGTTCCTTGATATTATTGAAGGGTACAGGCAAAAATTCAGTGGTGAAGAAGAAGAACGGTATGATAACGGGTTGCGTTTTATAAACCCGGGGAATAAGAATATCTATGTAAAAAATACGGTTACCGGTGAAGAAATACCAATCAGGAATAACCCCAGGGTAAAGATGCTGCTGTCCAACATGGGCAGGCTGGGAGTTGAACTGCTGGCGGCGTCATTGCGCTCCACGGGGATTAACGCGGAAGCGCTGCCGGTACCTGATCACCGTACACTGCAGGTTGCACGCCAGTTCGTATCCGGTAAGGAATGCCTGCCTTCGCACCTTGTACTGGGAAGCGCGCTGCAGTACCTTGCCTCCGAGAAATACCGGAAAGATGACATCTACCTGCTTTTTGTGCCTACCACAACCGGCCCCTGCCGTACGGGACAGTATTTCGTATTTTACGAGAACCTGTTCAGGGATCTGCGCCTTGATAACGTGGTGGTGATGACTCTCGATTCTGATAATTCGTATAACGAGCTGGGACAAAACTTTTCCAAACATGCCTGGTGGGGCATTATTACAAGTGATTACATGAAAGATGTTGAAACCGCCCTGCGAACCTGCGCGGAGAACCCGGTGGGTGCCATGCAGGTCTATGATGACCTGTGGCAGGAACTCATTGATATAGCGGAAAATGACGTAAGGAACATAATTCCCGCATTAAAGCGCATCGCAGGAGAGATAAGTAAGATACCGTTAAAAAGAACCCTGTCCCAGTGTCCGAAAGTTCTGATCGTGGGTGAGATCTACGTGCGAAGGGATGATTTTGCCGTGGATGAATTGATACAGCATTTCAGCCGAAAGGGGATCGTTGGCAAAGTCTCCGGTGTTGGTGAATGGATATATTACTGTGATTACAACAGGTGGTATGACCTGAAAAAGCAGTTGTCAGTGATGCCCTGGTACCGAAGACCCTTTGCAAAAGAATCGCGTGAACTTGCCATGTGGCACGTTGAGCAATGGTACAAGCACAGGGTAGAACACATGGTAAAGGATGCGTTGTCCGTTACCGGGCTGATCCCCGAAACCCCTCACGACATGAAGAAGATCATGCAAACGGCAGAGAAGCATTTTGTGAACCTTGAACTGCAATCCGAGATTACCGTATCAAGTGGCGTTGCAGCGTCGGCAATGGCAGACGGGTATTCGGGTGTTGTCAATATTTCTCCCTTTGCATGCCTCATAGGGAGAGTTATCGAGGGGGTTCTTGCGCCATGGTCACGTGATAGAAGGTACCCGTTGATATCAGTTGAAATTGATGGCAATCTTCTGCCTCCAACGACTCTCAGCAAGCTGGAGATCTTCATGCTTAACGTATTACGTTTCAGGCAGGAGGCCGAATTAAAGGAGATCATGGAACACCCGGAAAGGATGAACCCGGTAATAGACAGGAAGATAATTAAGGAGTAGTGATCATATGGAGATCAGCTTTTTGCCCTGATATATTCTTTTGCCTCGTCAATAGAATGGAAAACGGCAAAAAAATCGAACATTGCGGGTTGTTCGATCATGATATTCTGCAGCAGGTCTTCCGTCATTACAAGTATCATGTAACCGCCTGTCTTTTTAATGATGTTCAGTGCTTTTAGCAGCACACCAAGAGCGGAGGTTGATACTTCCGTTACCTGTCGAACATCAAGTATGTAATGTTCATATCCCGGGAAATTGGACAAATCATCCCGAACATGATCAAGGATCTCCTGTGCATTTTCCTTGTCAAGGTTGCTCTCCTTGATGGTACCCACAACAATTTCGTTATCGTCAATTGTTGAATGTGAAAACCGGTCATTTTTTGAAGACATCGCAGTACCGCCATTTATACAATATTAACTATCATGAAACATGCTTGAATCAATGGTAATTGGTTTATTTTCTGTATGTCAATAATTTTATGTATACGCGGGAAATCTATAATCTTGAAAATCTACTTGCAATAATGGCTGCTGAGAGATTAGTATTTGCTAATACTGGTGTACGGAATGGTGAATGGCTGGAAAACGCTTCGTAATAATGCTTTTGAGATCCCTGTTCCTGTGGATCCCGCTTGGCCTGTCTCTTATGGCAGGATTGATGCTGCTTGCAATATGGCTGTACGTAACCCCATCAAGGATGGAGCATCTCGTAACTTCAGTATTCAATGATAGATCCAACGGCTCAATTCAGCTTGATGTGATCAGTGTCAATCCATACAGTGGGTTTGAGGTCAAGAACATTGTAATCCGCAGCGGACCGGATTTTAATAATGATGTACTGGCAAAGGTTGACCGGCTGCGACTGCAGTATGATTTTTTTTCCCTATTTCTCGGGAATGTGCATGTCCATGAGATGGGTGTATATGGCCCGGAACTGCGTATCAAGTGGAAAGACGGCCGCTGGAATGCGGCAACGCTGATGAAGCCTTCAGCTGCAGTGGAAGATGAAGAACCTCCTGAAGAAGAATATCCGGTAGAGGATATTGATCTTCCCATAAAGGCTGAACTCCTGGTCAACATAGTGCTGGAGGACCTTGTCGTTACTGTTCAGGGACCTTCTTACAGAAGTTCACTTGAAAATTTTTCTGCATCTGCAAAGATATGGGTACCGCCGTTTAAAAAGATACCAATGTCACTGCAGGCGGTTTCCCTGCTGGATACCATGGATGTGCAACTGAATCCACGGGAAACACTTGATCTTTCATTCTATTCTGATGACGTCTCCGTTGACCCGCCCCTCCTTTTTACCTGGCGTCTGCGTTTTGACAGGGAAAGCACGCATGGATCATCTTTTATCAGCATGTTAAAGCTCGGCACATACAGGGCACCTGTTCGGTTCAAGCGTACACACCTGATCCCCATGAAGTTCATGCTGTCATACGACCTGAAATATGATCCTGACCGGGACCGCCTGAACCTGTATAACCTGAGCCTTTCAATGAGAAACAAAAAATGGGTATCCCTCGAAGGAAGAATAGAACAGGTGACCGGCAAACAGAGGGTGAATATCCGCATGGTTGAAAGTGACATACGCCTTGATGATATCTATCCGTATTACAGGGCCGTTACCGGTGATAACAAAAGCGTTTTTGGCGGCAGGCTCTCCCTGTATCCATTATCTGTTCAGGGTACTATACCAGCACTTGATATTGAAGGGGTGTTACAGGGACGGGGCATAGAGTTTCGGCAAGACGATAACGGTATACGTATATCACGGTTGAAAGTGCCCTTTACCGTTAACAAGAGAGGAGCAGATGTTACAGTTGCCTCACAGCTGTTGCTGCCGGGTTTCTTCTACACGATGGAAAGAAGCAGGTCAGGAGAAAACGCGCTTCGCGTGGATTCGCGGTTGTCTCTTTTAAATAATATGCAGTCGCTGGTGGTGCACGATTTTTCCCTGCGCCATTATGATCCGAATTCAGGAAACACTGCACTGCGTACGGGAATGAAGGGGAAGGTTGACCTGTCGCAGGATATGAAGGGAACTGTACATATTCCCTCCCTTGTTTTTAACAGGAATGCGCTTGAGCCTACCCTGACGAACAGGTTAAAAGAAACATTGCAGGCAGTGAAGCTTAAGAAAGAAGTGACCGTTTCCTCGCGTATAGCCTTCTTCTCCGGTATTGGTAAAAAGCGTCTACGGGTACGAATGGATTCTGCTATTCCGGATTATGATATTACCGACCTTGTGCTCGATGCCAGCATACTGCAGGAACCAGGAAAAAAGAAGATTACGCTGGAGAAAATCCACCTTTCAAGCAAGTCCCGGGAACTGTCAGTGGACTGCAACGGAATGGTGGAGTTGAAAAAAGAACCGTTTTCAGATACAAATATATCAGTAAAAGTGCGAATGAATTCACCGGAGATGCGGCCGGTATACGATGAATGGAAAATGTCAGGCCTGATTGAAATTGATGGTGCCATCAGGGGTGATCTTGAAAATGGAATGGCCAGTGGAAAAATACTTGTTGAAGATGTCAATGTCAGTAATGCACGGTCAATGACGGATGTAGCCGCAGTCTACCTGGATTTCCCATTTGAGTATCATTTCAACCCGGAATATACCGGAAAATCTCTACTGGTAGTGAAAAAATCTGATGTAATAAATAACAGTTTTTTCCGGGAAAAAGATAATTTGAGAATAAAATCCATACGAAGCCGTCACCCTGCCCGGGATATACAATTTGAATACATGAAAGACCTTTCGGGAAGGATCCAGTTCCGGGAAAATGTCATGGAAATAAGCTCTCTGAAGGCTTACGTGCTGGACGGTTCGTTTTACGGGAAGAACATACTGTTCAATCTCGCGGATATGAAGGCCAGGAACATGGAGTACCAGATGATAATGGATATTACAAGCATGGATGTTGCCAGGCTGGATGAACCAGACCCGAAAAAGAAGAGAAAGGGGGGAAACCTGTCCATGAATGCGAATCTTTCAGGAAGCGGCATAGATTTTTCCAGGGAGCTGGATGTGAAGGGTTCGGTGCATATCTATGAAATAGGGAACAGGTTTGCCAATCAGCTGTTAACCGGGCTCAACGAAGAGAAGGGAAAATCAAAACTGGGGATCGGGCAGGTGGCGGTGGACAATTCACTACGGGTAAAGAGCTTTGATTTCAACCTGGACAGGGGATTGATATATGCCACCGTACACTTTCAGCGTAACTTGTTCGGTTATACCATAAGCATGAAGGACGAGGAAGTAAAATATGACAGGGTGCCCGTCCAGGAATTCCTGAGAAAAGTCAGGGAAGGGGAATAATATGCGACACGGAATGTATCGTATCATTTCAATCACATGTGTATCTGTGTTACTGTATGCAGGCTGTTCTTCAAGCCAGAACTGCCTGCAGGGAGTGCCCAGTTGTATAGAGATCACTCCACCGGATATTAACTTGACCGGCGAGCGAACGGTTACGGAAAGACAGGTTATCGGTGAGTACAGGGAACTGGAGGAGGATGCGTGGATAGTTTCCTCAGCGCAGACAAGCGTTGCCCATGGAAGATCCCAGCAGATGGTTGTCACTGGTGACGAAGTGCTATTCAGGGCATTGAAGATCCGGGAGTTCCATCGCGAAAAGATAATGGAATACAAGGAGAAGGGTGCGATTGGGGAAGGCAATGACGGGTTGCTGCATTATATCCAGAATTCATATTATGAAAACAGGCCTGAACGGAAAAAACAACTGCTGACGGTTATCGAAGAAGAAAACAGGGCAAGAAAAACAATATTCAAACGATCCATGAGTGCAGTGGATGAGGAAGTGGACGATGCGCGTATGGATGCATTCGCAAGGCGATTTGCAGAGGAACAACGTTCAATGGCACAGAAGGGTGAATGGATACAGTCAGAAAACGGACGCTGGGTGAAAAAGAAATGAAAAGAAGCATGCTGGCGGTTTTCCACATTATTTGTTTTGGTATTATCGTATGGGTGTTCCCGGGTTGTGGCTCGGGCAGTCAAAAAGAAGGCGTGCCGTTCAGCTATGCCCAGATATTAAAAAAGGAATTCAAATATGATGCCGGGAAGGCTGTCCCTGTTACCATAGAACAGGCCATTGAGATGGACGGGTATTTTGATGACCAGGGTGTATATTTTTTATTCACCTCAAACAGGGAACAGGGAAATTATGACATATACATTCGTGAACTTTCAGGGATACATACCGTGCGGCTGACCACTCATCCCTCGAGGGATACCTCACCGGCAATATCCCCCGGGGGGGATCAGATGGCATTTGTTTCACATCGGGATGATCCCGAAGGTGATATCTTTACCATGCCGCTCGATCTTGCCGCGGTATTAGAAAAAGATAAAATATCCGTTGAAACTGCCGTGAGTAAAAAAGATCCTGCCCGCAACCTGACGCGGGAAGCAGAGCCGGTGACTAAAACGGTGCGACTGGTAAAAGACGCGTCTCCCTGCTGGTCACCTGGCGGTGAATATATTGCATATTCTTCTGATAAGGACGGGCTGGAAAATATATGGATAATGACCAGGGACGGTAAGGATAAAAAACAACTGACGGATAAAGGTGGGATGTATCCACGGTTTTCGCGTGATGGATCATATATAGTATTCGTAAGTTACAGGAATGAAAAGAACAGGGGAGATGTTTACCAGGTAAATATTCAAACCGGGGAAGAAAAACAATTAGTCAGTTCCGATGCCATCGAGTTATATCCTTCATTCATGGGGAATAACAATGAACTGATCTTTACCAGGATAGACCGGGATACGAACGGGGACAGTAAAATCGATCTCAATGACAATTCCGTGCTGTATTATAAAAACCTCCAGACTGGTCAGGAGTTTCCCCTTACATTATATTCCAGTTCTTCTTTTGATGCGCACTGGTCTGCGTACAATGAAGGGGTGCTGATATACTCTGAACATGTAAATAATAATCTTAATATAAACGTGATACCCGACACCGGCATTATACCCAAAAGGGACAATGCAAGAAGCCAGTACAACCTTGCAGGTAAATACCTGAAAGAATACCAGGACGAAGAACGCTACATGGCAGGATTGGAAAGGGTATATGATTTTCACCATGAAAAGAGGGATGTGCAGTCAATAATCTACGTTACCAGCGCTCTCCAGGACCTTGCAACAGGTTACCATTCACGCGGCAGGACCGATGACCGGGATGAAACTGTTTTGAAGCTGCAAAAAATGTCAACGGAAGAACTGGATTTTCCGGGGATCATCAACCGTTACCTTCAATTGAAGTTCAAAAATAAAAACACAACCTCGTTCCTCCAGGGTATTATTAAAAACCTGGCAACTAAAAAGACTAACCAGCCAGTTGTACCTTACCTTATGGAAGAACTGGGGAATAGCTACCTGGAACAGGGAAAAAACAAGAAGGCGTTAAACACTTATAATAAGATGGTAGAAAAATATAGTTCGTATAACAGGCTGATGTACGTGTACTACAGCATGGCGACAATTCAAATGCCTGGAATGCTGATAGAAGATTCACTTCCAGAAGAAATGATAAAGGTTATTGAATCAAGGTACGTGTACCTGAAAAATGATGCAATTACCTTTCTTGTGAACAGTCTGAATGACATCTCCGGTAAAAGGGACATGACCAGGTTATCGGTTACTCTACTGGATAAGTATGGCTCTACCGAATCGTTGAAACCTGTTTTGCAGTATTACCTCGGTAAAACCTATTATGATGCCGGTAAGCTTTCACTTGCAGAAAAATACGGTGAAGACGCACTCTCAGATGTGAAAAAAAATGACCAGGTGTTTTACAGGTCACATGTACTTCTCGGGTCAATCGCGCGATCAAGAAAAAATCTTCAAAAGATGGAACATCATTACGCTGAAGCCGCAAATAACTATATACTCTTATGGCAGCAGCCAGATTTCAGGATGGTGGTAAAAAAGCTGATAGATTACTACGAAGAATATGGCGGCAGGAGTGAGCTTGCTGGAAAACACGGGGAGGCGGTAAAATTATATAAAAAATATGTGTCACTTCTTACCCGGCTGCATCTCCTGAAAAAATTTGAGGATATTTACAATGAGTACGGTGCACGTGCCCATATACTGTATATAGATGCGTTTGTTCAATCAGGTGATGATGTTATAAAAAGCCTTGATGAGTTGATAGAGGAATATATTGGACCGCGCCAGCAGTCATTGAATGTGGCCCGGATGGATTTTAAAAAGGCTTACCTCTACGGGCTGGGGTATATATATGCAAAGAAGGCAGTTGCCGTTGGGGGCAGAAAAACTACACCACTGGAAATGATGAACACGAGGGGTGAAACCCTGGAAGGACAATTAACCCTGTTTAAAAAGGCTATTAACCAGGTTGAATGGGCCCTCTTTATAGATGATACGTTCATAGCTCCTTTTATCCTGAAGGGCTGGATCTACCAGTACGTGGACATGTTGAGGAAAATTGAAGATGATGATCATAATGGAAGATATACACGGCTTTTCAAAACGTATTTCCCAGATTATCTATGGGAACGCAGTATACCCATGTACGAGAAAGCCCTCGAAACAAATGATGAAACAGTGAAGCCCGGACAGGAAGGCGACCTGCACCTTAACCTGGCGAATGTCTATTTTCTACTGAACAACTATCCCAGGGCGTTGATTCATTATAAAAAAGTCAGGGAATACAAGGATCGTTTTGAATCTCCAATACAGGAAGCCATGTACCATTATCATTCAGGATACTGTTACTGGCAGAATGGTAATCTTCATAGTGCCCGCCAGGAGTTCAAAACAACCCTGTTGATTTACAAAAATCTTTCAGGGGGCAGGGATAGCAGAAGATACAGTTCCCACGTGTATAATATCTACCGGTATTTTGCGTTGTTCGACATGAACGAGGAGAACTATGAACAGGCAATTGAATGGTTCCAGCGGATATTGAATTACGCGGAAAAAAACAATATCCAGGTGGATCGTGCCAGGTACATGCAGAATATAGCATTATGCCTTAACAAACTGGGTAGATCATCGGAAGCACTTTCATACCTCAACAGTACAGAGAAACTCCTCCGGGAGTACCCCGAGGATGCGAGAAGTTACAAGCTGATGTGGCAGTTTTTTGGTATCGTCCCGCTTAAATTTTACGATCTAGGCCTTGACGTGGCGGTAATAGGCGAAAGCAAGATCTTTGAAGAGCTTGACACCTACACCAAGAAACTGCTCACGATTTCCATGAAAGAGGATATTCATTTTAACTCGGGGAAATATAGCCGGGCAATCCGACATTTGAAAAGGAAACTGAAACTCCTGGGTGAACAGGACAACACCATTACGCGGGAATCTACCATAAAGGTCTTGAATAACATTGGCTATAACTACTTTTTTGCCGGCGATTATGAAAATGCAGAGAAATATTTTGAAAAGGCATGGGAATATGCGGATGATGCCGGCATGGCTTCGCTTACAGGTAAATACGAGATAATGGTGAACATTTCCTTCATGTACTCATACCTGCTGGAAAATAAACCGGACTATATAAGTGAACCGGATGTAAGGCTGAACCATCTTGTTGACCGGATCCGGAAATACAGGGAAGATTATAGTACCATGCGATACAGGGTAGAGCTTAAGGAGCTGGAGAAAAAAGCATCTGCCAGCGAAAGGGAAGTGACAGAAATAGAAAAGAAAAATTTGAAGGACAGGATAGAGAAAGAAACCAGCCGCCAGTACTACAGGATCGATGTTCTCCTTGGTATACTAAAATATTACCGGGCAGAATTATTCTTTAACAGGGAAGTAGAAAAGAAAAACGGTGTTGTTGATCACGCCTATGCCATATATGAATCGAACCGGTTGCTCTATGATCAGTACATCGAATCCATGAATGATATATCGCAGGCGTTAGAGAACATGCCCGATGCTTCTTCAAGACGACTTGAGATTAAACTGCTGCTGAACAGGGCCAGGTGTTACAGCAGGACCGGGTTTTACCAGAAAGCATACGAAGACTATTTTTCTGCGGAAAAGCTGGCAGAGCAGTATGAATACAATGATCTTCGATGGCAGGTATACGGTCATACCGCGGAATTCCTGGCATGGCATGGAGCAGGGCTGGAAATAAGGGATCATAAAAACAGGGCAAAAGACTATTTCAACCGCAGTATCTCCCTGGTAGAAGAAGAACCACTGCGATATGCCGCAAGGAGGGAAAAAGTCCTTGGTATCTACAGGGGGTACATTGACCTGTTGCTTGCCGAAAAATCCCGGGGGCCCGCGTTCAGGATTGCCGAAAGGATGACATCTTTTAACCGGATTATTCTTATAGCCAGTGAATCGCCCGACCTTTCCATAGACCAGCATGACCAACTGTACCGCCGATACAGGTACCTGCTGAACAACCATGTACGTATGCAAAATGAACTATCTTCAAAACTGGAAAAAGGCGCATCTTCATCGTCCAAAAACATCAATTCGCTGCGGTCATCCATGGAAAAGATCAAGAACCAGATGCATGATCTTCTCTCCACTGCAGAGAAATCCAGTACATTGCTGCACTCATATCTTACCGTCAACCAGGATAGTAGTTTTGAAGATATGCCAGAAGGAATGACGGTATTCCGTTTCTATTTGCATGATGGGAAAAAAGGATACTGGAAAATTACGGGGGATTCAATAGGATTCGAATACATGAAGTCACCCGTCAATGAATTCATAGATAAGACATTCAGCAACAATACACGTAATGTGATAATAGCCAGTAAAGATTATCAAAGAATTTTCAGCAATGAAAACATTGCGGCCATGGGGACACGTGGCCGGTTTATTCCTTCCCTTGACAGGATCCATGCGTACCTGGATCATGAAGAGTATCCTCTAACGTTCATTACTTCTGATAAAGGGGCACTCACTCAAAAGTTAAAGAAACACATCTCTTTTCAGACTTTTGACCGGGATGGTGACGACCCCGGCAGGTATAACCTGGTTATTGATTCCGGTCCTTCGGGTTTTAATCTTGACCCGGGGTATCTTTTTCGTCAGCAGTACCTTTACCCCACCGTTATTAAAAATGTGGAAGGAATGGACTATGAAACCTTCATGATGCTGATGGAATCGTCATTGTACGCCCGGGTAAAGCAACTGATCATCACGGTTGATGCCAGTGATACTGCTATTATAGATCTCACGCGTAATATCGCGGGGGAACACAAAGAAAGGGACACAAGGAAAGAGATCACCGGGGAGCAGGTGCTTGTCACCGGCCTTGAGCCGGGAATTCCCGGGTACAAACCGGCCGATAAAGGCGCGGCAGGCAAAAAGAACGAATGGGCCGCATATGAAAGGTCATTGAAACAGCAAAAGCATGATGCGGCCAGAAATCACCTGCATCGGTGGCTTGCGATTGCATTTGAAGAAAATGATTCCCGGTCAACATACCACTTCCAGTTATCAAAAATTAACCTGAACGAAGGGAAATATAATGCGGCGTTGAATGAGATAGACAGGGTACTGAAAAGAACGCAGGATAAAGATATTGTACAGAAGGCGAAGGCGTATAAGATATATCTTTTACTGTATTCTGGTGAAATACAGAAAGCCCGCAACCTCTATTCCAGCTGGAAAGAGGATCCAGGGGTACAGTCGAGTCATGACGCCCGGGCATTCGGATACATACTGGAAATAACAAATTCAGGTAAGGCAGGAACGGCCTTTCCCGGAGATGATACAGCCGCTGCGAACCTGCTCAACCCGGATATGCTGAAATTACTGGCTGCGCAGTACCTGTCCCTTTACGGGTATACAGGGGAAGCCCGTGGGCTGGTGAACACGTGGAGTCCATCATATACCTTGCCGGTACGGGAACATGTACGCGCGTACCTGCTTGGATATGAGAATACGCAACGATTAGATTCGGCAGCCGCATTTCAACTGGTATCCCTTTCCAGTAAAAATGTTGATATAGAGAAAATTGAACAAAGATTACGGAATTTGCTGACAGGTGAAAAACACCATAGCGGTGAAGGCATTCTTCTACTGGAGATCATGCACAAGATCTACGCTGAAAGGGGGATGCCGGAAAGGAGTGATTCGGTGTTGTCATCTTTTGATCTCACGTCTATTCTTTCCGGTGCAGCGTGGATGGACAAGGCCTTCTATCTTGGCAAGATGACGAAAACGATGAGCACACTCGGTGAGTACCAGAAGGCCCATGATTACGTGAACCTCTGGGGTAAAGCTGCCGGCGAGTCGGCACCACTCACCCTCACGTATCTGAATCGTTTTAACGAAGCGAAAATACTTGCAAAGAAGAAAAATTATTCAGGATCACATGACCTTTGCAGGCAGCTGCTGAATAATATGCCGGACGATTTCCCAATGTATCCGGAAGTGCAGTTATTACAGCTGGAAAACGAGGTAAACGCCGGAAAGCTGAAAGATGCCAAAAAACGCTGGAGTGAAATATCCCCATACATTACCCCGGGGATTGATTACATTTACAGGTTATTGATGGTACGGATCAGGTTTCTTGAAATACTGAAGGCCGGTACTGTCTCTGACAGTGAACTTGAGAATATTGAAAAAATGGTACATGAGGCCCTGGGATCGCTTGATAAGAATCGCAGCGAAGTGTCGTATCCATTACAAATGGACATAGTAAAAAGCAGCCTTAACGCCGTCATGTCGTTTAGAATGAGCAGGGGATACCATGTTAAAGCCCTGTATTACGCCGAGGTGATCAAGCTGCTGGAATTGCGCTCCGCGTTATCACTTGATCATAACAGTAACCGGTTAAATGACGAGATCATAAAACAATACAGGTCAATACAGGAAGAATCGCGGGCAGAAGAATTCATTGCTCTACTTGAAAAGTATCCTTCACTGAATTATGCTGCAATAGCAGGAATGCTTCCATTAAAAAAATACCAGTCCAGTATTCCAGAAAAAACAGTTGTGATATACATGGTGAGAAATCACAGGGATATATATTACTGGGTGATGGGCCGGCGGTTTGTGGAACCGGGCAGGATAAAAGACGGGTTTGTCCGCCTGGAGGACTGGCTGCGGGAATACCGTGATGCCGTTTCGCTGCTAAAGCCGGTGTCCGGATACTCCTCGAAACTGAAATCGTTATTCTCTCCACTGGCAAAGAATTTGAAACAACAGGATCGGTTACTTTTCGTGGTTGATTCAGATCTGGACCCGGTACCATTCGAGATAATGGGAGAACGGGATATGCTTGAAGAAACTCATTCCGTGTTTTACAGCGGCCCTATCCTTTCAAGTCTTGTCCCCTCCCGGGGTACATTCAATGAAATTGGGCTTGCAGGTGATCCGGATACCAGCCTTGCAACCAGTCTGCAATACATCGCTGTAAAGGAGTCGGGTATACAATACAACAAGACCGGGATGCAGCCCGGTAAGGCTATTCATCTTTTTACCCCGTTGCGTTATGATCCCGTAAATCGAACACTTATGATCAACCAGCAGCGCTGTACAGAATCTTTACGGGAAACACCCTTTTTGTATATATCATCACCATTTTCAGCGGGTTTGAACCTTGACAATGTTCTGATAACCCTTACAGGTATTAACAGGTGTGGCGCAGTTATTATAGATGAAGCTGATATGAAAGACGTTAATACGGGGATTTTTGCAGACAGGTTCTACAGCTATATTAATGATGGTAAATCCATTACAAGTGCGTTTATACTTGCAAGGAGGGCGATCATTGATGATGATCGATACAAGCATCCCTCCTTCTGGGCAGGATTACGGTTGTACATACAGCCGGCAGACATAACGCGTAAGAATATGAAAAGATGATGACGAATAATAACAGTAAAAAAAATATTATTGTCATTGATGATGATGACATGGTGAATGAAGTACTCAGCTTCATACTCGAGGAGGAGTACGATGTATCCACATTTTTTACGGCGGAGGACGCCCTTCAGAATGGACATATTTCCAATGCAGATGCCATCATAACCGATGTTAATCTTCCGGGAATGGATGGGATCGATCTTTTGCAACAGGTATACCAGGTTGATCCTGACATACCGGTGATCGTAATTACGGCGTATAATGATATAGATGTGGCAATTTCTGCCCTGAAAAACGGGGCTTTTGACTTTATATTGAAGCCATTCAAAAATGACCAGATAATCCTTTCCGTGCGGAAAGCTATTGAACGGCATGAACTTCTTCGTCAAAATATACAGCTGATGGATGAACTTAAATCCAAGAACAGGGAACTGGAACTTCTCAACAAGAAGATCCAGAGAAGAAATCTTGAGATAGAAAATGAACTGGATATAGCCGGAAACCTGCAGCAATGCCTCTTTCCCGTGGTATTCCCGGATCTTGAGAACTTTTCCTTTGAACTCCGGTATCAACCGGTAGAGAAGATCAGTGGAGATTTTTTTGATTTTCTGTTTTTTGATGAAAAGAGGTTTGTGCTCATTTTTGCGGATGTATCCGGTCACGGCGTACCGGCCGCACTCTATTCTGCAATGGTGAAAACCGGAATATCAACCATTGGAAGCCCGGATATTTCACCGGCAGAATTCATGAAGGAGATAAACATGTTTCTCATTGGTTCGCAGAAGACAATGAGTTACAATTATGCCACGCTTTTTTATGCACTTTTTGACCTTGAAAAGGGTAATATTCAGTACTGTAATGCCGGTTTGCCATCCCCGGCGTTAATACGGGATGATATTGAAATGGAATTGTTAGAGACCACGGGCCCGTTTGTGGGGATTTTTGAGTCGTCTGAATATTTTCAGAAAGAAGTTTCATTCAAAGAAGGTGATTCAATTGTACTGTTCACTGATGGGGCTTTTGAGTGCCCGGACCTGAGAGACAGGGTAATGGGACAGAAACAGTTCATTGAAAAGATCAGGGAGAACCGTCATCTGGACATACATCAACTGGTGGCAGAGCTTTACGAAGTGATTCACCACTATTGCGGGCCTGACAGGTTCGTCGATGACGTAACGATCCTTGGCGTGAATTACAACCCCGGTAAGTGATATTACCGGGTATTATACGGGAGTTTAATATGGAACGCAGAAGAATACATGTAAAATGTACTGTCCTGGTACTTTTCCTGATGACATCAATCTTTGGCGTTATCGAGAGCATCTATGCGATGCAGGTGGGATTCCTTGTGGGTGATGTGCATATTGTGCGAAACGGTAAAAGGGAAAGCCCATCCATGGGATATGCTCTTCAAAAAAATGACGTGGTCAGAACCGGGCAGAGGAGCATGGTTGAAGTGAAGTTCGAAGATGGCAGCGTTATTAAGGTACAGGAAAACAGCCAGGTGAAGATGGTCACGGTATATGGCGGTGAACAGGATTCGTTTTCCGTGGTAAAAGGAGTTGTACAGGCACGTTTCTCCAAGTTGACAAAGGGTGCAACCAGGAAGCTGTATACACCCACAACGGTATGTGCTATCAGGGGAACAGAGTTCCAGGTGGCCGTAAGCGATGGGGTGGATTCACGCATCAACATGCAGGAAGGCAGCGTGGTCCTTCATAATCAATATGGGAAGTCAACTGTAAAGGGGAAAGAACAGGCGGGTATTCCCGTGGCAGGGAAGCCTGAGATGGATACACGGAAACAGGATATCAAGGAATGGAAGAAAAGTAGTGATGGTGATTTCTCCGAAAACCCGGAAAAGGGAGCGGAAAAGCTGAAGAAGCATGTTGCAATGATGAAAAAGCGTGCGGATAAGAACTCTGAAACAATTTCCAAAATGGAAGAAACATTACCGGCTGAAGACGATGCGAATGACCAGAAAGATGACAGGGAGATCAAATCGGTAATTTCAACCGGTGCCATGGTGGAAGACGACATGCACATGAACCAGGCGGCAACAGGTGCTGTTGAACACATACTGGGCAACTATGAAGATAAAAAGAATGAGATATACGAGACATTTCTCAAAATAAAAAAGGAATCAAACAGGGTGCTGGAACAGCAGCAGAAGAATTACCAGGGTATACAGGCTGTAAAAAAGGCGTATAAAGAAGCCTATGGCGATATAATGGATTCTCATAGTGAATACATGGATTCCATTAAGGATACAATTGACAGGGACAGTGTAAAACCAAAACTGGAGAAATAAGATATGCCATTTGTAAACGTGAAACTGGCCGGAACAATAACCAAAGAACAGAAAAAAGAGATTGCTAAAAAGATGACGGACATACTGGAGGAAGTGGCGGGTAAGAAGCCATCGTCAACGTATATCGTTTTTGAGGAAGTGGAAAGGGAGGACTGGGCAGCAGGCGGTATCCTGTTATCTGAAAAATAGCCGGCCGGGATACATATTACCTATTCTTCGGCTGTACCCCATAAATAGTTACGGCCTGCCCGAACACCCTGTTCAAAACCTTCCATGATGCGGCGGGGATCCTGGCTGAGGCGGTCCACTTTGAAGTCACCTGGCGGGTAAATAATGTCAATTCCCGTATGAACGTGTTCCAGTTCATCGATGATCCTGTTATACATCATGTACCGGTTTTCCATGGCCTGGACAAGGAAGCGGTACTTGTGTTCCCTGTAATAGGACTCGTAAATTGTTCTGATCCAGAAAGACTCTTCCTTTTTCCTGTATCCCTTTTTCCTTGTCAGTATTACCAGAATCTCATCTTCCCTGTAGCCCATATCAAGGGCTTTTTTATAGGGGACGGGGTCAAGCAGCCCCCCGTCAAGGAACTGGTAATCATTGTAATCAACAAATCCCCTGTACAGTACCGGGATGGCCGCAGTGGCTTTTAAAGCGATCACGATATCATCCTTCCTTGAGTTGAGATACACCGTTTCAGGAGGATTATTTTCACTGCAATGGGTTGCGGTAATAATAACGGGAGTAGAACGTTTCAGGTATCTTATGTTCAAAGGCTCTTTCCCCTTTATGATGGTATCCACCATCCAGTCGAGGTTAAGAATGTGCTTCTCTGCCCGCAAAATATTTGAAAGTTGAATGAACTTCCCGGAGAGGAGTTCAGAGAAGAATGCATCCCTTGAGATATGGATCTGCCTGGCAGCGTATGCCGTTCCGGTGAGGGCACCCGCGGAAGAGCCTGTAATATGCGTGAAGGGGAAATATCCCCTGTCGGTAAAGGACTGCAGAACTCCGGTTAAGAATATTCCCCGCATCCCTCCACCTTCAAGAACCAGTACTTTCTTTTTGGGATATCCCGATCCTGTCTTACCAGATAAAACATTACGTATGGAGTTTAGCAGTTCCATGATATGTATTCCCGTTAGCAGCAAATATTGCACCGTGATATACGGTGGCATGAAGATGGTGACAGGAGATAATGATATAAGAAATATGCGGGTTTGGAAAGAAATTTTTACGGGCTTGCCCTGCTTGACCGGTTGCAATTTCATGTGAACATGCATATACTGTATATAAAGGAGGAAATAAGGCATATGGTATCAGTAATAGTACAACATGGAGACGCACTCTCAAAAGAGGAAAACCCCGACCGTCCTCTTTCTGCCCCGGGAAGAGAGCAGGCGCAGAGACTATCACGATTTCTCGAAGTAATAAAATGGGTGCCTTCGCGGGTTATACACAGTGGCAAGCTCAGGGCGGCAGAAACAGCGGAAATTTTAGGGGAAGGTACCGGGTGTACAAGAATTGAAGTCGTAGAGTTCTTAAACCCGAAGGATGACCCCGAACAGCTTGTACGGTTACTTGGAGAAAGAGATGAGAATATCCTGGTTGTGGGGCATATGCCTTTCGTGAATGAATTCGCAAAGAGGATCTGTCAGACAGGTGCCGATGAATTCATGGATATCACGAACGTGTCCCCAATAATGGTGACTTCCGGAAATGAAGGTCTTTTACTGGATACGTACATAAAGAACAGCTATCTCTGAGCATGCCCGAAGTTCCATCAAAGCCTGATGGCCACGATGGTGAAATCGTCCATCACGTCCTTGTCTATTTGATGTGAGTGCAGGTATTCTTCTATAATGTTTATAAACGCGGAAGGGGACTGTTCGGTGTTATCGAACACAAATGAAACAAGCTTTTCTTCTCCCCTGTCTATATCCCCTTCACCAAGGTACTCCAGGACACCATCGGTGAACAGCAGCATGATATCACCGGCATTAAAAAAGATGGCTTTTTCTTCGAATGACGCGTCCGGGTTGATCCCCATGGCGGGGCCCGCGGCATTGAGCCGCACAACCTCGTTACTGGCGGGACGGATCAACAGCTGGTCATTATGCCCGGCACTGCCGTAGGTGATCAGGTTGTTATGTGAATCAACCAGCATGTAAAAAAGTGTCACGAACATGCCATATTCAGAATCCTCGCAAATATACCTGTTGGAATGGGCCAGCAAATTTCCGGGCTGGTTGCTCATACGTGATTCTGCCCGAATAACATTACGGGCGGTGCCCATGAAAATGGCTGCGGGAATACCCTTTCCTGATATATCTGCAACAAGGATGCCGAACTTGTCACCCTCGAATGGGAAATAATCATAGAAGTCGCCACCCACTTCCTTTGCCGGCTTGTTGAAGGCGGCGATGCTGTGGGATTGAATGGTTTCGGGAATAGTGGGTAATATTCGCTTCTGTATTTCTGAAGCTATATCGATTTCCTGTGCCAGCCTGCGCTGCTCCTCCATGGTCTGGAAATAGATGGTGTTCTGGTATGCCTCGGTAATGTGACTGGCTATAGTTGACGCGGCCCTGAAATCGAACGCGTCAAAATGCCTGTTGTCCTGCCTGTCAGAAAGGTTCAGCACACCGATGATCCTGTTCTTGTGCCTGAGCGGAAGCGACATGAACGAAGGAGTTGTATACTGCCTGGAAATTACTGACCGGTTGAAAGATGTTTCCTTCTTAATGTCAGAAACAAGCAGCGGGTCGCCTGTGGTGTATACATGGTGTATCACGGGAGCACGTGAAGGATCGGTGATCTCAATGGCAACGTCTGCCGGAAGGTTCAACGAAGCAACAATTTTATAACCATCGATACGGGGATCATACAACGCGATGGATGCACGGTTAACACCGATGTTTTTCGAAAGGGGTTCAATTACCTGGGAAAAGATATTGTCATCAGGCTGAGAATGCGCAAGGGTCTGGGATATCTCGTACAGGGTGGTCAGTTCACGTAAACGCGTGGAGAGGTCGTCGTACAGTTGCCGGTTGGTTATAGCTATAGCGGCCTGGTCGGCTATGTACGAAAGGAGCTGCTGATCCCATTCGTCAAATCCTTCCCTGCCTGTTGCGTTCACAACTTCAAGAACACCTATTTGCGTATCGATCACCGTCATGGGAACACAGAGAATATTACGGGTCTGGAATTGTGACTTGTTGTCAATTTCACGGTAAAAACGTGTGTCGTTTTGCGGGTCGTTGACGATCAATGGTTTACCGCTGTCCATGACTGAGCCTGCAATACCTTTGCCCCTGGGAACCGTTTCACCCATGATATTCTCGTCCCCTCCTCCCCTGACAACATAAAAATACAGGTCTTCGGAAACGGGATCGGTGAGCAGAATGGAGGCACCCTCGGAGTTGATCATTTTCTTGGCCACGTCCAGTATGGCAGACAGGAGTTCATTGAGGCTCATTGTGGAGTTGATACGCCTGTTTATACTGCTGATTTGTGAAAGATTGATCTCACGGTTCTGTATTGGCATAATACCGGTATCCAAAGTGCATTATTTTAGGTTGGGCATTGATGAAACCCATCATACTTGAGAATGTAGAAAGCGCAATATTATTTTACAAACATGGCAAAAAGATGGTTCACCGTCTTTTCTATTCTTTCGGCCATCATCTCCTCGGTAGCTTCTTCGTGCCATGTGACACCAAGGGCAAACCCTATCAGTTCGCTGATGATGATCTCTGCAACAATTTCAGGTTCCATGTGTTCGCGAACCAGGCCCCTGTCCATTGAAGACAATACCAGCTCCCTGATGTGATGTACAACCCCGTCCTGGTATTCCAGGTATATATCCCTCAGTTCCTTGTTGTAGTTAAACTGTGCCCAGTAATCTATGATCACCCGGATATATTCCTTCTGGTTCAAAGACATCTTAAGAGTGTAATCAATAATGCCCCTGAGCCGTTCGAGGGGTTGGGACTTGTCTGGAACCGAAATATTCATGGAGACAATAAAAAAATCAACGAAGGTTTTCATCACCTCGAACATCACCTCGTCCTTGGTTTCGAAGTAATAATGAAAACCGCCCTTGGATATACCAGCCTCTTCCGCAATATCTTCAACGGTCAGGTTGATATACCCGATCTTTGCGATGGCGTTAAACGCGGACCAGATGATATGGTTCCGTTTTTTTTCCTGTTTTTCAATAATCTTGGGATTTTTCGTTTTTTGCATGACTAAAGCTTTATAATAATTTGTATTTGGCTATACTGTAATTTTCGGAAATAAATTGTCTACACTTTTTCATTTTTTTAAACGCATGGTTTGAAAAAAATCATGGCTGAAACTGTAATAATAGATCAAATAACACTGCAACCGCGTGAAGACCAGCCAATACTTGAAGAGAGGCTGCGGCAAAAGTATGGTGTAAACGGGTTACACCTTATAAGGATACCACCACGTGCAGGGGCTTGATGCCGGTGGGAGAAGGTGCCCTGTACGCCGGGGGTATCGTGAGTTCAGCCGTTGACGGGATCAGGGCCACAAAAAAAATAATTGCCTATTATGAAGATGTGTGAGGGGATATGTACCCATGAAACCCGAAATAATAACACTTAAAAACAGCAATGTCATAGAAGGACGGGAACAGTTTCCCCGTCCCGACCGGATAAGAACACCATCGTACAGCCTGTGCGGTGAATGGTTGCTCTGCCCGGACAGGAAAGGGAAGGGGTTGAGAGAACAATGGTACAGTAAAGATATAGCTGAATCCATTATTCAGAGGGATTACCACGGGCTTCCGGCGGCATCCGCGCCATTTGCCGTTCATGTTCCTTTTCCTCTTGAATCAGCAGTAAACCAGAAAATACTTCTTCCCCATGGATATGATCCCGAATCCATAGCCAAACAGAAAAGATTCTGGTATTTCCTCCCGTTTGAAAGACCAGGTGACCTGGAACAGGGCCTGTTGCATTTCGGTGCGGTTGATTACCGGGCACGGGCCTGGTTAAACGGCGTTGAACTGGGCAGGCATGAAGGCGGATATACCCCTTTCAGCTTTTTTGTGCAAAAGTTTCATGAGAACAACGTGCTGGTTGTGCTGGTTGAGGATTCATCATCGGGTGCACAGGTGCGGGGCAAGCAGACCTTCTTGAAAAAGCCCTTTATGGTCTGGTATACCGGCGTGACGGGGATCTGGCAGACGGTGTGGATTGAAGGGATATCGAGCCATTACGTGAATGATATGACCTGTACAAGAGACCCTGAAGGTGCGGTTTCACTGAGTTTCGATGTACAGGGTAGCGGGAATGCCATTTCACATGATCTTACCCTTGAAGTAAAATTGTTTGCCTCGCAGGTCTTCAAGAAGAAGGGGGCACTGAAAACCCCGCTGAAACACCTGAAAGAAGCAGTTACCATGAATGCCTTTAACCGGGGCTCCTGCAGCATGGAGTTGCCCGGCAAGCTGTTTGACAGGTGGACGCCGGGTTGGCCGGCACTGCATCCGCTCCAGGTGGTCTTGAAAAAGGGAAGCAGGGAGGTTGACAGGCTTCTCCTGTATACCGGCAACCGACAGGTAACAGCGGACAATGGCACCATACAGTTGAACGGCAAAAAGTGTTACCAGCGGTTGATCCTGAACCAGGGGTATTACGAGGAAGGACTGTACAGGCCGATAGATGATGACCGGTACCGAAATGATGTACTGCTCATGAAAGAAGCCGGTTTCAACGGCTGCAGGATCCACCAAAAGATCGAGGATCCCCGGTTCTTATTCTGGGCAGACCTGATGGGTTTCATGGTATGGGAAGAAATGCCAAGCTATTATTATCCGTCTAAAAAAAACATGGTCAGGATGGAAACCCAGCTCCAGGAAGTAATGAAAAGGGACAGCCTTCACCCGTCCATCACCACTATTGTGCTGTTCAATGAGAGCTGGGGGATATATTCCATTTTTGTCTCGAAAAGGGCAAGGCACAATGTAATAAGACTTTGGGAAAGAACGAATAAATTGTACCCGGGATATTTTATAATTGATAACAGCGGCTTTCATCACCTTAAAACCGATATAACCGATATCCATCATTACCTGCCGAAATTCCAGGATATTGAAAGCTTTTACAGGCTGCTCGAAGAAGGGGTGCGGGAGGCGCCCCTCTGGGGAAATTTCATAAACATGCTGATTGGACAGGAGAACGTGCAGACGCCGTTCTTAAAAGGATATGGTGATACATTACCACCCCTGGTGATAAGCGAGATGGGTGGTTTCGGATTTGACCTGTACCGGTCTGAAATAGAAGACCTCGAAGCCTTTTTTGCCACCCACCTGGAAATACTCTCAAGGTTCAAGAAAATACAGGGCTTCTGCTATACCCAGTTTGCGGATACATTCCAGGAAAAAAACGGCCTGTTTACCGCTGACAGGCAATGCAAGTTGAAAGATCCCGCCCGTGTGATGAGAAATTCACTTCAGGGAAAGATATTTTGGTAAGCAGGTTGTATTATTTTTCCGATATATTAACAAGTGGATATCATTTGTTACATAAAAACGGGTATGCGACACATGAAGAGAATAACACCTCTCCTGGCTGGAATACTTGTGATCTCAACCATGGTACATACGGGCCTTGTCCAGTCACAGGAGAAATTCGATGTATATGATCAGTTGCGTTTAACCCTGCGTACAGGTAAAACCACGTTTTACAGCGATGAGCCAGTAGAGCTGAAACTGGTAGTGCATAATACGTCCAAATTCGTGGCTGCATTCGATGTATACGATGCGGCGTATACCACGTTTCAGCCCGTAGTGTACAATGAAAAAGGACGTGAAGTGGAGAACAGGGTTGAGTACCGGTTGATGGATAAATCCATGGAAGAGGTGGTCAATTCTGCCGGGAAAAGGCAGGTAACCATTCAACCATCGGAAAAGTTTACCCGGGTGGTAAACCTGCGGGACCTGTACACCCTTGAAACAGGAGAGGGCTACAGGATACGTGGCTACCTGTTCCCCAATGCTGCTGTAAAACGAACAATTGCCAGTGACAACATGGTCCACTTCAACATCATTCCTGTTCATACGATAGAAAAAGAGTCAGGTGTGGAGCAGGTGAAAAGGGAATTTTCCCCTTCAGAGGTGGTGATGCTTGCGTTAACCGCCGAAAAAAATAAAAACTGGAATAATTTCAGAAAATATGTAGATATTGATAAGTACATACAGGCATTTTCTAAGTATGCCAGGCTGTACAGCCAGTCATCAGCCTCAGAACGCTTGAAAATTTTAGAGGATTTTCGTACATTTCTACAACGGGACAGGGTTGATTATCTTGTTGACTTTTCAATCCTTAATGAGACTATTATAAGTGAAAAAGGACTGGCCTATGTGGAGGTAAAAGTGAAGAGATGGGGAGCCAGGTATCCCTTCGTGTACAAGTACAGGTACACACTGGAAGAATACAGGAATTTCTGGCTCATTACCAATTTCGATGCTACTGTAATGAAGGAATAGCGTATGACAGAAATATTATCACAGGACGAAATAGATGCCCTATTGACCGCCATATCCACCGGCGAGGTGGATACTACCGACTACAGTGCTGCCAAGGAGCAGCGAAAGGTCAAGATATACGATTTCAGGCGGCCCGACAAGTTTTCCAAGGACCAGATACGTACCCTGCAGATGATGCATGAGACGTTTGCCCGTCTCACTACCACGGCATTGTCCGCGCAGCTGCGTGCCCTGGTAAGCGTGCACGTGGCATCTGTTGACCAGTTGACGTACGAAGAGTTCATCCGGTCAATCCCAAATCCAACAACCCTGGCAGTGGTGAACATGGACCCGCTGAAAGGATCCGCGGTACTTGAAATAGATCCTTCCATCACGTTTACCATTATCGACAAGCTTTTTGGCGGCACCGGCGAATCAACCAAGATAAGCCGGGAATTGACCGATATTGAGCTTTCAGTAATGGAAGGTATTATTGTTCGTATTCTTGGTAATCTCAGGGAGGCATGGTCAAACGTGATCGACCTGCGACCCAGGCTTGGTAACATTGAAACAAATCCGCAGTTTGCCCAGATAGTCCCTCCAAATGACATGGTGGTACTTATTACCCTCGAAACCAAGGTTGGCGAGGTAGAGGGTATGACAAACCTGTGTATTCCTTATATTACTATTGAACCTGTTATTTCAAAACTTTCAGCCCAGTACTGGTATTCAAGCATCAGGAAAGGGGCAACCGATGAGAACATGACCATTATTCAGAGCCGGCTTGAGACCGTGGAGCTTCCCATAATAGCCGAGATCGGTGAAGTGGAAGTCACCATGCAGGAAATAATGGATCTCCAGGCGGGTGACGTGGTGAAACTTCCCAACACGAAGGTAAACTCTGAAATGGTGATCAGGATCGGCGGCAGGAAAAAATACAAGTGCCGGCCGGGCCTTATTGGAAGCAGGCTTGCGATACAGGTTGGAGAAAAAATTGAAGATATCCCCGACGAGCTTCTTACCAGCAAGCGAAGCGAAGAAGACCTATAGACGATCCCATCCTGCCCGTAAAAAATTGATATATCAGTGAGAGATCTTGTTGAGATATGGAAGTGGATCAACGTAATCGGTACCTATCCGTACCTGGTAATAGCACAGGTGCCGGGTGGCCTTCCCGGTTCTGCCCACGTACCCGATGACTTCGCTTTTAGATATCTTCTGGCCCTTCTCCACGGAGACCCTCTGGCAATGTGAGTACGTGGTGAGAAAACCGTACTTGTGTTTTATTGAGATGGAAAGGCCAAGTACAGAATCCCAGTGAATGGATTCAACGGTTCCCGGCGCGGTTGCTCGTATAGGCGCACCGGGGAAAGAGGCTATGTCAATACCCTGGTGAAACTCTTTTCTGAAGGTATAGGGTGATGTCCTTTCCCCGTATTGCGAAATAATGTTGCCGTTAACCGGCCACAGCGAGGGTGTATTCTCAATTATCTTTTTCCTGGCATTGAGAAAATGTTTTATCTGGCCGATCACTTCCCTGGTGGTTTTGAGTTCGTGCTCCATTTCTTCAATATTGAGTACTTCTATTGGAGGTGAGGATCCCGCATCAGCAGGATTATCTGCACCTGCCGCTGCCGCCCCGCCCTTCGCCCATAATGTATCCACGTCATTGCCGGGGGTAAGGGAATAAAGGTAGGTGATCTCCGGTTTGAACTTCTGGAAGATGTTATAAAGGCTGTTGATCTCTTCCTTGTATTTCTTGATCTGTATCTTTGAGTTGGAACCATACATCTTGAGCTTCGATACTTCTTTGATGGTGGACGAGTGATTAACGATCATTATTGATGTTATGGTTATGGTTACGATTAATGCCAGTAAAATTGAACTGAGGGTAAATATGGATATATGAAAATTGAGAATTCTTTTTTCTGAATGGGGTATGAACATAATGGTAATACGTTCCCTGCCTCTTTTAAGGAAGTGATACCATTTCTCTTTCAGGTTGTCGCGAAGATTGCCAAAGTGATCTTCGAAAAATTCCCTTATGTTCTTTTGAAGATCATTCAGGTTGGAATCTTTAAATGGGTTTAATGCCATAATATACCGTTTATATGCCCGTAACTAAATGAATTATGCAAATGAAATTTGTATCTAATCCGCCGGCGGATCAGGTTTTTTTATAAAAATCAGCTGATATGGTACGCGTATTCAGTTTAATTATCGGCGAATTATTGTCAAGTTTATTCTATTTTCTCCATTATAATGTCTTTTTACGCGCAACCGGATATTACATACGCAATAGGAGTACCCGCTATGTATTGTACGTTTCAATTACATCACTCAACCTGTGGGAGTAGCCATCCACCGAGTTGGCCACGTTGGCAATGTTTTCAGAGAATTCAGCCAGTTGCTGTATTGAAGTATTCAACTTTGTTATCGCATTCAGTATCTCGGTGCTGGTTGCCTTCTGTTCACCGGTAGCAAGTGCTATCTGTTCTGACATCTTGTTCACTTCCTCGGTCTGTTTCATTACCACTTCCGCGTGGGTTGACTGTTCATTGGTTGACGAGGCTATGGATGATAAGAGGGAAGCCGCTTCCTCGATATTCCCTATCATGCCGGTTATGGATGCGGCTGTCTGGTTAACCAGTTCAGCACCTCTCTGAATATCAGTTCTGCTGTTGTGTATAAGGGTCTCTATCTCCTTTGTGCTGCTGGCGGTGGCTTCGGCAAGCTTGGATATCTCTTCGGAAACAACGGCGAAACCCTTGCCGAAATCGCCGGCCCTTGCCGCTTCAATGGCAGCGTTCAATGAAAGAAGATTTATCTGGTCAGAGATGTCATTTATGATGGCTACAATATCAACGATACGGGACGAGCTGTCTGATAGCTGGTTAATGCTCTGTATGGTGTCCTGTAACATTGACTCTGTGGCCCGGGCGCTCTTTACGGTGTCCTGGCCCTTTTGACTCACATCCTGTGAGCTGCTGTCAACCGTATGGATGTTTTTGGTGAGACTATCCATGGCTGAAGTCGTTTCAGCCACTTTCTGTGCCTGGTTTTCCGCTGACTGGTCAACGTTCTCAATGCTTGCCAGAAGTTCTTCATGGGCGGACGTGGTCTCTTCGATAAAGGCTGCCTGTTGCTGCGACTCGTTTTCCATTCGGCTGCTGACCCTGGTCAATTCCTCGGAGCTCTTGTTGAGATGGGTGATGAGATTTTTCACATCGTCAAGAAGCCGCCTGTAGGTAACGATCATGTTGTTTATAGCTTCTATGAGTTCATCGATCTCGTTTCGGATGGACTTTTTATACACATGACATTTCCTGCAGTGTTCCAGTTTTGCTTCCTTGTCAGGGATGATCTGGCCGTCATCGCACAGCGTTCCCTCTATGCGCCAGCAGGCGAGGTTTCTGCTTTCATAGGCGGGACAATCGATCCTGTGGCAATCCTTTTCGCTGGCGCATTTTACATAATGGGCCTGTGGTATAAAAACGGTAAGATCGCCATCGCTGACGCTAACCGCGGTTTCAATGATCTTCCTGAAGGGGCTTGATATCCTGGCGGCAAGGAGGTTGCTGACAAACACAAGGGTTATGAAAGAGACAGTGAGGATGATAAGTATGATATTAACTATGACGTTCAGGCCGTGCAGTACGTCATCATATTCTGCCGTTGCCATTATTATGTAATCTTTGGGCTCAAAATATGTAAAATATGCTATTTTTTGAACAATGTTGCCGTCCGGATCCCTGTAATTGTATGAGATATGCCCTTCTTTCTTGTCTATGATCTTCTGTATAAATTTCTCCCCGGTCCTGGCATCCTCAAGGGTGAGAATATTTTTTTTATTCATGCGGGGGTGGGCTATTATTTGACCCTTAGAAGTGAATACGGCGGCATACCCTTCTTTTCCGATGCGTGTTTTTTCTACAAGTTCCGGGATGCTCACGGTATCCCCGTCTTCACCGTGGACGATCTTGTACATGCTCTCTATATGTTCTACTGTATTGGTCATGTTATGCCGGGTTGTATCCATGATGGAGCCGCGGGCAACATAATACAGCACCCCCGTGATGATGAGCAATGGGATCAACGATGAAAATAAAATGTACCTGAGTATTCGGCCGCGAAGACCGGATATGTATTTCTTCAGCATAGTGATGTAGACCCACCTGTTTTTATGAATTAGTATAATGCGCAATCCTCAGTATTTCAATTTAAATTTAGTATGGTCAGACTGTAAAGCAATTATTCAGGTGCAATTATTTTATGACAATAAATCATCAAATAATAATTTATGATGCGATGATTGAACCTGTTACTCATTGAAGTGAGTAGTTACTTTTTTTAAATAGTGCTCAAGGGAAAATATATACTGCCGAAATAGAGATTAAGGGAAAATATGTGTAAAAAATTGAAAATATGAGCGATTATGCTCATATTTTTCTATATAATGCTATAAATGGTTATATTCGCCTCTAAATGCTCTATACGGCAATAATATATTGCTAACCCTGAACCGATCTTTTCATTGAAAGGAAAAAAACCGGCTTCACAAGGGTCTTTGAAAACAATGGGAGTGTTCTGCAACGTTGTAACTCTTAGAATAAGAGTTGCATGGTTGCAGTAATAATAAGGGGTATTCCCTGATTATGGGTGCAACCTGGTATTACAACGCCTGATAGGGAGATCGGGCGGAAAAAATCACAAAGGAGTGTGCACTATGATTATAAATCACAACATGAGTGCCATTAATACCCACAGGGTTTTAAAGTTCAAACACTGGGATGTTGAATCATCAATGGAGAAACTTTCTTCTGGTATGCGTATCAACAAGGCCGGTGATGACGCATCAGGTCTTGCGGTATCAGAAAAAATGAGAACCCAGATCCAGGGTATCAGGCAGGCAGAAAGAAATACCGAAGATGGTATGTCTTTCGTTCAGACAGCCGAAGGGTACCTTGATCAGACGGCTTCGATCCTCCAGAGGATTCGAGTGCTTGCTGTTCAGTCTTCTAATGGCATCTATACACAGGAAGACAGGCAGCTTATCCAGGTTGAAGTTTCAGCCCTGGTGGACGAGGTTGACAGGATCGCGTCACAGGCAGAATTTAACAAGTTTAAACTGCTGCTTGGTGACTTTTCCAGGACCAATCCAAAGGCAAGTATGTGGTTTCACATGGGTCCCAACATGCATCAGAGGGAACGGGTTTACATTGGAACAATGACATCACTTGGTCTGAACCTGGTAGAAGGGACCGGCCAGTTCCTCGCCAACCTCAGTACTGCTGACGGTGCCAACAGGACCATAGGGATCATCGATGAAGCCCTTCACAAGGTAGCAAAACAGCGTGCCGACCTGGGTGCTTATTATAACAGGCTCGAGTATGCTGCAAAGGGTCTGATGACTGCGTACGAAAATATCCAGGCATCTGAAAGCCGGATCAGGGACGCTGACATGGCTGAGCAGATGGTGGATCTTACCAAGAACCAGATCCTTGTACAGAGTGGTACTGCAATGCTGGCTCAGGCGAATATGCAGCCTCGATCAGTATTACAGCTTCTGGGAGGCTAATACAAAAACTATCGAACAAACAGAGGGAATACCCGGTAATATAAAAACACCCGTCCATAAAGGACGGGTGTTTTTTTTGTTTTGCCTTGGTAATTGTATTATTGAATTGAACGTGTTCTGAACCCAACTCCCGCGTACAGGGTGATGTCATAGTGGGTAAGCACATCGATATTGTCTGAAAACTGGTTTTTTGTCATGTTCCAGCCGAATCTTCCTTCCAGGTCCAGGTAGACAGTTTCAGTCAATGACAGGTAATAGCCGGCAATGCCGTGAGCCCAGAGATCCCATTGTTTATCAAATTTTTCTCCTTCTGGAATATATTGAGCAATTAGATGTTTGCCAGCAACACCTGCTCCAATATATAACCCACCCTGTGTAACAATTTTAATTGACGTAGATGGTGTAATAAATTGATATCTTACAATTTCGTTTGCTGCTTCAGTTGTCAGGTAAGACCATTCTACGCCAAATCCAAGGTGCAGCATTCCCAGGTTCAGGTTATATTCACCCATTACGCCCACACCGTTATATTCCAGTGGTTCTGACATTTTGACATCATATTCATACACGCTTCTCTGGTAACCGGCCTTGATAACCGCAAGGTCGCCGGTGACCATTTGTGCCGAGGCTCCGGTGGTGAACATAAGCATCAGCATCACCGCGCCAGTTATGAAAAATGGTATCCTGCCATTCATATTCTGCCTCCATGATGGTATATAAAATACCATTGTAAATAAGGTTCATGGGTATTCTAATTGAACACGGGGGTTTAGGGCAAGTGATATTTTTTATTATGCCATTGCGTCGAAGAAGGAACCCGGCTGCAGGTGACTGGTATTCCTGACGGTGAATCCTCCGCTGGAAGAGTACAGCGATTCCCTGCTTTCTTTCATTCCCATGAGTTTCAGGTGGTCTTCGGGAACCGGCTTCGCGTACACGATATCAGGAGAGATGCGCCGGGTGATACCGTGGATACTGTTGACCCTGCCTTCGCCGTATACAGGCCATACAAACATCTTTTTGGCCTGCTGGGACTGCTGGATCCGTGAAGGTAACATGAATTCTGATATGCCGCCGGATATTCTCATGAAAGAATTATCGGCATGATCAGTATGAACATTTAGTCTTTTGCCAGGGCCTTCTCAACAGTGGTGTATTCAACAGCAGCATTCCAGAAGGTATATCCCATGCAGTTGCTGTCTTCCACCGCCTGCACCTGTTTCCTGATATAATCCGGCCCCCATGTGGGTGACAGCATGTTGAAGGCCTGTATGTACGGCCGTATAACGGCTTTTCTCGAGAGCATGTTTGCACGAACACCGCTGGCATGAACTATCCGGTACGGTCTTTCAGCCCTTGGCCCATCCATGAGAAAACGGTTGCCAAAATGGGAAGGATATACCATTGGACATATGACATCAACCACTGTTGAAAAGGCCTCTATGTCCTGTCCTATCCAGTTGCCGAAATGGTACCATCCATTAAAACCGTATACATCCACGGATACCGGTGTATCCATTGCAGCAGATGCTTTACGCAGATAGTCCATCAATACTTCTGATTTGTACATTGCTGCATCAGGGCGAAAACGGTACCTGCACAGGTGGGTGGGACCGTCAACCGGGAAACGGATATAATCGAACTGTATTTCGTCAAACCCCATTTTCGACACCTGCCTGGAGATATCTATGTTATATTCCTGTACGAATTTTGAATAGGGATCAACCCAGTACTCACCCTTGACCCCTTTCCAGGGAACGCCGGCCCGACGGTTCCATATGGCATACCTGTTATCAAATGAACGGTACAGGTTCCTGTCCTTGAAGACAACAATCCTGGCAATGCTGTAGATGCCGTTCTCTTGAAGGTAGTTATTCAGTTTTTTAACGGGGATCCCTTTTCGAAGAGCCCCGGTTTTTCTCACCTGTTCATTCTCTACTGCTGCATACACGTTCCCCACGTCATCCTTTATATCGATGACCATGGCATTAAGCCCCGTTTTCTTCATGAGGGCCACGGTTCGCCTGACCCGTTTCCATGAGACGGGGGCACCGGCATACACCGCCCTGGCGCTGTTCTGCTTCAGCCGTGGATGGCCCTGGTGATGTACGTTTTCCTGGTGAAAGATTCGCAGCCCGGAAGGCTCATGATGCAGCAACTGCAGGTAAGGGGTGTTCACCTTCCGGGCTCGAGCGGCATTCCCGGCGGAGTAAACCCTGTTCCACCGTTGCGTGTTCATGTTGAGGAGATATACCCCCTTTTTGCATGATACAAGGAGATTCGTACCTGATGCCTGTATGTCGTGTATTCCGTTATACGATGCCTTGTCCCATGGGACATTCATCTTTGTCCATGAGCGGCCGGAATTGTCTGAAGAATACAGTTCACCCGTAAAGAATGTACCCGCAAACAGGCGGGTTTTCTCCCCCACAGTTGCAACATGCATAGGGCCAATCTCCTCGAAAAATGACAGGCTGCGTGAATACGGTTCAAAGGGTAGTCCCCTTGAACGTTCAACGAAGCGGTTTCCGGATCGCATGAATATACCCTTGAAGGATGTACCCACGATGATACGTGTGCCATTCAATGCCAGGGAGGTGATATACACGTTGGGGGGCAGTCCGCGCATGGATACGGTGTTCCATGATCTTCCTTCATCCCTGGACATGTACAGGGTATGCTTGGTGGCACAGGCAAGAAGGCGTGGATCCGTGTTACTAACTGCCAGCGCGGATACTTTCCTGTAATTATTTGTTTTTCCATATATGGATCTCTCTTTCCAGTCATTGCTGGAGATGTTGATCCATTTGTCAGAAGACCCGGTTTTCTTGAACAGGCCATGGGCAAAGGTGGCAATATATACCGTATTATTTGAGGCGCGGACGATAGAGGATATCATCATGTCTTCAGGAAGGCCGTCGGAGGCCTCCACCCTGCCTGATATTGAGCCCGTCATCCCCGAGGAAGTCCACAGTATCTCGGTTGATACGGGTTCATCAGCAACCGAGCTGCTGCATGATAGAAACAGCAACGCCATCAAAAGGTGTTTAACAGGCAGGCCCCTGGTTATTCTTGAAGTGCTCATGGAACATTTCCTCGTTCAGTAGTATGTACGTGTATCCCTGTTCCGTTAAAAACAGCTGCCTGTTATGGGCGAAATGCTCTTCCACGGAATTTGAAGTGATCAGGGTATAAAAGTATGCCCTGTTCTCATCCTGCTTGGGGCGAAGGATCCTTCCCAGGCGCTGGGCTTCTTCCTGCCGTGAACCGAAAGTGCCGGATACCTGTATTGCCACGTTGGCATCGGGAAGGTCTATGGAAAAATTTGCCACTTTCGAAACGATGAGTACATCAACGTCTCCCTCCCTGAAACTGGCGTACAATGACTCCCTTTCGGAAACGGGTGTGCTGCCGGTTATCAGGGGATACCTGAACCTCCCTGCCAGTGCTTTCAACTGGTCTATATACTGTCCAATAATGAGTATCCGGGCTCCCTGGTGATAGTCAAGCAGGTGCTGGATGTATTCTACCTTGCGCTGGTTTTCCGAAGCGATGCGGAACTTCTCCCTGTCGCTCGCGGTTGAATACCTGTACTTGTCCTCTTCGGGAAGAAGAATGCGTATCTCCGAGCATATTGCCTGGGCGATCCAGTTGGACTCTTCCAGTATTTTCCATGGCATATCGAACTTTTTTGGCCCGATAAGGCTGAAAACATCGGTTTCAAGGCCGTCCTCCCGTATCAGTGTTGCGGTCAGTCCCAGCCTTCGCTTTGACTGTATCTCGGAAGTCATCCTGAACACGGGGGCCGGTAACAGGTGTACCTCGTCGTAGATGATCAATCCCCAGTTCTTCGAGGTGAACACCTCGAAATGCTTGAATGGCTCGTTCTTCTTTTTCCTGTAGGTAAGTATACTGTAGGTTGCAACGGTTACCGGTTTTATCTCCTTGGTATCACCGGAATATTCGCCAATCTGGTCTTCGGTCAGGGTGGTCTTGTCCAGCAATTCTTCTTTCCATTGCCGCAGGGCAACGGTGTTGGTGACAAGGATGAGGGTTTCTGCCTGGAGAATATCCATAACCCCGATACCCACTATGGTCTTGCCGGCACCACAGGGAAGTACGATGACGCCATTGCCGCCTTCCGGGCCGCCGCCCCGGTGAAAGGCTGTGGCAGCGCTTTTCTGGTAATCCCGTATAACAAATTCCCTGCCCTGGCCTGTGACCTCCCTGAGAGAGAAATGCAGGGGATCGCCCTCCTCGTACCCTGCAAGATCTTTAACGGGAAAACCGAGTTTAATAAGGGATTGCTTAATATGCCCCCGAAGACCGGGATCAACCAGGACAGAATGCTCATCCCTGCTTGAGAGGATGTACTTTTCAATGGATCTCTGGTGGATAATCTCACGCAAAAGCACGGGGTCGCTTGAACGAAGTACCAGTGAATCATCTTCCCGGTGCAGCTGCAGCATCCCATAACGCTGCATCTGTTCATTGATGGTTGCCCGTACTGTCTGCGGTATCTCGTACCTGCTGTGCCGTTGCAGCCTTTCAAGCACATCGTCTACTTTGAGCCCGGAAGAGGCCGCATTCCACAGTGACAGGGCCGTGATCCTGTAGGTGTGAATATGCTCGGGGCTTTTTTCAAGCTCCGCGAAGGGTGCTATGTCGTCACGCGCGTCCTCGTGGAGGTCGTTATCAACTTCCAGCAGAAGGGTGTTATCACTTTGTACGATCAATGGTTTATTCATTTTTGATCCTCAATCAAAGGCAAAACATGCCGCATTGGTTATTCCCGCTCTCCAGGCTGATCCTGGAAATCAAATACTATGGCGTTTCCCTTTATCACTGCCTTTTCGGGGAAATCCTTACCCAGCGGCATGGATATATGTACAAGGTGCGTTAACACCTTTTTCGCTTTTTTTCCCCCAACCCTTTCAGGCCTGAAAGGACTATCGTGATGGTTTGTACCATGTATGGGATAGATGGTTATTTTTTTAAGCCCGTTTTTATTCACCACGAACCCGGCAACCAGGTTGTTTCGTACGTCTTCGTTCATTGAACCGAAAAGAAAGTTACCCAGTGAATATACTATGGGCCTGTTCTTGTAGATCTCTACTCCCTGGTACACGTGCGGATGATGTCCAACAATGATATCGACACCCGCGTCTATGAGATCATGCGCCAGTGCCACCTGTTTTCTGCCGGGGAAGTCGGAGTATTCGTCACCCCAGTGTATAGATACCACGATAATGTCATTCCATTTGCGGTATTTCCTGATAATGGAATGTACCCGGGGATCGCTGCCCCGCGCTATACCCGGCGTGTTTGATTTGACGTACGTGTCTTCATATGGGAGATCACACAGCCCCAGTACGGCAACCTGTATCCCCCGTATGCTGGTAACGAGGGGCCTGTAGGCGGATCTAACGCCGGTACCGGCGCCGGTCAACAGTATCCCTGACGTATTAAGGCTGGTTACAGTATCAACCAGGCCCCGCTTCCCGTAATCCATTACGTGGTTATTGGCCAGTGACACCCCGCTTATGCCCGCGGAACGCAGTACTTCAAGATACCGGGGTGAGGCGCGAAAAATGTATTTTTTCCCGGGTCTTGGCCTGGCGTTTTCGCTGATGACACATTCGAGATTACAGAATCGAAAATCAAAGCCGCTGATGAACGAAGACATCTTTCCGAGGGGGTAATCGTATCCATGGGTGTCGCAGGATTCCATTATTCCCCAGTCCAGCATGAGATCACCGCAGAACAGCAGGTTCGCGGTGGAATCTCCATCGGTGTTGTCAATGCTGCCGCATGCGTGCAGCAGCACTGTACAGCTTATGAATACAATATAAAGATATTTCTTTACCAGCATTAATTGTGCCACCAGATATTTCCCATGGTATTTCCCGTGACCACTTACGGGTATGTCAGTGCAGTCCATCAATTGGATACAGGTACTGTTCAGATGTAAGCAGTTCCTGGTAATAAACACCGTTTTCGCGGTGCATGTCAAGCTCTTTCATCAATGACACATCATCAACGGTGCATTCTACCTCTGAAGCCATGAGGCTGTGATAGGCGGCCTGTACCAGCAACTGTATAAAGAATCCTTCGCCAAATTCGGTAAATTCAAATTTTTCCATATGTGACAGGTCAAATCCCTTTATGGGCGAGAAAGGGTCTTCCAACTCATACCCGGTGATCCCTGCCAATTGCCCCGCAAGATCCCTGTACAACGAGATAGAATCATCAAAATATGTTGACCCGGACCGGGATGCCAGCCTGTTCCCCGATACGATTTGAGATGACTGCATCCTGGTTTCCATTTCATGTATGGTGACGGTGTCCAGGTTGGTCGATATGGGAAATACCATCATTGACGTATACCCGTGATCACGGGCATAGGTGAGGGCGCTGATGAATACACCTCCGTACCCGAGCGGTTCCTGGTGAATGATATAATGGAGCGGGTCCAGTTCGGGCAGCAGCCCGTCACTTCCATCTGAAGAGCCGTCGTCAAGCAGTAAAACCGGTGCTATATCGTGACTGATGGAAAGTACCTGGTCCTTGAATTTCTCAATGAAGCCGGCGTTGTTCTGCATGGTAAGCACTATGAGCAGGTCATTCATTTTCGTCCTCCCCCTTTATGGTTCTGTTCATACTTCCGGAGTTGAGTCCCTCGGCATCGAGGGTTATATAGGAAAACCCCGTTTTTTTCAATTCAGTTATTATCTCGTGTCTCAGCGCATCAGTAGAGAGCAGGTACAACGCGTCTTCAACGGGAAGCTCCAGCCGCGCCACCTGCTGATGATGCCGTACCCGCAGGCGGGTGAACCCCTTTGCTGCCAGCAACTCTTCTGCCCGCCATATCCTGTCAAGCATATCCACCGTGATGGGGGTGTTATACGGGATCCTTGTGGCCAGGCACGAGTTTGAATGCAGTTCAGGGATGGGAAGCTTCCGGGCACGTATGGTCTCTTCTATCAGCTGCCTGGAGAACCCGGCCTCCCTGAGAGGAGAGACTACTCCCAGTTCCTGTACAGCCCTGAAGCCGGGACGATGATGGAGGTCATCATCGGGGATTGTGCCATCGGCCACGGCAGCAAACCCCAGCTCTTTTGCAAGCCCTGCCAGTTCTGTGAGCATGGCCTTTTTGCAATGGTAACAGCGGTCAGTAGAGTTTGCGGTTATCCCGGGGGTATCCATTACCTGTACCCGGAGCTCACGGTACGGTATGGAGTGTCGCGTGGTAAATTCACGGATAAACCGTGTCTCTGCCGGTATGGTGAATTCTGATACCAGGTGCACTGCCATCATCTCCCCGGGGCATTCCGCTGACGCTACCCAGGCCAGGAAGGTGGAGTCAAGTCCGCCCGAGACGGCCACTACCAGTGGGCTGTACTTTCGTATCAGCGATCCCAGTTGATGTAATGATGCCTGTTCCATTTAGAGAACAGTATACCAGTTAACCCGTATAACTCTATAATAATTTAACTTTCAAAACTCCATGGTGAGGGCGAACTCCAGTATTTTTTTCATCCTGGCGTTTTCCCTGTACAGGGGATACAGCACCCTGGCCCAGGAGCCCAGGTTTCCGCGTGAGTATTTTAACCTGCAGGCGCCCAGCATTGACCTCCCGGCTATATACATGAAAGGGATGGATGTACGGGGCAATTGCAGAAGTGTGGCGTGGAGTGGATTTGATCTCTGGGCGGAGAACCAGAGCAGGCCCGTCTCTACGCGGAAATTCATCCACCTGCTGTATGTAATGTGACCTGCCGTAAGCCAGGAATAGCCCGAGTACCGCCGTGACTGGAACCATGTTTTCCCGTCAAGGGACAGTCTTTCCCCGGAGAAAAGGGCGTACTGCAGCTTGTGGCGGGTATAGTACTCAACCTGCCCCTTTCGATATACCCGGCATTGGGCAATATCAGCACTGATGGAGAGATGATGCAGGTCCAGGCCGCAAAAAACGGAACGTTTGCGGGCATGGGGATATTCACCATAGTAGGTGGACGGGGCAAGCCTGTTCTCGTCTTCCAGTGTTATGCCGACCTGGAAGGCGCTGACAGGTTTGAGTTCAACACGAAGTGAAAGAACCTCTTCAGGATTGCCTGAACCCAGGGCATTCCCGAATGGTGCCATGAATTCAGGATGGGTTTTCTTGTACGTGAGATGGGATTCCATGAAGGGACCCCTGTACCGGGCCCCGGCTACCATGCCGGATACACCCGGGGATCGCCGTTCTCCATCCAGGGTTGTCCTGTTGAAGGTCCAGCATTGTTCAACGAAAGCGGTTACGAAATCGTCACGGTAGACGGCGTAGTACCCTGTTCCCCGCAGCATGTGTACAGAACTGGAATGAAACTCGTCTTCATGGCTGTTCCATTCAAGTGTTTTATCCCCGTCGTATACCAGTTTTGACGTGTAGTAATTGGCCTGCAGTAACAGGTGGGCAGCGGGCCTGAAGCCTATTGAAATGCCGCCGGTGTGCATGTTCACGGGTTGATCATAGCCGGCTTCCTTCCTGGTCCTGGTCAAAAGGGAGTTGATGGACTGGGACGTGGCGCCATTGTTCAGCTGTTGTGCGGTGGTATACCGTTCCTGCATGGAGTAAAAGGCGTTCATGTCAATGACAGGCGTTTGCCCGGGAGTGGACATGGATATTCCAAGCCCACGAAAGGCGTATTCGGGGTTGCCGCTGAGGCAGGGAGTAAACGTTTTTTCAGGGTTTGCCAGCGGCCGGGATGTAAAGGGATCGGGGTTGAAAGAATTTGCCTTGCCGATGAGAAGACCGGCACCAAAACTGGTGTAAAAGTTGCCGGCAGTGACCCTGGAGTGCTGAAGGATGGGGGAGAAAACGGCACACCCGGTAGCTGAATACTGTTCCGGTTCGCTTTTTCTTGTCACCGCAGCCCCCGCCAATGTATTTCCGCTGCTGTATCGCATCTTCTGTCTGAAAAACCAGGAGGTTTCACTGCCGTAATCAAGGGCGTCATGCCTGTATTCGCTCTTAAGCTGAAATTCGGGCGCGGCCCATACCGCCGCCACGGACAGCCAAAGCAGGCACAGGGACATTACCGTGACATGTATGATCTGCATAGCTGCCTGATCTCGTTTTTCAATTCCGGCGACAGGTTTGACTGCGCCGCCAGGAATTTTTCCAGGTCACCGGCAGTTGCGTGCTGCACCAGCCGGGAGATACGAAGGGACGCGTGGGCGGGTACCCCTTTGCCCAGCAAAAGCCTGAACAGGGTTTTTCTTCGCGCCGTGGAGATGCGGCGCGGCGGACGTTTTTTCCCTCGTCCGGTGTTCACGCCACGGCCGAGGCCGGACAGGTGGGCCCGAACCCTGGAAATATCATCCCGGGACAAACCCACCTGGTACAGGGCCTTTTCCGTTACGGGACCCATGGTATCACGGTAGGCGATGATACGCCTGCAATACTTATCATCAACGATTGCCAGTGACCGGAGTTGCTGGAGGGTGCAGTGGCGGATATCCAGGTCCCGGGCCGGGGCGGGAGTCTTTTTGCGGGCCGAAGCACGGGTTGGCGGTATGGGGGTGTATTTGAAATCACCTGTATACATGGTTATGCCGAATGCATGGGTGTTGCCCAGGTAGGTGTGATGGGTGAAGGAGTAGTTCACCTGCATCTGGCGCCAGGTAAAGGTGAAACCGGCACTGTAGCTTTCCAGCTGGGGTGAGTACCCGGCGCTGCAGGTGAGCACCGGCAGGAGTACACCCCGGACTGACCATATTGTGGAATATCCAAAAAAATCCCGGGCAACCTGGGCATTAAGGGTGCACCCGTCAAACAGCTGTACGGAGGCGCCCGCATACCTTTCGGGGTAGAGAACGCCGTTGTTCTCTTTACTGGCAAGTGTATACAGGTTTTTCTGTTCAATGATCACGCTCAGCCGGGAAAAGGGGACAATCTTTACTGAAATGGATGTATCCCGGGTTGAGAAGTCTTCTTTAATTTCAGGCGTGGTGATTCGCAGCATATAGTAATGCAGTTCCGCCCCAATGGATATGAACCGGGCAGGTGCAAAGCCCGCCCCCATGGAAAGGGTGTCCTCGGTATACCCCTCCATGCCGAACCTGTGCCAGCCGGCCCCAATCCCGGCGCCATGGTACCGAAGGCCGGCAGTGACGGTATGCGACCGGAGGCCGCAAAGTCCGAAAGGCCTGGTGTAGTATGAATGCATGTACCATACTTTCCTTCCGGGAAGGGCGGCAGCACATGAGGGGACTATGTACTGGTCCCGGTGCTGCGCCACCTGGGTGACGGGGAAATACAGGTCAGCCTCGTTGCCCGCATGTTCAAACGCGCCGATTGCCACCGAAAGGGTGCAGAAAATGGCGGCCAGTGAGCTCATTTTCTGCTGTCCATGATGATAAAGATGTTTTCCACCTGGTTCAGGCTTTTGGCGGATGCTTCAACGGTGACTATGTACAGCCCGGTGATTACCGAGGATCTTCGCGGTTCCCAGTGAAATGTGCGTATACCCGGCATGACGTCCTCCTGTAAGGGTGAACTGTGTATAAGCCTGCCCGTAGAGGTAAACACGCGGTACCTGATGGAACAGGGGCGGTAGACCAGCAATTGCAGGGGTGCCGAGTCAAGGCCCGGGACGGACGGGACCATGGAGATCTTCTTTCTGGCGGGTGAGAACAGTTTCTCCGCGGATGCCCCCGGCCGTGCGGGCATGTTGGGTTTTCCCGGGGTTTGAAAGGGGGTGACCGAGAAATCTTCCATGGTGTTGGTATCCCGGGTGCCATTGCGGATAATGGACTGGAACTCTGACAGCCCGTTTGAACCGATATCAACCATGGATGCTTCGGGCCCGGGTGTGCTCGTGGTCCACGCGCCGTGGCGAACAGCAGCGTCAACGTATGACCCAATACTTGAATGCAGGCTGCCGTCCCTGTTGCTGTAGGCCACGAAATCAATTATGCCCCCGTTGGCGGGATCATCGTCGGTGTCGATGGCTGCCACGCAATCGGTGTTCCACAGGCTGTTGGCATAATTATTGCAGTACAGTTCGCGGATGCCGTTGCCGTTCAGGTCGCCGGCAGTGTCGGTTTCATCGGGCAGGTTGCCGGCGGTAAGGTACACCACCACGTAGCGGTCGTCCCAGGGGGTTGCCGGGTCATCGCGGGAATACAGGGTAACGGGAGACGCGGCCAGTGGTTCATTTGTCCCGTAATACATGGTCACGTAAAGGGTAGATATGTCCATGGAGACATCTCCACGGTCATTGAGACACAACTCAACCCAGTCCCCGCCCGGTATCCCGCTTGCCATCTCGGAGATGAGAAGCCCGCAAAATCCGCCGGTACCACCAGCATGAAGTGTGATTACCAGTATACACCATAAAAGTTTTCGCATTTTTGTTCCCTCGTATGTCTATACGAGGGAATTGGCGTATACTGAAAAAAAAGTGTGATTTTTTTAAAAAAAATGGCTAAGAGGGCAGATCTCTGATCATGAAATAGTAAAATTTCATTTTTTCCTCGTTACGATTTATATGAACTGAATATTGTAATGTTTTCTTAAGGCTGGACGCAAAAACTTTACGGCCGGGTATCCCATGGTGATCACCGCGTGAATCCTGTGATTGCCGGGAATATTGCACCATTCTTTCACGGAAGAAGAGCGGTTAAGGGTTTCGGTGGCATACCCGATAAAACATGTACCAAGGCCAAGACTGTGGGCGGTCAGGACAAGGGACAGGGCGGCATACTGGGCGTCTTCAACCGGCGTGCTTCCTTCAAGCGGACCATGCAGTATGACCACCGCAGGGGCGTCATGGAAAAGGAGGTCAACCCCTTTTTTGGCCTCTGAAAGCGCCCATTCAACCTGGCTGTAATGATCACGGTAATACCGTAACAGCTTTGTCCCCATGAAGGGCAGGGTGAGGTAGCGTACCAGCGGGTTTGCCGCCAGGCGGTTGATCTTGCGGTAAAACCCGCCTATCTGGCGGGCCAGTTGACGCACCTTCTGGCGGCCGTTTACCACGGTAAAATTCCACAGCTGCCAGTTGCTGCCCGAGGGGGCCGTGACGGCACCCTCGATACAATCGGAAATAAGCTCTTCGGATATATCATGCTGCACATACATGCGGGTGCTTCTGCGTGAACGGAGCAGGTTAATGACCTCTTCCGCCGGGGGTTCACCGGGATGCAGCATGCGTTCACGGTACCTGAAGGTGGAGAACCGGGGTGAACGCAGCAGGCCTTCAAAAGATACGGCTTCGGCGGGACACACGGCATAGCAGTGGGCGCAGAGCATGCACTCCTCACCAGTACGTGCTATACCTTCGTCTGTCAGCGTAAGTACCCTTCTTCTGCACAATTCAACGCATCGTCCGCAGAGGGTGCATTTTTCCCTTGATATTACCGGTCCCGGGATATTACTCATTATCTTTCTCCTGCCGCAATGGGGTGAACAATTGAAAAACCGCGCCATTCTGTCAAGCCGTTTTAAATATTTCTGGTACCATGGACGGTGGGCAAATTAACCGTTTTTCGAAAAAAAATGCTCGACAGTCACGGGTAACTTTTCTCCAATGTTGGGAAGTTGAAGGGACAGCGCGCTGCTGTATCACTTGACAGGTGAGATGAGAATGAAAGAGAAACGGGCTTATGACGAGGTAAGAGACGCAATTCCCGCATTTGATGAGTATATCAGCGCATTTCACGGCGCGTCTTCGCGGGTAGAGGCCCTCGGCGTAGCAGTTGAAATACTGCAGCTTCTCGACAGGAACGAAATTGACGAGCCAGGCTTCCCGGCGGGGATAGTGCGTAATTTCATGGAGCTTGCCTACCAGATACGGTTTGAGCTGGACGAACTGGGCGCCTACGGCAATGATACCGTGGAAGACTATATTATTGACAATCTTTATACCCGGGCCGAAGCCTACCTTGATATTTTCCAGGGCCAGGAGGCATACTGCAGAAAGATTACCATGCGCATGCTCACGGTGGAGGACCCCGTAATTATACGTGAGCACAGGCTTTCCTCCCTTGTTTCCCACTGCATATCGGAATTTTATGAGCAGCCGTCCTTCAGGTTCGAGTTACTGACCTGCCTGCTGATGTTTGAAAATGAAGAGCTGGTGAATTTTTTTTACGAGGTGGTGAAGAACGAGATGGAACCCGATCTCAGGATCGCCGCCCTGCTGGGACTGTATTGCTGCGGAAAGAGGTTCTCAAACTGGAAAAACCTTTACGGTATGGGTGATGACCAACTTGATGAACTGGTTCACTATGCCGTAGGCATAAAAAACGGGTTTGAACCTGCAACGTCAACCGGGCTGCAAAATAATTACATTTTACTGTTCAACCTCTTGTACATAGAGCACGTGGTGAACCCCGAAGAGCACTACGTGAACCGGGGCATGATCTTCGGGATGCTTGTAATGGCGACCGGCCTCAAGAATGAAACCGGGCAGCTGCACCTGCGCATGATGCATTCAGTGCGTTGCATACTTGAAAAGATGCCTTCGGCGGCCCTGAAGAAAATAGTACAGCATGATGATGACATTTTGATGCTGATCAACATTCTTGACAACCTGCCCGTGGAAATATTTGACAAGGTATTGCGGTCACTTCGCATTCCCGGGGAAGAGCTTGCCCGTGGAGTAGAAAAGCTTGTTGACCGCCACAATTTCAATACGGGCGAGTTCCATTCAAACATGCTGGCATACCTGCACGACTGGGGCCTTGACGCGGTCATATAGCATACCTTTTTTTCTTTACAAAAGTACCCCGTTATATAAGCTAACGCACACTAATATCATTGCCCGGGTATTCCGGTCATGGGCCGGCTGCAGGCCCGGGTACATACAGATCAATAAAACGTGAGAGGAATGTTATGAGGGACGTGGTTATTGCCAGCATGGCGAGAACTCCCGTTGGTACGTTCAGCGGGGCATTGAAGGATGTTCCGGTGGTAGACCTTGGGATTACTGTGGTTAAAGAGGTACTGCAGAGGGCCAAACTGAAGCCCGAACAGGTTGAGAACGTGATACTGGGTCACGTGTTACAGGCGGCACAGGGTCAGAATACCGCCCGGCAGGTGCTTATCCATTCCGGGATCCCCCAGGAAGTACCTGCCATGACCATTAACAAGGTGTGTGCCTCCGGTCTCAGGTCGGTTTCACTTGCCGCACAGATAATCAAGGCAGGTGACGCAGACATTATCGTGGCGGGCGGCATGGAGAACATGAGCGCCACCCCCTATGCCCTTATGAAGGCACGCTGGGGTTACAGGATGGGAGATTCCAACCTGGTGGACATGATGATCAAGGATGGGCTGTGGGATGCCTTTAACCAGTACCACATGGGCATTACCGCTGAAAACGTGGCAGAAAAATGGAAACTGACGAGAGAGGAACTGGATGAATTCGCCCTTGGAAGCCAGAATAAAGCTGAAGAGGCTGTCAATTCGGGCAGGTTCAAGGACGAGATAATTCCTGTTGAGATACCCCAGAGAAAGGGCGATCCAAAAATATTCGATACGGACGAGCATCCCAGGCTTGGGGCAACCATGGAGACCCTTGCCAAGCTGAAGCCCGCATTCAAGAAGGACGGGGTGGTAACGGCGGGCAACGCGTCGGGTATCAACGACGGCGCAGCGGCAGCGGTGGTGATGTCGGCTGACAAGGCAGAAGAACTGGGCATTGAGCCATTGTGCCGTATCGTCTCATATGCTTCGGCCGGTGTTGATCCTGCCATTATGGGGACGGGCCCCATACCTGCCAGCAAAAAGGCCCTGGAGAAGGCAGGCTGGAAGGTTGATGACCTGGATCTTATCGAGGCCAACGAGGCATTCGCGTCGCAGGCGGTGGTGGTGAACCGCGAGCTTGGCTGGGACGTTGAAAAGGTGAACGTGAACGGCGGTGCCATAGCCATAGGACATCCAATTGGCGCCTCGGGGGCACGAATTCTGACCACCCTGCTGTTCGAGATGATGAAACGTGATGCCAAAAAGGGTATTGCCACACTGTGTATTGGCGGCGGACAGGGAGCTGCAATTACAATTGAACGATAAACCGGGTACGAGTCGCACATATTACAAAAAAACCCGCCGAAAGGCGGGTTTTTTTGCGTTAATGCGGGTGTTATTTGGTATTACCGTAAAAAACCGTGATAAATGCCTATTGACAGTAGTGATATGAATACACTATAATTAAGATTTTAATAAAATATTTTATAGATCCTGTTTGCATAAAAAATATAAGCGGAATAGTACATGCAGGAGAGAATAAGCATTTACATTATTGATGATGAAACGCTTATCAGGGATACCATATCACGTTGTCTTGAGATCCTGGACGATTTTACCATAGTGGGAGCCGCCTCAAGAGCGGTTGACGCCTATGATGAGATTGAGCGGGTGAAGCCTGACGTGGCCATCGTTGATGTGCGGTTACAAGATGAAAATGGTATAGACGCGGCAGGAGAGATCAAAAAACGATCAGAACAGACCAGGGTTGTCATCCTCTCGGGGTATTTCAATGATACCCTGGTGGCCTCGGCATTTGCCGCAGGTGCCTCATCATTCCTTTCCAAGTCAATAGCCATATCGCACCTGGTGGCGGCGGTGTACCACGTGATGCACAATGACGGGTTCTACGCGCCCCAGGTGCCGCAGGAACTGCTTGAACAGCTGGTTCTCGAGAACCGCAACAGGGGAGCACGCTTCTGTGCCCTCACGCAGCGGGAGAGCGAGGTGCTGAAGCTGATCGCGCGGGAATATTCCACGAAGGATATATCGGGCATACTGGGGATAAGCGAAAAAACGGTTCGAAACCACAAGTCGAACATCATGAACAAGCTGGGCATTAACAGCCACGTGGGGCTGATAAAGTTTGCCTATTACATGGCCCTTATTTAACCGGCTCGGGTGCCCGGTACCGCCGTGCCAGGTCGAGAAGGGTAAGGGTTTTCTTCAGCGTATCAAACGAAAAGGGTTTCTGGATTATCGATACAAGCTTCCACTCAAGGTTGTTGATCCTGTCCATGGTGTTGGTGGTTGGATTGCCGCTGATCAGCATCATGGGCATCTTTCGCTGGTTCACGCATGCCTGCTCCATCAGCGACATGCCGTCCATGCGGGGCATTGAAAGGTCGGTGATAAGCATCTGGCATTGTATGGCCCCTGACAGCACCTGCTGCAGGGCGTTTTCGGGGTTATCGAAATCATAGACCACCAGGTTGAAATGCTCAAGCATGGCCTTTACCATTGCCCGCACCGAGCTGTTGTCTTCCACCAGGCACACGTACGTCAGGGGTTCGGCATTGATAAATGATGGCAGCAGTTCTTCCCGTATGGACAGGTTCTCACTGCAGCAGTTGAGCAGCATTACCGAGGCATCGCGCATGGTTACAGGTACCGGGATACTCAGTGCCTCGAAGCGATCCCCTTTCAGCAGTTCCGCCCGGTATGACGAGTTGAGCAGAAAGATCTCGCTGTTCTCAATTGGATCAAGTTGTCCCAGAAGTTCTTCAAGCCGGCACTGGTCATGATCTTCGCATGACACACACCTGTTGCTGTTCAACCGTGAATACACGGTTGAACCGTCGTATTCTATTACCGTGAGCGGCAATGAATTGAGAAAATAATAATTATGGTACACGCTGGGCATTTTATTACTCTGTTTATTATTTGGTATAAATGTAATATAACATATTCCCGGTGTAAATAGGCATTTGCCCCAGGTGAGTAAAAAAGTCGAATGGGGAAAGGCGGTGACGGGGGAAGGTTGCGCTTCGTGGTATCAGTATATTGATCCTGATCACTCTTCACTCCTCACTTTTCACTTAAACTAATCCATCCATAAAAAATTGTTGAAATGTGTACATGCTCCACATAGCGTGTTAATAACGAACATTATTTAAATTTTTTCAGGAGGTTGTACAGATGAGACTTATAAAAATTATACTCGCCGCGCTTGTGACCTTGGCATTTATAATGCCGGCAATGGCACAGGAAGACGGTGTGGCCAAGCTCACCTACGGTGAGAACAAGTGGGTGGCATTGCATTACCTGCTGCAGGCACAGGGGTCATACCAGCAGCAGTACGATAACGAAGACAACAAGTACTACGGAAACGACGCGAAAGTTCGCAGATCACGGGTTATACTCAAGGGTCAGGTTTCAGAAAAAGTTTCATTTTTCATGGAAACAGACGCCCCAAACCAGGAAGGTGGCAGCAAGAGCTACCTCTTTACACAGGATGCTTTTATTGACTATGCCATCATGGATGAATTCAAGATCGCCGCGGGGCACATACTGCTTCCCTTTATGCATCATAACAGGGCATCGGCGGTATCACTGCTTGGCCTTGACTACAACGTGAAGACAGTGCCGCTTGGCAGTAACGTGTGGAGAGACACCGGTGTTGAGGCACGGGGCCTTCTCTTCGGCGGTATCATCGACTACCGGGTGGGTGCCTTCGATGGCCAGGACCGGGAGTGGGTAAACACCGACGACCCAGCTTCTGCACCTGATACCAATAACACAAAGCTGAACGAAAACGACGGCCTTCGCTACACCGGCCGGGTGCAGCTGAACTTCATGGACGCGGAAACCGGTTTCTTCTACAGCGATAATTACCTGGGCAAGAAGAAGGTATTAAGCATCGGTGGCGGCGTTGACTACCAGCAGGACGTGTACGCCAAGGAAGCCGGAAAGACCGACGATTACATGGCATGGACGGTTGACCTTACTATTGACCTGCCAATAGGAACCGGTAACTCCTTTACCCTGAACGGGGCCTATACACAGCTTGAGAACTCACCGAAGTTTGATACGAATGAACAGTGGGAAAACGTTGTGATTGGTGGTTATTATGACTCAATACAGCCAACCCAGACCTACGAGTCCACCATGTACTTCGTACAGGCAGGCTTTTTGTGGAACAACATGCTGCAGCCGGTTGTGAAGTACTGGACCAACAAGACCAAGGCTGACAAGGACGCCGACGAACTTGAAACCACCATGCTTACCGGTGGGCTCAACTACTTCATCAACGGTCACAACGCCAATATCAAGATCGAGTACAACTACCCTATAGAAGACCAGGATCACATCATCGACCGTGGTGTTGTTGTGCAGGCGCAGATATTTATTTAGTTGCGTGAAG
>CAYFSO010000005.1:0-54931 GCA_964345775.1 uncultured Leptospiraceae bacterium | reverse complement strand
TGCCCGTAACTGTTACTGGAACAGGTGCGCCTTCTGCCCGGTGTACAAGTTCGGCGCGAAATTTTCTAAGAGGTCACTTAAAGAGATAAAACAGGACATACAGAACGCGAAGAACCTTGATGATTTTCTTTTTGAGAACGGGATTGGGTTTCCCGTCTATTCTTCGGCTGATCTTGGAAAGGCACTGTCCCTCGTTGAACGCATACAACGTGAGCAGTGGGAAGCGGGTATAGTACCACAATTCGAGGACAGCCTTCCCCGGGACCTGCCGGAAGACCTGGATGAGCGGCTGGTATGGTTTTTGTCATGGATAAAGGACAGGCCAACCCTGCGTGACAGCGTGGAACACCTGGTAACATGGAGAATGGGGGGATCCCGCACCTGCTTTCTGGGTGATGCTGATTCCCTCATCCATAAACCGGCTTTCATGCAGGAGGTGATGGATCACATCCGGATACATTTTCCCTCCCTGGAACGGTTCACCATATACGGTAGAACGAGGACCGCTTCGCGCAACCGTTCGCTGAAGGAGTTGAAAGGCTTTGCAAAGGCGGGGATCAGCCGTGTCCATTACGGCCTTGAAAGCGGCAGCGATACTGTACTCAAGATGGTGAACAAGGGGGAAACCTCCGAAGACCACGTGAGGGGAGGACTGAAGACACGGGAAGCGGGATTGTCCTGCTCAGTATACGTGATGCCCGGTCTCGGGGGCATGGAATACAGCGAGGAGCATGCACGGGAGACTGCCCGGGTAATATCCGAGATACGTCCTGACTTCGTGCGGCTGCGCACCCTGGAAATATTCCCGGGAACACCAATTGACGAGGCAAGGCAGCGTAAAGAGTTTACAGAGTGTCCCGAGGAGATGGTGGCCGGGGAACTGAGGATCATGGTTGAAGAAATTGATGCTGACACCGAGATAATGAGTGACAGTGCAACCAACCTGTTGAACGTGTCAGGTGCACTGCCCCGTGACAGAAAGAACATGCTTGCGGAGATCGATACCTACCTGGAATTACCCCGGAGGGCAAAACGGGAGTTCAGCCTGAAGGCACGTTTGCAGTCCTTCATGGGGCAGTACGGTGAGGTAACCGATGATATTTTGGAGACGCTTGAGCCATTTTTGTATGGTGGCTCGTTGCGGATGGAGGATATCCCTGATGCCCAAATGGAAGAGATTACCCGTGTGATACGCGGTAAGCTTATGCCATAAAAGAGGAGTTGACAGAATGATCATGGATCTTGGAGAAAAAAAAGTCACCATGCGTGGTGATACCCGTTTCATCGCGGATAATGCCACCGTTATAGGGGATGTTACCCTTGAAAACAGGGTGAGTATCTGGTTTAACACGGTGATACGGGGTGACATGAACAGCATAACTATCGGGGAAGGTACCAACATACAGGACGGCTGTGTGCTGCATACCGGGTCTGATCACGTGCTTACCATTGGCAAAGAGGTAACGGTGGGACACAAGGCAATGCTGCACGGCTGCTCCATCGGCAGCAGGTGCCTTATCGGGATAAACGCAATCCTGCTCAACGGGGCTGTTGTCGGGGATAACAGTATCATCGGGGCAAATACCCTGGTTCCCGAGGACATGGTAATTCCAGCACGGTCTGTTGTGCTGGGCTCCCCGGGCAAAGTGGTGAAAGAAGTCACCGAATCCCAGGTTGCAGAGATAGAACATGCCGCTCGGGTATACGTGGAGAAGATAGGTATATATGCACGGTACATGAAATAAAAACACACAAAGCAAGTGATTTCCCCTTTTGAGTAGACCCCTTTTTCCTTTCCTTCTATTTTTCATTAAAAAAACAAGGAAGGAGATCATGATATGAAGGTGGATGTATGTTTCGCACACGTGGAACGGTGCTATGTGCATTATTACAGGGTTGTATTTAATATTATCATGAGATATGTTGAAGATATCCATCTTGCCGAAGACCTGACGCAGGAGCTTTTTCTAAGGATGATGCTGTATGGTTCCCTGCCGGATCCGGACGCCACTTCCAGCAATAATTACATGAAAAAAGCAGCAAGAAATATTGCTTTTGATCAAATACGCTACGGGAACAGGCTTGGAAGAGATTCAATGGTATTCATCTATAATATTGAGGAGTATGAAGACCGGGTGTCTGATATTGAGGAAACCGTTGTTGAAGGCGAGGTGCTGCATACCATGATGGACAGCATACGGAAAATGGATGATGGAAAACAGGAATTGCTGAGATCGTATTATTGCGATAACAAGTCATACTCTGATATTGCACAGGAACAGAGCATGAGCATATACCTGGTTAAGAAAAAGTTCGGTGCCATTAAGTCAGATATTAAAAAGAGGCTGGATTCTGAATTCAGGGAATGAGACGCAGCGTGAAGCTGTAATGCCGGCTGGCGGCCTCTTCTCCCATCGGGATGTTCTGGTATCGTCCTTCCAGGAAATACGGTATCATGTCATCGTAATGAGTACTGGAGGGGTGCCCTGATTGACCGGGCGTGGTGATTATATGCAGGGGTTCGCTGCTGTTGAAGTCAACTATCATGCGCATGGCGGGGATCATCCATACGTCGAAATCTTTACCCCATGTAAAGCCCGCCACGTTTACCGTATGCACGTCACCTCCGGCGGGGAAAGGCCCCCTGTTAAGATAACCTTTGAGCAAACCTGTCTTTTTGGCTATATCATGCTGCCAGTGGTAGGTATGCAGCTTTCCCCATTCCCATTTCATTTCATCGTGACCAAGTTCTTTTTCGCAATAGTTCCAGGCCTGGTATAAAGAGCGTGCCAGGATGTCATACCTGGTTTCAACTTCGGGTGTGGTTACGTCATCGTAGAAAGATGAAGTATCCGTGTATGCAAGGAGCTGGTCGGTGGCGGAGAAGGATGTCATGCTTGCCTGGATGAACGATTCCCATTCCATTGAATCGTCGTCTCCAAGTTCATCCATGAATGTAGAGCGGGTAAAACAATGATACAGCGCGCCCATGAGGGCGGCACCTGAAGAACCTGCATCCATAACACAGTTGAAATTTCCGGGGTGCAGCAGGCGCAGTGCCTTTTCAGCATCTTTTCGATGTGATGGTTTCATGGAGTCTATTGCTTCACTGGTCAGTTTTCCCGTCCTGCCATTGAAAAGGATATCCTGTACTTTTTTTGCCATCATGGAATACCGGTCGTTTTGCAGGCTAACCATGTCTTCAAGTACAATATTGCTGCTGCCAGAAAGTACCCCGTGTATACGTTCAGCCCTTTCCTGGTTATACCACGATGAAGTGAGGTGGACGGGATAGTCCTTCCCAACGGTGCGATGGTTGGCGGTACAGAGGTATCCCTCGGCAGGATTCATGCCGTGGGGCAGCGCGGAGAAGGGAAGAAACCCTTCCCATTCGTATTCACCGGTCCAGCCGGGAGAGGGGAACTGGCCGGTGCCTTTTTTACGAACAGGATACAACCCGGTTGCCTGCCTGCCGATGTTTTGGCGGTCACCATACACGATGTTAAGGTATATACTGCGAATGTCTGAAATGGCATCCCTTGCCTGTTTCATCGAGCGTGCCTTTCCAAGCCTGTAAAAGGCGTCAAGGGTGATATCCCCGTCTTCCACTATCCAGGATAATGAGAGGCCATATGGTATGTTCACCGGCGAAGGCTGTACAGGCATCTCGGGAGGCAGCGGCATCTGCTGCAGTGCGCTGTTCAGGAGGGGGCCGTGATGGGTACTGTACACGGGCATGGTGACGGGTTCTTCACCCTTTATGTGAAAGGTCTCCTGCCGTGTTTTAACGGGAAGCCACTTACCCTTGAAAAGGTAACGGAGTGTATCCTTCTCCCTCTTGATCTTTTCTATGAACAGGTCCTGGCTGTCAGCCATAACCATGGTCTCTCCCCAGGCGATGGTGCCATTAAACCCGGCGGTAATCACCGGTATTCCGGGGAGGGTGACGCCCGCGCACCTGTAGGTGGGGCATTCAAGGTGCATGACTATCCACGGGGAGGGCAGTGCCAGCATGAGATGGGTATCATTGGCTATGATGCTCTGACCCCCTTTCGTTTTCGAAGGTGCGATGGCCCAGTTATTTGAGGCGGGGATACCAGGGCGCAATATGCCCTCCATCCTTCTCAATGCATGGTGCATTTTTTCCAGCTCCCTTACGGGCAGATCGGGCAATACGTGCCGGAGTTTTTCCGCCTCGGCCAGTGGAAACTCCCGGTCATGGTACACGGGAAAGAGTTCGGCCGTTTTCTTGTATCCCAGCTTCCTGGCGATGATGAGAAAGTGCAGTTCCTCTATGAAGTTGAAAGAGACGTTCAGGTTCAACATGGCGAAAATGTAGAGGGAGTCCTCGGGTTTCCATTTTTCAGGGGTGTAACCGGCAAGTACCAGTTCCGGCGGCAGCTGTTCGAGGTTGCGTACATACTGGTTTACCCCTTTTGCGAACGAGGTAAGCATCATGCGGGCATGCCCGTCCATCTTCTTCATGGTTGATCCTACAACCTGTGAAACCCCCAGGCATCGCATGAAGCGGTCCAGGGGCAGCATGTCCTCCCCGGCGATCTCGCATAACCTTCCCTGTATGGCATGCTTCAATATGATCATCTGGGTGAGGCGGTACGAGGCGGTGACGTAGCCGGCTGCGCAGAAAAGGTCTTTTTCGTTGTGCGCCTTGATGTAGGGAATACCAAGGGAATCCCGCTTCACGGTTACCGGTTCCTCCAGGCAGTCAATCCTCGCGGTACCGGTATTATCGGGCAAAGATTTCTTGAAGTGGGTATGCACCACCGCGCACTGCAGTGAGAAGATGGATATAATTGCTATAAGGATGAGGTGACGTATGGGTTTTGTTTTCATAATGCAGTTATATGCAGGGCCGGGGAAAAAATCAATAGATAAACGTAGATGAGTGAGAAGTGATGAGTGAGAAGTGATGAGTGAACAAGGAAAGTTCTTGCCAAAGTTGGTTATGTATTGTTGGTAATGAACAAGATCAAGTTAAAGAGGTGTAGTGATGAAATACCTGGTGGTTGGATCGGGAGGACGTGAACACGTGCTGTCATGGCGGCTTCTGCATGATGGAAGTGCCGACGAGGTATACGTGGCACCCGGTAACGGTGGAATTGAAGAGAAATACAGGATACCGGTTGAAGTGTCCGATTTTGAGGGGATCTATTCCGCATGCCTGGAGAAAAATATAGACGTGGTAGTTGTTGGTCCGGAAGTACCACTGGTAGAAGGTATCACCGATTACCTGCAGGAAAGGAATGTGCCGGTATTCGGGCCGTCGGCAAAGGCCGCCATGCTGGAAGGCAGCAAGATATTCGCAAAGGGGATCATGAAAAAGTATGGCATACCCACTGGACAGTACCATGAGATCAAGGGCAAACAGGCCCTGGTTGAACACGTAAAAGGTATCAATACATTCCCTTTTGTTATAAAGCTTGACGGGCTTGCTGCAGGTAAGGGTGTGGGTATTCCCGAGAGCAGGGATGAAGCCTTTGAGTTTATAGAGAACATGGTAAAAGAGGATACCCGTGTATTCGTGGAGGAATTCCTTGATGGGGAAGAAGCCTCTGTACTTGGCATCTGTGATGGTGAAACGGTACTTCCCTGCGTTGCCGCACAGGATCATAAACGGATCCATGAAGGGGACATGGGGCCCAATACCGGCGGAATGGGAGCCTATGCACCGGCACCGGTGATGACGGCTGCACGGCTTGAAAGGGTACAGAAGGAAGTGCTGATCCCCACCGTTGAAGGGATGAAGGCTGAAGGTATACCCTTCAGGGGGATACTGTATGCGGGTCTCATTATAAAAGGTGAGGATATCAAGGTGCTTGAATTCAACGTGCGGTTCGGTGATCCGGAAGCACAGGTTGTACTGCCCCTGTTAAAAGGGAAACTGGGCGATTACCTGCAGGCTTCAATTAACGGGACTTTGTCGGGCATGGAACTTGATTTTATGGATAAACACGCCATGACGGTGGTCATGTCATCCGGGGGATATCCCGGCAGCTATGAGAAAGGAAAGGTGATAAGTGGCCTGGATGAATTACCCGGAGACCTGATGGTATTTCACGCGGGTACCAAAACCGAAGGCGGGAATATCGTGACCAGCGGCGGAAGGGTGCTGAATGTAACTGCCATGGCGGACAGTCTGCAGGAGGCCGCAAACATGGTGTACGGTAATATTGATACCATCTCTTTTGAAGGTGCCTGTTACAGGAAAGACATTGGCCATCGTGCATTGAAATAATGAAAATGTTTTGACTAACCCGGCATAATGTTGTAAGTACGAAGGCCGGAGTTAATGTATCACATGCAGCTTATAATATACGAACGGGAGCATCTATGACTCCATTTCGAAAGGCAATTATTACCCTGGGGACAGTAGTTTGTCTAATATGTGTAATGTCCCAGGTATGCCTTGCCGCCGAAACTATAAACCTGAATGAAAATGACATGTACGTGCGCCAGGGCTTCGCCAAAGGGTGGACGTATTCACTGCCTGAAGGTGAAGACTGGCTGAAACTTGCGGGTGAGGAGGATGGCAGGCGGCCGGTCATTATAAGCGACCTTGACCTGGAGAACATGCCCCGGCGAACTTTCCTGTCTCTGAGAACATACCCGTCAAGGCAGTATACGCTGGTGACTTCTTTCAATGTAACCGAAAAAACCCTGCGGTCATCATCCGTGCAGGGTGTGCTCCTGGCCCACATAGGTGAGAATTGGCAGGTATACTGTAACGGGCATCTCCTCAAGAGCGAGATGTATCTTGATAAGAACGGGCAGGTTGATACTTCGAGGATCCTTCGCAAGGTTCTCATTCCCATAAATACCAGGTATCTTGAGTCCGGACGTAACGTTCTTGGAATACGTATCGTGGGAGATCCGACAAACAGGCTTACCGGCCTGTACAGGGAAGCCCCCCATCTTGTGGGCAATATCCTCTCCCTTGACTGGATACGATCTGAGCGGGTCACCCTGATGCTCCTTTTCCTGTATCTTGGTGTTGGCCTGTATCACCTTTTCCTCTTCAAGAAACGTCCGGGGGAGCATTATAACCTGTTGTATGGTCTTTTCTCGATCGCACTTTTCATTTACCTGTTTTCCAGGACATACGCAATATTTGAATTTTTCCATGATACCATTTTTGTGCTCCGGCTTGAATACTGCTCCCTGTACCTGATAATACCGTTGATGGGAGCATTTATCGATACCCTGCTCACGGGCAGGGTGAGCCGGTTCACCAGGTTCCTGTCAATTCTTTACCTGGTTTTGATATTGTTCTCCCTGGTCTCCCCGGTCCCCTTCATGAACGACGTGCTGCGCATATGGCAGGTCAGTGCCATCGTTCCCCTGGTATTCTATCCCTTTTACAGGATAGGGGTACCCTTTGTGGGAGAGTATCGAAGAAAGAGAAGCGAGGTCGAAGAGGAGAAGAATATACCCTCACTGAGGGCTATGAGGAACACGCTTCTGGAGTCTCTGCCGGGGAACCTGGTTGTTGGCGTGGCGGTACTTATCGGCACGGCAGCATTTGATATCCTGGATGCTGTGTTCTTCAACCAGGGGATTGTCTTTACGAAATATGGTTTTTTCGCCTTTGTTATTGGTATCACCCTCATCCTGGCCAACCGGTTCCTGTACGTACACCAGATGGTGGAAACCCTCAACGTTGAGCTTGAAGATAACCTTGACGAGTTACACAGGGCTAATGCCGCCATATCCCTTTCAGAAGAGCGATACCGCATCATCGTGGACGGTACTGCAGATATTATCTTTTCCATGACTACCGAGGGGCTTATCATTTCTGCCAACAGGGCGTTTTTGAAATATACAAGGAAATCGGAAGAGGAAATATCACTGATGCCCTTTGTGCACCTTGTGTATGAGGGACAGGACGAGCATGGGGTGATGAACCACCTGGTTTACGAGAAGATAGAGGAATGTATCGTAAGCAGCAAGCCGGTTATCTTCAAGGCAAAGCTGAAATCACGTATTGAGGGTGAGCCGCAGGAGATGCAGGTTCGTTTTGAATACGTGGATATCGGTGAAAGGACCGAGATTATCGGAAAGGCAATACCGGTCATTGAAGATGCCCTGCTTGAATATTTCATCTCGGAACGGCAGACCTTTGAGATGGGGAATTACCTGACCACGGCCGAGGAATTGAGTCACCGCCTTGTGCGAAATGTTTCCAAGTACATGAGCAGCAGGGAAATAACCCTGCTGCGAATTGCCCTTCGCGAGATGATCATCAATGCCATTGAACATGGCAACCTGGGTATAACCTACGAGGAAAAAACCGCGGCAACCATGGAAGATGATTACCTGACCTTTGTTGCCAGGAGGCAGCAGCAACCCGAGTACCGGAACAGGAGGGTTGGCATCGAGTACCTGTTAAAGCCGGACAGGGTTGCCTATAAAATAAGTGATGACGGTGAAGGATTCGATCACCGGTACATGGTAGAGGTGGCCCATGATGATGCCAACAAGATGGAGCATGCCCACGGAAGGGGCATAATGATGGCGGTGAATGTGTTTGACGAGGTCACCTATAACAGGAAAGGCAACCAGGTGCTTTTGGTGAAATACCTGTAACCCGGTTACATCTGTATTTCCTGCAATCCCGGGATCTTCTCACCTTCAATATTGCCATCAAGGGACTGGCTTACCGCTGATTTGCGAATGCTTTCCAGAACGTCTTCCTCGCTGTAAATATCCCTGAGGCCGAAAGGCCGGTAAAAATCATCACCAGGTGGAAAAACAGCAAGGAAGGGAATAGACCTGCTTCCCAGTTCCTTCAGGAGTGCTTCCGCTTCAGGATCCTTCCTTGTAAGGTCAGCAGTTAGCAGCTGTACATTATAATCTGCAACAGCACTTTTAACCTTTTTCGTATACAGGGATGTTGCTTCCACGAGGCGGCAATTGGGACACCAGTCGGCGGTGAATTTTACCATGGTGATGACCCCGTTTTCCCTGTTGCGGTATAACTTCTCCAGCGTGAAATCACTGCTTTCAATGGTTGCTTTGCTCCCGGATCCCTTTAAGGGGCCGACCATGCGGAATGATATGATTTCTCCCCCGGTAACAACCAGGAGAAGTACCACAAGGGAGATCAGCCGTTTTTTGCCCGGCTGTTCCGGCCCCCCGAATCGCCCGTACTGCCAGAGTCCCAGTGCAATGAACACCAGGAACCAGAGCATGGGGTAGAGGTACGCCTGGTCCAGGATGCCAAGCAGGTAGATCACCGTACCGGCAAGCAGGAAGGCCATCACATGTTCAAAGGTGATCATCCAGTTCCCGGGCCTGGGAACAAAGCGCATAAGCCCGGGCCTCAGGGTAAGTACCATGTAGGGGAGTGCCATCCCGACGCCAATGCTCATAAAGACGGTAAATATGATGTATGGCGGCTGCAGCATTGCCCATGCAAGTGTTCCTCCCAGGAATGGGCCGCTGCACGGGGTGGCCAGCAGGGTAGCCAGGAGACCCTTCAGGAATGAATCCAGGTAGGGATTGCCCACCTGGGCGGTGGTCCTTGCGGCAAAGGAGGGTACATTGAAAGTGAATACCCCGAACAGTGACAGGGCCATGGCAAAGATGATGGTGATCATGGCGATAAGGAACCACTGTTGCTGGAACAATTCTCCCCAGTTGTACCCTGCGAAGGAAGCCAGCATGGCCAGCGCGGCGAATGAAACAAGAATGCCTGCCGAGAAGAGAATTCCCATAAGGGTTACTTCCCGTCTTCCCCTGCCTGCATGTGAAATGATGTTCATCACTTTCAGGCTGACCACCGGCAGCACGCAGGGCATAAAGTTCAGAATAAAGCCGGCGATAATGCCAAAGAGGATGGCCTTTATGATGGTATCCACCGGTGTTGCATGCAGGAAGCGGGCATTGAACCCTTCTATCTTTATTCCGGCCTTTTCCCGTGATGGGATACTGCCGGTGTGGCCTGTTTGTATAGAAATATTTTCCCCTGCCGTGGTCAGTTCGTCAAAAGACGTGACAGGCTGATCCGGAGGAACAACCGAGACAGCCTGGACAACCTCTTTCCTGACAGGCATGCATGCACCTGCACTGCACAGAAGTGCGTCAACGGTAACTGTCACATGATACTTTCCCACAGCCGTTGACGGTGGCGTTGTAAATGGTATTGTAATGGAGGTCCCATGGTTGTATATAAAAACGGGTTTGTCTTCGCCGGGTGAAAGGTACTTTTCCCCTTCGGGGTACACAGGATCACCTGTACCTATGGTATCGTGATGTTCTACGAATACCGTGGTGGCCCTGCCGGTTCCCGGCCCCTTGGGATTTGCGTAGACGTGTGTATCATCCGGCATCTTCAGGGTAATGGTAAAATAGGCATCCTGCCCGGCATGTACGGCAGGGGTGCTGCCAGGTACTACCGTGAATTCCGTTACGTCTTCTCCACCGCAGGCAGAAAATGTCAGTACCAGGGTAGAAATGAGTATAAAAAGAAACTGCCTGTATGCATTATGCCAGACCATGGGTTACCTCCATTATTTATGTTATTTCATCATAGCAATCCATTTAAGGGAATTCTTTTTTTCTTGAATGGATGTTGTAACTATTGTACTATAGATGTACAAGATAACAGGAAGAACAAAGAAATGAGCACAACAATAGTACTTACATTTATTATTATGACATTGTTCTTAATCGCAATGTCATTACAGGTTATAACCGGGCGTAAAAAGGAATATACTCATACCTGCGCACACGGCCTTTCGGGTGAAGAGGGATGTGGGAATTGTACATGCAGGGCAGATGCAGCGCACACGCATGTTATAAGAGAAGGTATGCTGCGATAATGCTGCGACGTAGATAACAGAATAAAGATACGTTCTAATTACAGGATACATATGTCTGATATTATTAAGATTACCAGGGGATATGATATACGCCTGAAGGGGATGGCTGAAGAAATTATTGAGGCAGCTCGAGAGGCTGAGAAGGTGGCGCTTACACCCGTTGACTGCACGGGGGTCAGTTCACGTAACGCGGTTGAACCCGGTGACAGGGTGCAGGTGGGGACAAGGCTTTTTTTTGACCGGAACGATGAAAGGGTGGCCGGGGTTTCTCCCGTAAGCGGCAGGGTGGTCGATATAATCCGCGGAGAACGCCGGGTCATAGAAGCCATAGTTGTGGCAAGGGAAGGATCACAGAAGTCAGAATTGACCTTCTCCTCCCGTGACCTTTCGTCAAGGGAAAGGGACAGGGTGTTGGATATACTTCTCAAGTCAGGCCTGTTCCTTCAATTGAAACAGCGTCCATTTGCTGTTATCCCTGACCCGGATGATGAGCCCCGGGATATATTTGTATCCATGTTTGATTCCTCCCCACTGGCCCCGCGAACATCTATGCTGATGCAGGGCAACGAGGATTACTTTAAAAGAGGCCTGCAGGTACTTTCAACCCTCACAAAAGGCTCCGTACATGTTGGGGTGGACGACAGAAGCCAGGTTCCCGGTGAGCTCATGGACATGGAAGGAATACGCCTACACACTTTCAGGGGCCCTCATCCTGCCGGGAACGTGGGTGTGCATGTCCATCACGTGTCACCTGTAAGGGGAAGAAATGACCGGGTATGGACCTGTTCGCTGCAGGGTGTTATCCGTATAGGAAAGCTGTTTGTAACGGGGAAGCTTGACAGTACAGTTACCGTGGCGGTGACAGGCCCGGAAGCGAAAAACAGGAAATACTATACCACACTTCCCGGTTCGCAGATATGTTCATTCGTGGAGTCGGTTAAGGATCCGCAAACAACACGGTTCATCTCCGGGAACGTGTTAACAGGCAGGAATGCAGGGTATGACGGATACCTTGGCATGCATGACAGCCAGGTAACGCTGATCGCCGAACCCGAAAGCTACGAGCTGCTTGGGTGGCTCAAACCCGGCCTTTTCCAGGAGAGCATGTCCAGGACCTTCTTTTCAAGGCTTCTGCCCAAAATGCGTTTTTCACTGGACACCAACAGGAACGGCAGCGTGCGTGCCTTTATCCCAACGGGCATATATGAAAAGGTTTTGCCAATGAACATATATCCCGTGTTCCTGATGAAAAGCATTATCGTGCAGGATATCGACGAAATGGAAGGACTTGGTATATACGAGCTTGCAGAAGAGGATGTTGCAGTGTGTGAATTCATCTGCCCCTCAAAGATAAGCTGGCAGAAGATACTCAGGGAAGGCATTGAACTAATACAGAAGGAAGGATGAACAGGTGAAGTGGCTGTCCGACAGGTTTAAAGGTGTGAAAGAACAGTTTGAAGAAGGGGGAAAGTTCTATAACATATGGCCCCTTTTCGACGCCACGGAAACTTTTCTCTACCGTCTCCCGGTGAGAACCAGGGATGGCGCACATGTTCGTGATGCATTTGACATAAAGCGAATGATGATGACAGTGGTGCTTGCCATATTTCCCACCATCATATTCGGCATGTATAATATCGGGCACCAGTATTACCTTTCCCGGGGTATGGACCCACAGGTCATTGAATGTTTTGTGCGGGGAGCAATTGTACTTATACCAATGTACCTGGTGGTCTTTGTAACCGGGGGTCTCTGGGAGGTGCTTTTCGGGCTGGTAAGGAAACACGAGATCAACGAGGGTTTCTTTGTTACCGGCACACTTATCCCCCTCATTATGCCCCCAACCATACCGCTGTGGATGGTGGCGGCGGGAACTTCTTTCGGCGTTGTAATGGGTAAGGAAGTGTTCGGTGGTACCGGTATGAACGTATTTAACCCGGCACTTGTGGCACGGGCTTTCATATTTTTCGCATACCCCCAGGCCATATCCGGAGATACTGTCTGGACCCTCCTGGATGGAAAGGCAGTTGATGCGTATACCATGGCAACCCCACTTTCGGCCAGCATGAGTGCCAGTAGTGACATTGTTGCCACTCTTCAAGGCCATGGATACACGCTGCAGAACATGTTCCTGGGATACATCCCCGGGAGCATCGGGGAGACCTCTACCCTCTTGATCATGCTGGGTGCACTGCTACTGATCATTACCGGGGTGGGAAGCTGGAGGATAATGCTTTCAGTGTTTGCCGGGGGAGCTGCGGTTGCCATGCTGTTCAATCTTGTGGCACCTTCTGCGGACAGCCTCATGGCACTGCCCCCGCACTATCATTTTGTTATGGGAGGGTTTGCGTTTGGCGCGGTCTACATGGCAACTGATCCTGTTTCAGCTTCAAATACGAATACAGGGAAATACATATACGGGTTCCTTATCGGTGCCCTTGCAATAGTGGTACGGGTTATGAACCCGGCATTCCCGGAGGGAATGATGCTTTCGATACTGTTCATGAATCTTTTCGCCCCTCTCATTGATTACGGGGTGATAAGGACCAACATGAGAAGGAGAATGCGACGTGCGGCGTGACAGCAATGTATATACAATATTTTTTGCCCTCCTGGTAGCGGCATTGTTTTCGCTGCTCTTATCGGTTATATCTGAATCACTGGATGAGAAACAGCGGTTGCAGCTCGAAGCAGATATAAAGTATAATATTCTTATCGCCACTGGCCTGCGGGAGTGTCCACTTAACCAGCGTGAAGCAATGGAACATCGTACGCAAAAGGAATGCGTCGATACGCAATGCTGCTTTGACCAGTACATTGAGTCACTTGTTGTGGATCACCGGGGAAACCTGTTAGAAAAGGAAAAGGTTGAGAAGCCGCCTTTCCGGATAAGTCTTGAAAAGCAGAAAAAACTTTCCCCGGAAGAACGGAAACTGCCCGTATTCAAGCGGGTGGAAAACGGGAAGGTGATGGCATACTGCGTACCCGTGGTTGGTAAGGGGTTGTGGTCAACTATTTACGGGTACATTGCCCTGAAACCTGATATGAACACGGTACACGGTATAGCTTTTTACAAGCAGGGAGAAACCCCGGGACTTGGCGCGGAGATACAGTCGCGATGGTTCCAGGAGAGCTTCAAGGGGAAGAAAATACGCGACGAAAACGGGGACCTGGTTTCAATAGAGGTTGTAAAGGGGAAATTGCAGCCCGGTACGAAGAACAGGGAACACAAGGTTGACGGCATAAGCGGTGCCACCCTTACCGGTAACGGGGTGACCGAACTGCTTGAGACAAGTCTTGAGATATACGAACCTTACTTTCAGAAGGTGAGAAAGGGAGGATGATATATGGCACTGAATAAAAAGGTGCTGGTAGAGCCCATAAACGAAAATAATCCCATAACAATACAGATACTGGGCATCTGTTCGGCACTGGCGGTCACCTCAATGTTAAAACCCTCCATCGTTATGGGTATTGCCGTTATATTCGTCATTTCCATGGCAAATGTTATTGTATCGGTAATTCGGAAGCTGATTCCAGGTAAGATACGGATCATCATCGAGATGACGGTGATCGCCTCGCTGGTTATCGTAGTTGACCAGGTCTTGAAAGCATACGCTTACGAGATGTCAAAACAGCTGTCAGTATTTGTTGGACTTATAATTACCAACTGCATCGTTCTGGGAAGGCTTGAAGCCCATGCCATGAGCAATCCCGTTCCGTCGTCTTTCCTTGACGGGATTGGAAACGGGATAGGCTACGCCCTCATTCTCCTGATCGTGGGTTTTTTCAGGGAGCTTCTGGGATCGGGTACCCTTTTGGGGTACCAGGTGATACCGCAGGCCATGTATGATATTGGATACGTGGATAACGGGCTGATGGTACTTGCCCCCGGCGCCTTCATAATCCTGGCATTGACCATCTGGCTGCAGCGGGCATATACGGGCTACAGCGAGGAGGAATAACTGATTTATGGACCTGATCAATATTGGCATAAAGGCAATATTCACTGAAAACATTCTGCTGGCGTATTTCCTGGGCATGTGTTCATTCCTTGCCCTCTCGAAAAAGGTGCCCACCGCTTTTGGACTGGGGATCGCGGTAATATTCGTTCTGAGTATTACCGCACCTGCCAACTGGCTCATACATGAATACGTTTTGAAAGAGGGTGCCCTTACATGGCTGAATCCGAAATTTGCCGATGTGGATCTCAGCTTTTTGACCTTCATTTCATTCATTGCCACCATTGCCGCCATGGTACAGATAGTGGAAATGGCTGTTGAAAAGATCTCAACAGCCCTGTACAGTGCACTGGGTATATACCTTCCACTCATAACGGTGAACTGTTCCATACTGGGTGTGTCACTTTTTATGGTGGAGCGGGAACATACTCTGGCTGAATCCGCGGTATTCGGCGTGGCTTCGGGAATAGGCTGGTTCCTGGCCATAGTCAGCATGGCGGCCATCCGGCACAAGATCAGGTATTCCAACCTGCCCCGTGGCATGCGGGGACTGGGCATTACCATGCTTATAACAGGGCTTATGGCGATTGCCTTCATGATATTTTCTGGAATCTCTCTTACTGGATAGGGGTATATGGTAACGGTAATACTTGCAGTTGCATCATTCAGCACATTAGCGGTGGTACTCTCGCTCCTGATCATCGGCGCCGAATCCAAGCTGAAGGAGACGGGGGAAGTAACCATCACCATAAACGATGATCCGGACAAGGATATAACGGTCAATGCCGGGTCAACCCTGCTCAATACACTTGCCGACAACGAGATATACCTGCCATCAGCATGTGGGGGCAGCGGGACATGTGGTACCTGCAAGTGCCAGGTATTTGAAGGAGGCGGTGACATACTGCCCATCGAGGAGAACCACATAAACCGCAAGATGGCGCGGGACCACTGGAGACTCTCCTGCCAGGTGAAGGTGCGGGAGCGCATGAAGATCGGTGTACCAGAGGAGCTGCTGGACATAAAAAAATACAGCTGCAGCGTTGTTTCAAACGAAAATGTTGCCACCTTCATCAAGGAGCTGGTGGTACAGATGCCCGGGGACGAAAGACTCGACTTCGAACCCGGAGGGTACGTGCAGATCGACATACCGGAGTACAGTATAGATTTTTCACGTGATATTGACATTGATCCTGAATACCGGGATGACTGGGAAGAACAGGGACTCTTTGACCTGGCCGTCGAGAACAACGAACCCATATTCAGGGCATACTCAATGGCCAATCACCCTGCGGAGGGAAACATTATTAAACTGAACGTGAGAATAGCCACCCCGCCCAGGAATCCCAAAAAGGGGAGATTTGAGAACGTGCCTGCAGGTATCGCCTCCACCTATATTTTTTCTCTTGAAGAAGGTGACGAGGCGGCTATCTCGGGGCCCTTTGGTGATTTCTTCATACAGGATACAGACAGGGAGATGGTATACATCGGCGGGGGTGCGGGTATGGCTCCCCTGCGGTCACAGATATTTCATTTGTTTAAGACGCTGAAAACGGACAGGAAGGTGAGTTACTGGTACGGTGCAAGATCGGTCAGGGAAATATTCTACGAGGATGAATTTCGGCAGCTTGAAAAAGATTTTGACAACTTCTCATTTCATATTGCCCTGTCAGACCCGCTGCCTGAAGACAACTGGGACGGCCCCACAGGCTTTATTCATAACGTTGTTTACGAGAAATACCTGAAAGCCCACGGGGCACCCGAGGACGTGGAATATTACCTGTGCGGCCCACCGGTCATGCTGGATGCAGCATATAAGATGTTATACAACCTGGGTGTTGAAGAAGATATGATAAGATTCGATGATTTTGGTTAAAAAATGCTAAACTTCAGCAGGGAAGTGCCGATAATAGATTAAGGGAAAATATTCCCGGAGGTACGAAGATGGTACACGGAATACAGGCATCACCGGCTGATCACTGCATGGTAAAGATGGGTGAGTTACTCAAGGCAATAGGAAAAGCCCAGGACGGACTTGCAGAAAAGATGTTAAAGGCAAGCGTGACAACCAGGGTGCAGGGTGCACAGGCTGAAGGTCTGGGCAGAATACTGGACACCATTGTCTGAAATACAACAAAGAAAGATATTATGTCTTGACATATCGGTAGAATCCCTCCAACATTAATCCATCCATTAGTTGATTTATCGCTCAAGGAGACCTGACCATGAAAAAAATATACAGTATTGTCCTTATACTTGTTATGGCATTCACCGCGGCGGAAGCATTTGCAGCCGATACCGGGATCGACGGCACACTGGGTACGGCATATTCAACAGACCCTGCCAAGTTTGGCATGGATCTTTCCCTGCAGCATAACTGGCTGCTTGATCCATTCTTTGTTATGGGTTTTGAATCAGGCCTTTACTGGGTACAGTGGAGCAGAAAAGTAGGTGAAGACGAGATAACGCAGGACGTGCAGGGTGACCTGAAAGCAGATACCAACGCGTTTTACATCCCCCTGATGGTCGACGCACAGGTGCGACTTCCGAATCTCAAGAAAGCGCTGTTTGTAACTCCTTACATTAACATCGGGCTGGGTTACCCCTTGATGATCATGCATTTTTCACAGCCTGCATACGAGGATACAGGAGGTAAAGAATACCCTGAAGAGAACAAAACGAAATTTTTCAGCGGGTTTGCGTGGCAGCTGGTCCTGGGTGCAGGGTATAAGCCTTCCGATCAGTCGAAAGTTGAGTTCCTGGGGGAAGTCGGGTATCGCAACGCACAGTTGAAGAATACTGATAATATCGAAATCGACATGTCCGGCTTCATGGTTCGCATTGGGGTTAGATACCCATTCGGCGGATCTTCGGCCAATTAATACAGTTACTTTCCCCGAAGAGATTCATCGATGCTCCCGTCCGGGAGCATGCAGTCGGGATGGTACTCGCCGTTCTCTTCCATCCTGTAGCGTACGCAGCTTTCCCAGTCACCCCTGCAGTAATGCTCAACCCAGTAGGGGTCAAGCAATCCCATCCCGGTATACCGTTTCATGGGACATACCGGGTACCATTTACATTGACGTCCTGCCATAATATCATTTTCCTGTGAGTACAGGTTCTATTGTATCACCTTGATGTTGATACACAACAAAATCAAATGTGTATTAATTGCTTGAAAATACAATACATGCCCGCTACAGTAGCCATACAACAAAAAGAAGTTACAGTACATTCGTCCTGGAGATAGAAAATGGTACCGACAGCATATCTATTTGACCCAGTATACATGGATCATGATACGGGCTGGGGACACCCGGAGCGTCCCGAAAGGCTGGCGGCAATCGACCAGAAACTCAGGGAAAAGGAGTATTACAAGGACCTGGTAAAGGTGGAACCCGTTGAAGCTGATATCGCCATCATAGAAAAAGTACATTCTCCTGACTATATAAAACGTGTAAAAAAGGAAATCGAGTCAGGGGTCAATTACCTGGATTCAATGGACACGGCAGTTTGCGACGAGTCATACCACGTGGCACTCAAGGCTGTTGGCGGTGGCCTGAGGTTGTGTGACATAATCATGAATGACCAGGCCAGGCGCGGCTTCTGTGCGGTGCGTCCTCCCGGGCATCACGCGGAGTATGATTATGCTGCAGGTTTCTGCATTTTTAATAATATTGCCATTGCTGCCAGGTACCTGCAGGATATTCACAATGTTGCCAGGGTTGCCATCGTAGACTGGGACGTGCACCACGGGAACGGCACGCAGCATACATTTGAGAGTGATAATACTGTGCTGTACATCAGTACGCACCAGTATCCACACTTTCCCGGGACGGGAGCAAGGCATGAAAGGGGGAAAGACGTGGGTGAGGGATATACATTGAATTTCCCCATGCCTGCCGGCAGTGGAGAGGACGATTACCTGGATGTATTTCAGAATCACATAATTCCAGCGCTGGAAGATTTCAAACCGGGGATAATTCTCATATCAGCCGGTTTTGATGCGCATAATTCAGATCCCCTGTCGTACATAGGCCTGTCCTCGGAAACCTATTACCTGTTTACCTCCATGCTGAAGGAGGTGGCAAACAGGTATTGCAATGGAAGGATGGTGGCATTCCTGGAAGGCGGGTACGACCTGAATGCCCTTGCAACCAGCACGGAAAGGGTTATGGACTGTTTTTTGGAAGAGTAGGCCTCCTGATATACCGTATGATACCGCTGACTCCTGCCAGTGATACAAGTATGAGTATTCCACCGATCACTATCCTGAAGGTAAGGGGGTCTCCGAATATGCTGACACCCAGTATCCCGGCGAACAGTATCCTGCTTGCCGAGATGAGGGAGCCAGGTGCGGCATCTATGTACCTGTAACCCACGGTAATGAGGATCTGGCCCGTATAGGCAGTAATGGCTGAAAGAAGCATAAAGAGAAAAATATATGGATCGGGCATAACGAATAACGGTATCATGATGGCAAGGTTGATACCTATTCCTATGGCCATGAGATGAAAGAGTATCACGAAGCTGTTATCGTATTTACGCGCCTCCCGCAGGGCCGAGATGGCAACACCGGCGCATATGCCGGATGCAAGGGCCGAAAGATCCCCCGGGTTGATGCTGTGAAAATCGGGTACCACGATGAGGTATACCCCGATGATGGTCAGGAACAGGTACAGGTAATATTTGCCACTGCTGGCTTCCCTGTTGAAAAAAGGTGCCACCAGAAACACGAATACGGGATATGTCATATTCAGCATGTTGGCATTGGTTACCGTGGTAAACTGTATCCCGGTAAAGAAAAAAAGCACCGCGGCAGTGTTGCTGACAGCACGAAGTACCACCAGGCGCGGGTTGTTGGGACGAATGGATATTTTCCTGTAGCGCAGGTACATCCATGTGAAGCTGAGGCCAACAAGGAAACGAAGGAAGGTCACTTCGATGCCGGGGACGCTGGATCCCGTGGTGACAACCTTGGCAAATACGGTTGACATGGCAAATGCGGCCGCGGAAAGGAGCAGCAACACGGCTCCTTTTATAGATGATGATTGAAAAGACTGCTGTTCCATTGACTGATGCTCCAGAATAGAATAAACTGAGATATAATACCATGGTGGAAAAAAAGTCAATACCTGAATGCAAAAGATGCGGCGCATGCTGTTTTGCCAACATGCTTGCCTATGTTACCGATGAAGACATGAAACGGTGGCAGGATGAGGGAAGGCATGATATACTTCATATAATTGAGAACCAGCACGGGGTCTGGATGGGTGATCACCTGGTGTCATCCTCAACAGGAATGAAACTGGACCACTGTCCCTTCCTGGTTATGCGTGACGGTCTCTGTGCATGTGCCATATACGAGACACGACCGCTTGCATGCAGGGCCTATCAGCCAGGTCAATCGGAACTATGTCCACAATATAAAAAAGACTTTACTTGAAAAGGGCTTGCTGATTTGTAAGAAACCGTAGATAAGGAACTTATTTTTCAGGGATAGACGATGAACGGCAGAAAAGGGACATTTTACCAGGGAATAGCCATAAAGCTCATTATCATCAACGTGGTTGTATTCGTGTTGCAGTTGTTGACCGGAAACATCACCGTACAGCATCAGATCGGCAACATGTCAGTGAATATCCAGGCCATGACCTATTACCTTGGCCTTATTCCTTCAATGGTAGTGGAAAAAGGGTTTGCATGGCAGTTTGTTTCCTACATGTTCCTTCACAGTCCGAACATGCTGCTGCACATATTTTTTAACATGTACGCCCTCATGCTTTTCGGTGTCCCGGTTGAACAGGTCTGGGGCGGGAAACGGTTTTTACAGTACTACTTTTTCTGTGGGATCGGGGCAGGTCTCACCATTTTTGTCATTAACCTGATAAGCGGTGGTATGGGATACCATATTCCCACCATCGGCGCCTCAGGGGCGGTATTTGGACTGCTGCTGGCCTTTGGTATTCTTTTTCCTGACGCGGAACTTCTGCTCTTTTTTATTCTACCCATCAAGGCTAAATACCTGGTTGTCCTCTTCGGGGGTGTTGAACTGTTCCTTGAAGTATTCGGGGGGCGTACCAGTATTTCGCACCTTGGTCACCTTGGCGGGCTTTTCTTCGGTATCGTTTTCTTCCTCATTTTCAGAAAGCGGGCACTGAGGTTCAAAACGAAGCTGCGTCGTGCATCATCGGGCAGGGAGCGAAAAGATACGCCGAAAGTTGCAAACGGCGGGGAAAGCGGACGGGAACAGGATATTACCAGGTTGCAGCAGACGATAATGAGAAAACTGCATGAAAAGGGGCCACAGGCCCTTACTGATGACGAGGTACAGTACATAAAGTACCTTGAGATCATGCTGGGAGATGACGCCGAAAAAGCATGCGAAGATACTGAATATGATATCGGATCCGCAGAGTGCAGGGGCTGTGATAACAGGGATGCCTGTTTTTTGATTGAAACCAGAAAATTTATGGATTAAAATCATAGTGATTACTAAATTTTATACTGTTATAGACCAGTTTCATTCCATTGAGATTGAATTGATTGTGAATTCCATTAAAAAATTAGAGGAGTAGAGAAATGTCTAAAAGAGTGTATTTATTCGGTGCAGGTATTTCCGAAGGTGGTGCTGATATGAAAAACCTTCTCGGTGGGAAGGGAGCAAACCTGGCGGAAATGAGCAAGATCGGGATTCCAGTACCGGCCGGTTTTACAATCACCACAGATGTGTGTAATGAGTACTATGATAACAATGAACAGTACCCCGAAGGCCTCACGGAAGACGTGGACGCGTCATTAAAGAAGGTTGAAGAGGTAATGGATGCCAAATTCGGTGACCCTGAAAATCCCCTTCTGCTGTCGGTTCGTTCCGGTGCCAGGGTTTCCATGCCGGGCATGATGGACACGGTATTGAACCTCGGTCTCAACGACGAAACGGTAAAGGGTATTATCAAGAAATCGGGTAACGAACGATTCGGATGGGACTCCTATCGTCGTTTTATCCAGATGTACGGTGATGTTGTCATGGGACTGAAACCCGAGTCTAAGGAAGAAGAAGATCCCTTTGAAATTATAATGGAAGAGATGAAGAAGAAGCGAGGGGTTGAACTTGATATCGAGCTTACCGTTGATGACCTCAAAGAACTTGTTCAGAAATTCAAGAAACTAATTAAGGACAAGGTTGGGAAGGACTTTCCGACTGATCCTGTAGAGCAGCTCTGGGGCGCCATCGGGGCGGTATTCGGTTCCTGGAACAACGAGCGTGCCATACTCTATAGAAAAATGAACAACATAGATGCCAAATGGGGAACTGCCGTAAACGTACAGTCAATGGTATTTGGTAACATGGGTGATGACTGCGCAACCGGGGTTGCGTTTACCAGGGACCCGTCAACCGGTGAAAAAATATTTTACGGTGAATACCTTGTGAACGCCCAGGGTGAAGATGTTGTTGCCGGTACAAGGACACCGCAGAACGTTACAAAGAGCAGCTCGCAGAAATGGGCAAAAGAGAGTGATATTCCTGAAGAGGAACGCAAGAATAAATTCCCTTCGCTTGAAGAAAGCATGCCTGAAGCCTATGATGAACTGGTAAAGGTATACAAGAAGCTTGAAAGCCATTACAAGGACATGCAGGATATTGAGTTCACCATACAGAACGGTAAACTGTGGCTGCTGCAGACAAGGAACGGGAAACGTACTGCCGTGGCTGCCATCAGGATTGCCGTTGACATGGTGGAAGAAGGACTCATTGACAAGAAAGAAGCAATTATGCGGCTTGAACCCGAAGGGCTGGATCAGCTTCTGCATCCATGGTTTGACCCAAAGGCAGAAAAGAAGGTGATCGCCAAGGGTCTTCCCGCATCCCCGGGCGCTGCAACCGGTAAAATTGTTTTCTTCGCGGATGAAGCTGCAGAATGGAAAGAAAAGGGTGAGGACGTGGTTCTTGTCAGGATCGAAACCTCACCGGAAGACCTGCAGGGCATGCATGCCGCCGAAGGTATTCTCACCGCAAGGGGTGGTATGACATCACACGCCGCCGTTGTTGCACGGGGTATGGGTAAATGCTGTGTATCCGGTTGCGGAGCCCTTGAGGTAAGCTATGCGAAGAGGCAGGTGAAGGTTGGTGATCTTACCATGAAGGAAGGGGACTGGATATCCATCGACGGTTCAACCGGTGAAGTCATGGAAGGCCAGGTATCAACTGTTGAACCCGAAGTGTCCGGTACTTTCGCAACCGTCATGGAATGGGCGGACGAGATGCGCAAATTGTATGTGCGTACCAACGCCGATACCCCGCATGATGCCGACGTTGCCAGGAATTTCGGTGCACAGGGTATAGGCCTGTGCCGTACAGAGCACATGTTCTTTGAAGGTGACAGGATCACCGCCATGAGAAAGATGATCCTTGCCGACGATTACGAGGGCAGGAAAAAGGCGCTGGATAAACTGCTTCCCATTCAGAGGGAAGACTTCTACGGCATCCTGAAGGCCATGGAAGGGCTGGCTGTTACCATACGCCTGCTTGATCCGCCGCTGCACGAATTCGTACCCAATGATGATGCCAGCCAGAAGGAAATGGCAAAAGAAACCGGGGTTGATGTTGAGAAGATCAAGCAGAAAGTTGAAGATCTCCACGAGGTGAACCCCATGCTGGGTCACAGGGGATGCCGCCTGGGTGTCACCTACCCGGAAATTACCGAGATGCAGGCCCGTGCCATATTCGAGGCGGCATGCAGGCTTTCAAAAGAAGGGGTGGACGTAAAACCGGAAGTAATGGTACCCCTCGTTGGCTCGGTAAAGGAACTGGAGCTGCAGAAAGATATAATCGTCAAGGCTGCTGAGAAGGTGATGGGTGAGATGGGTGTAAAGGTTGACTACCTTGTTGGCACCATGATCGAAGTGCCCAGGGCAGCCCTTACCGCTGATGAGATTGGCCGGATTGCCGAGTTCTTCTCATTCGGTACGAATGACCTTACACAGATGACCTTCGGATTCAGCCGTGATGACGCGGGTAAGTTCCTGGGAGAATATATTGACAAGAACATATTTTCACGGGATCCTTTCCAGGCACTTGACCAGGATGGCGTTGGACAGCTTGTGAAGATGGCTGTTGAAAAAGGAAAGAGTGCACGTCCGGACATTAAACTGGGTATCTGTGGCGAACATGGTGGTGAACCCAGTTCAATCGATTTCTGTCACAGGGTAGGCCTTGATTACGTAAGCTGTTCACCTTTCAGGGTGCCAATTGCACGACTGGCGGCCGCCCAGGCAGCAATACGCAACGGTTGATGAATTGAATTTCCTGGCGGGCGCCGGTGAAAGGGCGCCCGCTTTTATAAATTCATGCATTGTACAGGGGGGAGTTATGAGGCGCATAATAACAGGTGTTCTAATGGTATTTTTTTCAGCAGGGATTCTGTACGCAGAATACAGTGATGCCCTTAAGCTTTTCGAAAAGAAAAAATACCAGGAATCCCTGGATATGATCGCTGCTGAACTAGAGGTGAGCGAAGATTTTACTCCCGAATCCCCCAATTACAGGCTCAGGCACCTCGCAGCGCATAATCACTGGAAGCTGGGAAACCTGGATTCTGCAGTTATCCACTTGAAACGATGCGCCCAGATAAAAAAAGATATTCCTGATCCCTATATTGATCTTGGACTTCTAATGATGGATCACGGACGTTCCCGTGATGCAGCAGTATTTGCCAGGGAATCAATTAAACGCAAAGAAACAGCCATTGCATACTATATTCTTGGCAGGTCGTATTCAGGCATGAAAAGTTACTGGAAGGCCAAGGAGTACCTTGAGAAGGCCAATTCCATGGATCCTGAGATGTACATGTCCTACAATGAGCTTGGCAATGTGCTGATGAAGCTGAAGCGGTATAACGAGGCACAGACTGCCTATGCAACCGCGCACGCGCTGAACCAGGAGTCAGCAGAGGTGTTGAATAACCTTGCGGTATGTAATGAAAATCTTGGGAATGCTGCGCAGGCAAAGGAGTATATTACGAAAGCCCATGAAATAGATCCATCAGGCAGTGTGATACGTGAAAACTATAATTCCATGGTACAGGGCCCCTGATCAATTCTTAAAGGCGTATCCCGCACCAAGTGTAAAACAAATATTGTCGATAGTACCTGACGTGGCACCATCAAGGAATGGATCGCCGCCGCTATAGGTTTCCGTATAAGCGCTTCCAAAATTGAGATTGTTCCTTGTCCATTCTCCCCCGAAAGACACGAAAAGCCCCCCGCTGAAATAGATGGTACAGAGCAGCTCTGCACCGTAGGTCAAACCTGAAACCGATCGTGGACCGGGTGCATCATATGATTCTTTAAGTTCATCAGCTACAGGGGTTGCGTTGTATTCGCCGTATGCATACCCGATGAAAGGGGTAAACACGAAGTCCCATGTTTTGCGGGTAGTTGCATGAAAGCTTGGCCCAACGTACAGGGAATAGTCGCTGTAGGTGACAAGGCGCCAGTTCTTGTACTCCGAGCCGAAAACGGTTCGTTGTATTATTATTGAGCGTCTAAATTTTACCTTGGCTCCCAGGTGGTCAATTGGCATGTATTCATATGTTAGTCCAAGGCCGAATGACATGTGGGAGAGCTTGATGAGCTTGGTAACCTCGTTCTCGAATGTATGTGTCTGGTCTTCAACGAAGGTGTTTTCAGCGTCAATTATGTTGCCCAGTGGTTTCCCAATGGATATGAACCCGCCAAGCAGCATCTGGCCTCCGTATGCACCTTCCGGGGGCTTGTCCAGTTCATCGAATTCTGCCCCCCTGGCCTGCAGCACGAATATATTGAAGATACACAGTACGCCTGCAATAAGCGTTATCAGCCGTGAATTCATGCAGTCCTGGTTTTATCCCCGGGGGATCTTTTCCTTTTCCATGATCTTAATGATCCGACCCACCACCTGCCTGGCGATATCATCGTAGCGTGAGCTCTGTATCAGGATGTCTTTGCTGTCCCAGATGAGGGTGAGGCTGCAGCAGTACTTTGCCCTGTATCCCCAGTTCCAGGCCTTTCCGGGTTCTTTTCGTACGGTCATGAGAAGGGAACCCTTTTCAACACCAATGGCCTTAAGGGTGAAGGTGTCGATGAGATTTTGTACCTGCTTTCCTTTATCAGTGCATCTCAGTGCGTGTCCCCTGCCGATAATAATAACATCTGCTCCAAGCATTTTGCCTATCCGGACAGCCTGTTTGTCATCGATGAGGCCGGACATTGAGAGTTGCTGTTCCTTCAAAATACGCTCAATTGCTTCACGTTCAACCACTTCAACGTTTGTCTGCTTAAAAAACTGGTGTGATATGGCATCGGAGAATTCATCTCCCCATGTGGCGCCCTTTACGTCAAAGGGGAAAACCGCGATCTTGGTCATCTTCTTGTGCAGTTTTATATCTTTATCAACTGCCACATCGATGGTGGTGCATGAAACAAGAAGGGCAATAATGCAAAAAACACAGTGAATGCGATACAATTTCATAATGGATCTCCCGAATCAAATAAATGGGTTTGATATTTTGTATACTACTGACTGGACATAACAATGTCAATTCTATTTGAGCGACGTGTCGTTCATATTTTGTTTTTTTATGCGGGTATTTTTTCTGTATAATTGTTGAATTATAAGAAGTCACTCTGGTATATTGACTTAACTTTTAAACTTACAGGTACATGATCTGGATATACGGTAATGGAAAAGAGAAGCGGCAGCAGGACTGAACGGATACTGATTATCAATTACGAGTTTCCACCCCTGGGTGGTGGGGGAGGGATTGCCACGTATGATCTTGCGTTAGAATGGTCAAAAACAGCCAGGGTGGATGTGCTTACATCATCCTTCAGGGATATACCGTCATATGAGAACATGGATGGCATACATGTATATCGCGCAAAGATCTTTTTCAGGAAATCACGTGACGCGGCATCATTCCTGTCAATGTTTTCGTACCTGGTTACAGGATTTATTAAGGGATTTGCTCTTTGCAGAAAGTACCGGTACGATGTGATCAACACCCATTTCGCGGTGCCATCAGGGCCACTGGGGCACCTGCTCAGCAGGCTGTTTGGCATACCCAATGTGCTTTCGCTGCATGGCGGGGACATATACGACCCAAGCAAGAAGATGTCACCCCATAACAGCTGGTTTTTCAGCCGGGTAGTCAGGTGGATGCTCCGAAAGGCGGACGCGGTTGTGGCCCAGTCGAGCAATACGAGGCAGAATGCCCTGACGTACTATGATCCGGGACGCGAAATTGATATCATCCCACTTGCGTTTCATCCCCCGGAGATACCCGAATCAAGCCGTGAATCTCTTGGTCTGAAAAAGGATGATTTTGTTCTTATAACCATTGGTAGAATCGTAAAACGAAAGGCTATCGACGTGTTGTTGAGGGCATTGTCTATTCTTCCAGAACGCCCCTACAGGCTGCTCATCATGGGTGACGGCCCGGAACGTGAATACCTTGAGGGACTTTCAAATGAGCTGGGTATCGAGGAAAGGGTGCGTTTTCTTGGTTTCGTGGAAGACGGGGACAAGTATCGTTACCTGTCACAGTCTGACCTGTTCGTATTGACGTCACTGCACGAGGGATTTGGCATCGTGTTCATGGAATCCATGTACTGCGGGCTTCCCATAGTATGTACCAATAATGGTGGACAGGTAGATTTCCTGGTAGACGGGGAGAACGCCCTGCTTATTGACGTGGGGGACGTTGAAGCGTGTGCGAAAAGTATTCAGCGCTTCCATGATGACGGAATGCTGTATGAGCACTGTGCCGAGAAAAACCGCAAAAAGGTACAGGATTTTTATGCAGATGCGGTTGCAGAGCAGTATATGAATACATTTAATTCATTAACACGGAACAGGGACAGGTGATGCCCGAATCCAGGATTGGCCTGATATCCGGCAACAAGGAGGTGATTGCCGAATTCCGGGAACAGTTGAGCGGATATGATATCCGTGTGTTCGGTTCCATGGGTACCCTGAAGCCGGAGGAACTGCTGGGTGTTGCCCTTGATATTGAGTCAATCGAGGAATTTGATAACATACAGTTCCAGTTGTCCAGGATACGCAAAGTACTGCACGGCCTGCCCGTCCTGCTGATACTTCGCGTGGGGCATCTTCACAGGCTGGATTTTGAATGGTTCTTCGACGAGTTCGTGCTGTACCCTTTCAGAAAAATGGAATTGCAGCGAAGACTTGACAAGCTGCTCTGGGAGAAGAACCTGATCTCTAATGAAAATGTCATAAAAACAGGTAACCTGGCCATCGACCTGGATAATTACGCGGTATACCTGGAGGGCGAACAGATTGACCTGACCTTTAAAGAGTTTGAACTGCTTCGATTTCTTGTAGAGAACAGGGATAAAGTTTTTTCAAGAAAAGAACTGCTGAACAAGATATGGGGTATTGAGTACATCGGTGGTACCAGGACCGTAGACGTGCACATTCGGCGTTTACGGGGGAAACTGGGTGAAGAGTTCAATTCAATAATTGAAACGGTACGCAATGTTGGATACCGTTGCAGGCTGCAGGAGCAATGAAAATTGCTTGCCATTTTACAAACTTTCCCGGTACTGTACCGGGTATGATGAACAAGACGAGGAAATGTGTATGCACCAGATGAAGAAGATCGAAAAGATTCTTGACGCCGCCATGACAGAGGACCTGTCCACACATGCGGAGTTGCTGAAAAAGATGAAAAAAAAGCTGCCCTTTTTTGCAGGTAACAAGAGAATCGCGGCGGCCCTTTTGCATGAATACCTTGGTGATATCTCCAATCTTGACCTTGATGAGCTGCCCGACGTGGCAAAGAAGGACATGAGCGGACAGGTGGTTTTCGAGGACGTAAAGGACGGGAAGGCACGTATTTTTCTTAACGTTGGAAAGAATCACAGGATATCCCCCGGCGATCTTATCCGCGAAATTGTGAAAAGATCCGGTATAGATGGCAAGCTTATTGGAAAAATTGATATACATACTACGTATTCCTTTATCGAGGTTCCAGAACAGTATGCCGAACTGGTTCTACTGTCCATGGACAATGTGAAGGTTAAGGGAGTATCGGTGGTGGCCGAGCCCGCCAAACGCAGGAAAGCTGCAGAAAAATAGCTGCATGGTGCCGGTAATGAAGCAGTATGCAGATCCGGTACCATGTCCCCTCTGTGGGGGTAAAAAGAAACTGCGATCCCTTTATGAAAGTTCACTGCAGTACTGTGGCAATTGTCACGTGGTGATCAATCTTTCCCATGCCCCTGCATCTTACGACAGCAATTACTTCCTGGATGAATACCAGCAGCAGTACGGCAAAACATACGAGGAAGACTTCTCATGGATATACGAACTGGGCAGGCAGCGGCTTCGTGATATTAGAAAGCTTTCCCCGCGCAAAAATTTCAGTGAAATGCGCCTGCTTGATATCGGGTGTGCGCTTGGATTTTTTCTTAAAGCAGCACATGATGAAGGGTTTGGCCATGTTGAAGGGCTGGAGATATCGGGGTTTGCTTCAGAATATTGCAGAAAGTCTTTTGGTTTCAGCGTACTCAATCAACCCTTTGAAAAATATGCAGGTGTGAAGTCCTCCTTTGATGTTATTACAGCCTGGTATGTTATTGAGCATTCATCTTCACCGGTTGAATTGCTTGGAAAAATATACCATATGTTAAAACCGGGCGGTGTGCTTGCCTGTTCCATGCCCTCCATATTCGGCCCAATGTTTACTTTTCACAGAAATGAATGGATCATGACACATCCTGGTGACCATTATATTGATTTTTCCCCGGGTGCGTTAAAAAAGGTGTTATACAAAACAGGTTTCCGAAGTGTAAGGTGTTGTCCCGCAGCATATCACCCCGGAAGAGTTATAAATGAAAACTCCTTACTGTTCTCTCCTTTTGCATTGGTATATGGAAAACTGTCAAAATTATTCTGTTTTTCAGATACCATGAACATCTTTGCGCTAAAATAGAAAAAAAATACTATTGACAGTGATCAGGCTGAAATTATGATTGCTACTTTCGTATTGATATGTATAATCTTATGTAGTCTGGATACCTGTGTGATCCCGGCGCCAGTGCAATGTGAAGAGATCAACCATCATTAATGATATATTGAAATTTTAATATTTGGGGTACTTTATATGAAACGAACATTTCAACCAAGTAACTTACGCAGAAACAGAAAACATGGATTCCGGGCAAGAATGAGCTCCGCATCTGGACGTGCGGTACTCCGTAACAGGAGAAGGAAGGGAAGACACAAGTTGACCGTATCTGACGAACGGCACTCGGCAAAGTAGGTTGTACCAGGTACAGGTGAAGAAAGAGTATTCGTTAAAAGGCAGGAGTAATTTTAGAGAACTGTTCAAGAGGGGAAAACGGGTCAGGGGATCTAACATCAGGATGATAGTTCTTACAGGTAATGGAACAAGACCAGAGATCGGGGTAGTGGTGAATAAAAAATACGGTAACGCGGTACAGAGGAACAGGGCAAAACGAAGGATCAGGGCCATTTGCGACCGTTTTTTACCCTCAATACGCAATGATTGCAGCTTGATAATCAGCCCCATGGAAGGTTTTAAGACAATGTCATATACCGACGCAGCACAGGATATTGCAAAATGTTTTCAGAAAGCAGGGTTATTAAAAAGATAACGGAACATTCGCCCGTATCATTACTTCTAATGGCATTATTACGGGCATATAAGCTGGTTATATCACCCTGGTTGCCCAACGCGTGCAGGTTCTATCCTACATGTTCAGAATACGCGATAATGGCGGTTAGAAAACATGGTGCAATAAAAGGGTTGTTTCTTGCCATTAAAAGGGTTTTGCGATGTAACCCCCTTTTCAGGGGTGGTTATGATCCGGTTCCCTGATCATTCATGAAATACAGCATTTCGTCATTTCCTGCCTTGAAGACGTTACTTCTTGACTGACCCGCGGTGCCAGTACCCGAGTTACGGTGATTAAGCGTGTTCGGGTATTATTATTATCTACAGGGATTTTATTATGGAAAAAAGAGCAATTGTCGCAGTTATACTATCACTTGCTGTCTGGTTGTTGTGGTTTTACGTCGCCCCCCCCACTGAAGTACCGGAGCAGCAGGTTGCAAAACAGGAAGACCAGGCGCAGAAGGAAGATGCTGTGCAAAAACAGCAAAAACCTGTGGAACCTGCTGAAAAACAATTTCAGGATCAGGCTGGTATACAAAGAGGTGTTGAAAGTGCAGCAGCAATGGACGTTGTATCAAGGACTGGAAGCGAACGGGAATACAGTGTTAAGACCGACCGTTACCTGGCCAAGGTAACTAATGAGGGCGCAACCATCGACGAATTCTTCCTGCGGGATAGGGATATCCAGCTTATTGTCAAGGATAATGAGTTCAATGCTGATGGCAGGTTCGATTTCGCCATGCATTTCAGCGAAAGGGAATTCCTTACCGGAAACAACCTTCAAAACGTCAAATGGAGATCAAGAAAGATCTCTGACCGCGAGTGCAGTTTCACTGCTACCATGGTATTGAACGGCGTACCGGTACAGGTTGAAAAACGCTTCATATTCCAAGAAGGGAAAGATTTCATGAAAGTGGTTTTCAACATTACAAATACCGGCAGAAAGGATGTACAGGTTCCTAACGGATACCTGATATTTTCGCCAGGTGATTTCATGGGACCGAAGATGGATTATGACAACAGTTATAATACCATAAACAGTGTTTATTATATACAGGATGACTTCGAGCAGGCTCGTAAAAACGGGGACCTGAACGATCCCGATGAATGGATTGAAAGAGAGAACGGTACAACTGGATGGGTTGGTGTCATGAGCAGGTATTTCCTGATCATAATGATGCCCGAGCAGACAAGTGGAACCGGTGTGATATATGATAACAGGGAAGGAACCGGGTTCAGGACGGGAATGTACATGCCGGTTGATGCTTTCAAAAAAAACGATACGGTTACCCGGTCTTTCAAGGTGTACGTTGGGCCAAAGACCAAGGATAAGCTTGTGGCCGTTGATGCATCGCTCAGGGATGCGGCCGACGTGAACAAGTGGATAGAACCAATACGTGACCTTGTCATCTGGAGCCTTCTGTCAATCGACTCGTTTATCGGGAATCTTGGCTGGTCACTTATAATCTTTTCGTTACTTACGAAGATCGTCTTCCTGCCGCTAACGCAGAAGTCTACAGAGTCCATGAAAAAAATGCAGGAATTGAACCCGCAGATCCAGGAGCTCCGTGACAAGTACAAGGAAAAGCCTGAAGTCATGAACAAGAAGGTGATGGAACTGTACAAGAAGAACAAGGTCAATCCAATGAGCGGCTGCCTGCCATTACTCTTGCAAATGCCATTCTTCTTCGCGTTGTACAGCGCCCTGATCAACTCGGTAGATCTCTGGCAGGCACCCTTTATACTCTGGGTAAATGATCTTTCACTTCCGGACACGGTTATGCAGATACAGGGGTTCAACCTGAACATTCTACCGGTTATAATGACAGTCACAACATTTTTGCAGCAGAGACTCTCTTCGGTGGACGCAGCATCACAACAACAGAAGTTCATGATGTTTATGCCGCTTATCATACTTGTGGTTCTGTGGAATATGCCTTCAGGGCTGGTTCTTTACTGGATAATGCAGAACGTACTGCAGGTTTTTCACCAGTTGTATATTAACAGGAAGGGAAAAGTGGAAGCAGCGGAGGCATAACAGGAAAGGTGAACAGGCTATGATGCTAGATAAAAGACATACTACAATATTCTTATTGTTATGAGGAGGCGTGAACATGAAAGTTATCGATGTGGAAGGGAAATCGGTTGATGATGCCACCAGAAAAGCGCGTGATCAGCTAAATATAGATAATTCAGATAAATTGCAGGTAGAGGTAATTGACGAGGGTAAAAGCGGTATTTTCGGGTTTGGCATGTCGCGGCCTGCGAAGATACGAGTCTATTATAATGACGATATAAATGACGTGGGACAGGTTACAGGGGAGATCATATCAAACCTTTTAAAAATGATGAATATCGATGGATCTATTGGCGACCTGAAAGAAGGAGAAAGCAAAGTTTACGTTGAACTGGAAAGCAGTAATTCGGGATTGATCATTGGGAAAAGGGGAAAAACCCTGGAGGCATTGCAGTTTATCGTTAACCTCATGGTTAACAAGAAGACCGATAGTGAAAAGAAGATAATCCTTGATATTGAATCGTACCGCGCAAAAAGGGAACGTGCTTTGAAAAAGCTGTCACGGGAAGTGGCAACGAAGGTGGTCAGAACCGGAAAACCGTGGACGCTTGAACCGATGAATCCCTTTGAAAGACGGCTTATACATCTCACGTTGCAGAATGATGCAAGGGTAACAACAAGGAGCGAGGGACAGGGAATATACAGGAAGGTGAAGATAATGCCCTCAGATCAGCGATAGCAAGTGGTACTATGAGCGAAGATACAATATGCGCACCAGCCACGGCACCGGTACACGCGCCAATAGCATTGATAAGAGTAAGCGGCCCTGATTCTGTCAGGGTCGTTTCTGAAATGTTCAGTGGTGCCGACAGGGTTGAACACAGGATGGCAATCTATGGCACCATTCATGACGGCCACAGGCTGGTGGATGACGTGATGGTGACCTGTTATCGTGAGCCTGCAAGCTATACCGGTGAAGATATGGCCGAAATATCATGCCACGGAAACCCGTTAATAGTTAACCTCATACTGGGTATGCTGACTGAAAAGGGCTGCAGGATAGCCGAGCCGGGAGAATTTACACGGCGTGCCTTTGTGAACGGGAAGATGGATCTCACGGAGGCCGAGGCAATACATCATATAATTACCGCAAGAAGTGAATGGGAAATAGAATCCGCCATTCAGCAGATGCACGGATCACTGCGTGAGAAAATAGGTGAAATACGGGAAAAACTGATACTCTTGAAAGCTGATGTTGAATGCAACATCGATTTTATTGAAGACGATGTCGAGTTTATCTCACGCGATGGCGCGGTAGACCGGACTGAAACCATAAGTGAGATGATATCTGATGTGTTGCAGCGGTGTAAGACGGGTGAAACAATAAGTCATGGAATTGACTGTGCGATAGTTGGTAAGCCAAATGTTGGGAAATCCAGTTTACTCAACTGCATCTTGAACAATGAACGGGCTATCGTATCAGATATCCCGGGAACCACAAGGGATATTATCCGTGAGTCGGTATCCATTCGCGGCCTGCAGGTCAATATTATCGATACAGCGGGGATAAATGATTCCTCCTGTGCGATTGAAAAAAAGGGTATTGAGCTGAGCCTGAAGAACATGCGGGAAGCTTCATTGTTGCTCATCGTACTTGATGCGGTTACAGGGGTAACAGATGCTGACAAAAAAATCCTAAATGCGGCAAAAGGCAGGGCCTGCATCTACATAGCAAACAAGGTAGACGCGGCCAGCCGTGATACCATTGCATCCATGGAAGGGTCTGTGGGAGAGCCGTTAGTGACTTTCTCCGCGTTGAAAGGGGAGGGACTGGATGAACTGGAAAGCAAAATACTTGGTGTGGTGAAGAGAGATTTTGTACACCATGGAAACTCATTCCTGGCCGACTTCAGGATCATCTCCCTGTTGAATCAAGCGCATGAAAACGCGCAGAATCTAAAAGATCTTTTTTTAAAAAACGAGCCCCCGGAAATAGCCGCATTTGAACTGCAATCAATAATTGATGTGATATCTGCGATTACGGGAGAGATCACCCCTGATGATGTGCTCAACTCCATATTTGCCAGGTTTTGTATAGGCAAGTGACCATATCCTATAATTTCTTCAAAACAGGATCATTTTCTATAATATCACTGAAAAGCGGAAGCAGTATACCTGGTAAAGAGGAAGCCTTTTCAGGGAGTGAGGCGAGTATGTTCCTGCATTGTGTGAGTTCTTTCTTTGCCTTGTCCTTCTTCCCCTGCCTGGTGTACACCCGTGCCCTCCAGTACCTGGCGATAAATATATGGCGCTGGTTAGATGATGTGGTGATGACCCTGGTGAGGTATGGCAGCGCGGACACATCTTTTCGCCTTGAGAGCATTCGGTACGCCACCGCCAGTTCGGGTGAAATATCTAACGGGGTTCCCTTTGCCAGGGCCAACGAGGTATCTAAAATTTCAGGGGTGGCATTTCCCTTGCTGTCGTGTACAAGGTATTCGTTTTTCATTTTTTTATATGAAGGATGATGCCGCACCCTTTTCCATGCAGGATCGTTCCTGATCAAGCCGGCATGATCAAACCCGTTTTTACAGGCTTTTTCAAGGAGAGCAAGCGCCGTGGCAGTGTCGCCCTTGCGGGCATACCGGGAGGCCCGTTCATACGCAACCCAGTAGAGTCCCTTTATGTCTTTCACGGTTTCAAGACGGGTGAGAGTTTTGTTGTATAGTTCCATGTCCCTGCCGGCTGCATGATCCAGGATATACGTGGTTGCAGTATAACCATGCGAAAGCGATCTATCATACCACTTGAGAGCACTGGCGTGCCTTCCCTCGTAGTACTCGATCACACCCCTGTTTATGAAGGCTGCTTCCCTGTGCTTCCTGCTTTTCATAGCCCTGTTAAGTATTGACAGGGCGTCATCTCTCTGGTCAGCGTAATACAGGTAGAATACATCATACATGGGATTATCGAGGTTATACTCCCTGACAGCATCGGAGACAATGTGTGGATAGTCCATCAGGGCAGAGAACGTCGCAACCGAGGCGATAATGATAAAGATCCTGAATGATCGGATGTACAGTGTTTTCATTTTTTTCTTGTGCATATGCGTTTGTTTACTATCATAATTGTCATGAAGGTGAAGATATTATGACGAGATATCCTGAAAGGTCAAAGAAAAAAATTATGTCTTCCGTGTTAATCTTGCTCTGTGCAGTACTAACAGCATGTGCGGGTAGTACAGTCAAAGATGAACCGCAGGAGATACGTGTAACCGGAGTGGGGCAGCTGCCCTTTATCCTGAGATTTCCGGCAGGAATTCCCGGGACGGGACAGGCCCGGGAATTTGAGAATATTGAGAACCCCACCGAAAAACAGTTGTGGGTTCGTGCACGGTACTACCATGTAAATGACACAAGTGAGCAGCGTTATAACAGGGCCATACGGATCTACGATAGTATTTCATCCATGGGAAGTGATAACAGGGTGTTGTCGCTGACGAACAAGGCATGCGCATTGTCACAGGCGGGGAAATACAATGAGTCTGAAAAGCTGTTTCAATCATTGATGCGTGAAGGTTCAACAGTTATCACCACATATTATAATCTCTACATCCTTTACCGGGGTGCAGATCGGATGGCAGATGGTATGGCAGTACTGGTAGTCATGCACAACCGTTTCCCGGAAAATATTTATCCACTTGTTGAGCTTGGTGATATTTACAGCGAGAAGGAAGAGTTTGATAAAGCTGAAAAGTTTTACCTGGAAGCCGTGAATACGGGAGATGGAAACCCCGTGCCGCTGTACAGGATGGCAACCCTGAAGCAGCGCTTGAATCAGGGTGAAGAAGCATCCGCATACTACCAGAGATGCATAGATGAATATCCCTACTTTCATTATGCGTACCTCGATTATTCCAACATGCTGCTTGAACGCGGTGAAAAAGAGAAAGCAGCCAGTGTATTAAAAAGGGGAATGGAAATAATTGAGAAAAATAAAAAGTAACGTACATGTTTTCATTTTAATTACCATAATGATGCAGATCCCGGGAGGTGCTGGTGCAAAAAATTATTCCGAAAGGGATTACGTAGAAGCACGAACCCGTGGGGATATCAGGAATGAACTTAAGATCACAGAAGCCATGATACATGATGTTAAGTACCCAGTTGAAATGGAAGTCCTTATGTGGCGGATCTACGAGTGTTCAAGACATTTCAGTTATATCGATACATGCCTTCAGCTGCTTCGAACGTGTGAAAAAAACGAGATTGCCAGCAGTTTTCCATTGCTCAAAGACAGGGCCAGGCATCTACGGAAAAGGCTGTTGCTGTTATCAGGTGAAGCTGACAAAGCCATGGAGATTCGTAACAGCCTGGGTGCAATTATCGACTATACACTTACAGACGTGAATACCGGCCGGGAGGCCATTGTTACTGCCACACCCTCGGGTATAATTGATGTTGGCAGCCTTACAGGAGAAGAAGAAAGCAGGATCTTTGTCCTGGAGGCAACAGTCTCATCTGAGAGAAAGAGAAAACGCACTTTTGCTATAGGTTCCACGGGGCACATGAGTGTTCGTATTAATGGGACAAAAGTTTTACATGACCCTGATTCGCACGGGTTTTGCGAGGATCAGCACCTGGTTCAGGTAATGTTGAACAGGGGCAAGAACCTGGTGAAGGTAAAAATGAGATCTGACAGAGATGGAGCAAGTATTTTTACCATGAGGATCCCGGCTCACGTCTCTAACGGCAGCTTGCCCAATGAGAGAACAAACCCCGCAGAGGCTGCGCCGCTGGAAAAGTTTTATACAGGGTATTGTCTTTACTGGCTTGGTTATGCTAACCGGGGACAGATGCGCTCCCTGTTTATGGATGCTGCAGAATTGAAACTGGCACCGGCATTATGTCATTATTATAGTGGTTCTGGATCTTCATGTGTCTCCGATGATCTGCAGCATATCTACCTGGCTGCAACTATGGCTATGCCGGAAGCGCTTATGGAGTACGCAAGGAGGCTGGCCGGTTGTAATCTCATAGAACCGGCACTCAGCATGATACACACAAGAAGAATGAGCACTGTAACACCGTATGCTCTTATTGCGCGGTCATATATACTTAACGCAGCCGGGCTGCAACACCTGGCCGTTATGGAACTTGATGTGACCGCAAATGAGGGGGCATGCGGAAGATGCTGTTATCTCATGGGCGAGAACTATGCCGCAATGGGACAGTACGTATCAGCATGTGCATGGTACGAGAAACTGATTTCATCGGGAGGATTTACCCCGCAATTCATTTCAAGATGTGCCCGAATGCAGGTTATTACGGGCAGGATTGATGACGCAGAAACCCTCCTGGTAAAGGGGATACGATGCTATCCCCACTCGATGGAACTGTATATCGCGCTTGCGAAGATATACCGCGATTCCGGCAGGAGGGATATGGCACTTGGAACACTGCTGGCTGCGCATACTAAAGGCAAATTCAACAGGAAAGTTCGACAGCAGCTGGGGATAACCCTGAACATGATGGGCTATACCCGGTCTGCGGAAAGATACCTGCGGGACGGGGAATGATGAAAAAAAGAAATACATGTTCCTGTATCCTCCTGGCTGTGTTGATGCATGCTCCCATGGATGCCGCCGCAGATGGCAGCTTCCTTCAGCAGGAAGAGAAAATGATTGAATACGCATCCACGGGTGAGCTCAAGAAATATTATTCCGCGCTTGCGAATGGAATAGTACAGCATTACAAGTCACCTCGCGCCTGGGTATACCTGGATCAACTGAACAGGCTTGCGGGAGTACCCGGCAATAAACAATTGCTTGCAATACTGCAAAGGGCAAGAAAAAAGATATTCAACGATAATTCACTTCAGCATAAGAACCTGATGCTGCTTCAGCTTGACCTTGAGATAGAAAAAACAGTCAGCAGGTTGCAGAACGTAACGGTACAGCATGCTTCGCAGATCAATCCCGTGAGCAGGTGGGTAATGGCAGGGCCTTACAGGAGATACGGTGCAGGAGACCTGTGGTATCCTTTCGTTCCAGGCATGGGTGACGCACGCGATGGTTTTGCTGAAGAGGGGACACGGGTAAATGCGGGTAAAACCAGGGGTTTTGTACGGCTTGATGAGCTTACGTCGGAAAATGACGGCATCATGTACGCGATATCGTCATTCCCCGCGTTGGGGCAGGTAAAAATAAGGGTATATTCCAACGCGGAATATATACTGAACGTCAACGGGGAAGCAGTGCTGGAAAACGCGGTAGAAACGGTGAAGCGTGACAGGCGTGTGGTGCTTCTTGACGTTAATGAAGGTGTTACGCTGATGCTGAAACTGCGGGCAGCGCCGGGAAGGTGGTTTCGCGTACTGGTAACCGATGGAAGTGATGCCATGATACCGGTGCAGTTTACAAAAAAAAAGTACGCCCAGCCCATGCAGTACATGGAATCGCTGGATTATCCCTTCCCGCGACTTGCCGGGGATATTAAGAAAGGCAGACAACACTCCTTTGCCCGCATGGGCCTGTATTTTCATAACCTGGGCAGCAGGGAGTCCATTAAATACTATGCACGGGGATGGAAGAAAAGCGGAAGGGACGGGTACCTGGCATGGTTATACCTGGATGCCCTCTTGTCTGCCGGTATACCAGGACAGGGTGATGCTGAATTGAAGATTGCCGGTGATATTCTGCATGAGCTTGGTGGGGGAAAGCATATCCCAGCACGATACCAGTATGCCAGGTACCTGGCCATGACTGGTTCAACAGGGAAGGCCATAAACGAGGGCATTAAAATTTTGTCGCTCGCGCCGGGATATCTCCCCCTGTACGAGCCGGTATTCACATGGTCATTGAAAAAGGGCAGGGTTGACCTGGTTGGCCGGTTACTGGATAAAATGGAGGAAATGTTCCCGGATCACAGAGACGGCAGATTGCTGAAGGCAGAATACCTGGAGCAACGGGATCCCCGGCAAAGTGAAAGAATATGCCGACAAATACTGGAAAACGAATACTCGGACAGGGCACGGGAGATACTGGTTGCCATTCTTTTTTCACAGCAGCGGTACAATGAAATGATACGGTGTGCTGATATACCGGGCAAGAGATGGAAGTACATGGACCGGCTGTTTGAAGCGTACATGTGGCTGGGTAAATTCAGCGATTGCAGATCATTCCTGATGAAGGAGATGGTGAAAAGGGAAAACATGCGAGCATTGTACCTCCTGGGTAAAATGGAGATGATGAGGGGTGAAGATCCCGCGTTGTACTGGGAAAGGCTTCTTCGAGAAAAGCCGGAATGGTACTGGTTCAGGGATCAGTATTCAGTATATAACGGCATGATGGCTGCAAATGATGATGCCGGTGTACCGGGTTACAATTGCGAAGATTGGCCCGTGTTGAAGAAGAAAGGTGCAACAGGCGTACTTTTTCGTGAGATAGAATTCAACCTGCCTGTTCCGGGCTACTGTGATATAACATGGTCTGAGAAGATAATGACCGGGATGAATACAGCCCCCGGCGGTACCATGCACATGTCGGTTCCCTTTACAGGAAATACGCGCATACGAAAAACATATGCCTGTGTAAACGGCACTTCGTACCCGGTACGTGCCACGGTAAGGGAGGAAGATGGGAATTCCGTAGTTCTCCTGGAAGGCGTTAAGCCCCGTTCACTTGTTTGGTACTCCATGGATATCAGGGACAGCCTGCGGGACGGTTTAAACGACAGTTTCGTGACCATGCAGGGGTTATCCCCGGACAGGGGAGATGCGGGTCACAATACCCAGGTGCACGTCACGTGTCCTGCTGACATGAACCCTGCAGTGATCACGAGAGACGCAGCCAGTACGTCGGAAACAGTAAATGGCAGGGAACGGAAATATTCGGCAGAATTCAATGGTAAAGATGGGGGCTTTTCCTTTACCACGGTTGAATCATGGCAGGATTTTGCCATGTTGTACAACGCGTTGCTGCGTAAAAGCACTGTTGGATTTGAAATGGGTGAATGGCAAGTTCGTGAACGGGGCGCCACAATGGAAACTGTGAATGCCGTGTACAGGGAGGTGCAGCAGGAAATTGATCTCGTGCGGGGAACAATTTTTGATGTGGACAGGTCTGTTGATGTCCTTTACCGTAAAGAAGGTTCGGCAGCGGCAAAAACCGTGCTTGCGAAGAATATGCTCTCAGGTCTACATATTGCATCATACGTTGCGTTTCCCATGAAAAAACAACATGAATGGCTGTACGGTGATAGTCCAAACTATGGAAAGATCATGAAGCCGTTGTTGTACGTCCCGCTGAGTGATAACAAAGCGGTATGGCTTGATTTTTCAGATAACAGAACAGGTATTGGATCAGTGGCCGATCAATTTGCACCTGTGCCTTGCCTTGTTCTTGTAGGAGATGCCATTGAATGGGTAACAATTGAAGAGAATTAGATCCCTCTTACCTCGCAGATGTCTGCGAAGGTCAACACGTATTGTTTAAATGAAATAAGGGTTTCAGGTGAATACGGTTCGAGCTGGTGAAATGATGAATCCATGGTGTTGTTATTCACGAACTGTTGCAGGTAATACGCGGGAACGTGATGAACCTGGTCATGTATGGAGAAGAAATCGTCCATGGTCACGTATCCGGGGATGCAGGTGGTTCGTAATTCGTATGGTACATTCGAATTGCGAATAATATTCAGGGTGTCAATTATGGTGCCAAAGGGTGCGCTGTTCCCGGTGAGAAGGTGATATTTTTCAGGGGATGTCTTGATATCCATTGCCACGTAATCGAGGAGGTCCTCGTAAATCAGCTCCTCCACTTTTTCTGGCTGGAACCCGTTGGTATCCAGTTTCACCCTGAGATCCATGTCCTTGAGTCGAAGTATGAAATCCTTCAAATGGGGAGACAACGTGGGTTCACCACCGGACAGTACTACCCCGTCGATGAGATGTGTTCTGCCCTGGATGAAAGAAATGGCTTCCTCGTTGGTATATCCCTGTAAGCCGCATGAATTGCATGCAAGCTCGGGGTTATGACAGTAACGGCAACGCAGGTTACATCCACCGCTGAATATGATAGTGCTGATACTTCCAGGAAAATCAATTAACGACGTTTTGTGTATGCCCTTGATATTCATTGACGCAGGCCTTTTCTATGGTTTCAAGTTTGTATTCCTTTCTGTCCTTGAATTCTTCCTGTTTTCCCCTGTTCCACTGGTTGACAGGCCTGAAATAGCCAACTACCCGAGAGTAAACTTCTACAGGTATCCTTTTTTCAGATGCTGAATCTTTCATGTTAAAACTCCCTCTTTAAAATCAATTACGAAATCTTTTCCCTGATATTATTATCGGCATTTGCCGGTACATCAATACCAAACAGCTCCAGTTCTTCGGGTGTATGTTCGTATGGACAGTACGAATGTGAACCGGGTATATATCCGTGTACCGGGCAAATGCTGAAGGTAGGTGTTATTGTAAAATATGGAATGCTGTAATTCTCTGATATCTTTTTGACAAGAAGTTTTACCATTTCAGGATCATCTATCTTTTCACCGATATAACAGTGAACCACCGTGCCTCCGGTAAACCGTGATTGCAGCTGGTCCTGGTGATCGAGCATGTCGAAGATGTCATCGGAATAACCAACAGGCAGGTGAATGGAATTGGTATAATATGGCTCCTGCTGACCGGAAGTTGCTATATCAGGAAATCGTTCCCTGTCATGACGGGCAAACCGGTAACTGACACCTTCAGCAGGTGTTGCTTCAAGATTGTACATGTTCCCCGTTTCTTTCTGGTAGGTAAGGATCCTGTCCCTCATGTAGTCGAGCACGCGAAGTGTGAATTCCTTGCCCTCGTTACTGGATATATCGCTGCCAAGCAGGTTCATGCAGGCTTCGTTCATGCCCACCAGGCCAATTGTGGAAAAATGGTTTAACCAGTATTTACCGTTCCTCTGGTAAATATCCCGCAGGTAATGTTTAGTATACGGGTAGAGATTGCTCTGCGTGAAGTTTTCCAGGACTTTCCGCTTGATCTCAAGGGATTTCTTGGCCCTGTCCATGTAAATGGCAAGTCCCTTGAAAAAGTCTTCCTCGTCTTGAGAGTTATAGCCAAGGCGCGGCATGTTGATGGTGACAACACCGATGCTTCCGGTCAGCGGATTGGCTCCAAAAAGTCCGCCACCCCTGCTGCGCAGCTCCCTGTTATCCAGGCGTAAGCGGCAGCACATGGAGCGTGCATCCTCGGGGTCCATGTCCGAATTCACGAAGTTAGCGAAATACGGGATGCCGTACCTGGCGGTTATTTCCCAGAGAGTGTTCAGTGACTTGTTGTCCCAGTTGAATTCCCTGGTAATATTAAAAGTAGGGATGGGGAAGGTAAAAATCCTGTGCCGGGCATCGCCTTCAAGGAGGCATTCGGCGAAGGCGGTATTGAAAATGTTCATCTCCTCCTGGAATTCCCCGTAGGTGGCATCCATGAATTCGCCGGCAATTACCACGTGTTCATCCGCAATATTTGACGGTACCTGGAGGTCAAGGGTAACATTGGTGAAAGGTGTCTGGAAGCCAACACGTGTTGGGATGTTCATGTTGAATACAAACTCCTGCAATGACTGCTTTACCTCGGCGAAAGTAAGGCTGTCATAACGGATGAAAGGAGCAAGGTATGTGTCAAAATTCGCGAATGCCTGTGCTCCTGCTGATTCTCCCTGCAGGGTATAGAAAAAGTTCACTACCTGTCCAAGTGCGGTTCGGAAGTGCCTGGCGGGTTTGCTCTCTATCTTTCCCGGAACACCACCAAATCCCCTGACCAGCAGGTCTTTCAGGTCCCAGCCTACGCAATAAGCAGAAAGAAGTCCAAGGTCATGAATGTGCATATCACAATTGGTGTGCGCATCCCGGATCTCCTGCGGGTAAATACGTTCAAGCCAGTACTTGGCGGTGATGGCCGAGGCGATGTGATTGTTCAACCCCTGGAGTGAATAACTCATGTTGCTGTTCTCGTTCACGCGCCAGTCCGATCGATCCAGGTAATCCTCTACCAGCTGGATGCCTTCGTTGAGAAGACTTTTGCCTTCACGTATCTTCCTGTGCTGTTCCCTGTAGAGTATGTACGCCTTTGCAACCTTGGCGTGTCCCTTTTCGATGAGCATTTTCTCAACAAGGTCCTGCACGTTTTCAACGGAGGGAATATGGTCGCCCTTGTACAGGATCTTTAATATATCGACAACCGAGTCTGATACCTTCTTTGCGGTTTCCCGGTCGGTCCCGCCAACAGCATTTGCCGCATTGAATATGGCGTCGGAAATTTTTTCTGATGTAAAAGGGACGATCCGCCCGTCGCGTTTACGCACATAGGGGATATCGGTGTTTTTATTGGCCATATGAAAAACTCCGCACAAGAAGAATTATAATATTGCCACTTTATGACAACAGGTGCATATTAAGACCCTGAATGTTAGTGGAAGCGCTGGTTACTTGAGCCTGGTGTTGTTTTTGCAGACATCCTGTCCGGTACTTAACGGGTTTATATATATTTGATAAAATGGGATTCGTCAATAAAAATATTATGTCACAAAAGAAAAAAAGAAATAATCATGAAATGAAGAAGGCTGTATACCGATTATAGTAATAAGAAGGATACTCCGTGTAGTATATCTCAGATGATTGTAAAGCAAAAACATACCAGGGAGCAAAAAAATGAAACGCAGCAGCATTTTTTTCAGTATTGTGATCATCATTACAGGGATCACTGTCTGTTTTGCCAGTGTATCCTTTTCTGATGATATTGTAGAGCAGGTAAAGATCAATAGCAGTGACATTCCCTCCGGTTTTACCCTGGGTAAAATTCCTGAATTTGCAAGCAAAGTGTTCACTGGGAATCCCTGTTACGTAGATGACAGGGGTAAAAAGATCATTGCAGATAAAATTTATCCCGGGGGCAGGGCGGGAAATATTACGACAATGCATGTAACCATCCTGGCCAGTTCACGCACTCCCTACGGTGATGACATTGTATGCTATATTCTGGTTTTTAAAAATCAAAGTGCCGCCAAACAGGAGATCAAGAAACTGAAGGAATATTCCGGTTATAACGGTGACAGGTCACTGTTGATCGTGAAGGATACCATGGCAGTGTTCATTCATGCGGATGATACTGAGAATTATCCGCATGTTGAAAGTATCGGGTCTGCTATACAGTCACGGCTTCAACCGGTACTTCAGTAAACATTTTTTTTCAAAAGCATCTCTTCCAGCTCATCCGCCTTGGCGGCAATGTAAAAAAGAGACTTCATGAACCGCTGTGGGTCACAATCCTTCAGCAGGATGGAATTTCTTAATATCAGCGTTTCGTTGAGGAGGGCAAGTGCTCCATAATGCAGGGTACTGTTGACCCTGAGGGCATACTTGTAAAGTTCAAAAGAATCATTCTTCAACTTCCCTATTATGGAATAGTAATTTATGATCCTGTCACCGGATTCATCCTTGGTCAGGGTGATCAGGATATCCTGTGTTCGATCATTCTCAAATTCAACCGTGGTGGTATATGCCCCCTCGGAGTCCTTGTGGAATTTCATCTTGAATTCCGATGCGATCGCAGCTATGAAACCGTCAAAAACTTCCATTTTCATGTCTCCACTTGCTGATGATATGATTCCATCCCTTCCCGCCTACGTGCTTACCAGTTCAGATGCCTGCTCTGCATGAATATTCCCCTGTGACAGCATGGCAGCAACCGGGTCACCTGCTATGGAACCGGCCGTTCGGGCAGTAAGATCGGCTGCAGATTCAGTACTGTCAACAGTATTTTGTGGGACTGGGATATTTCCTGAACGCGACAACGTATCCATGAAAAAATCAACGTTTTGCCTGTGCTGCTGCAGCGCACCGGTAATGGATGCAGCCTGTTCCCGAATGTTCTGGGGATCCCGGCCAACAGTATTCACCATGGACTGCAATGACTGCATGGTGCTGGCGATCTCTTCCATCGGAAGTTCCACGTTGTCATTGCTGTTCTGTGACACGGGGACGCTTACACCGGAAACTCCAAAGCTGTTCAGCTGGTTGTTCATAGATGAAACCCTTGCCTGGATCTCAGTAATGTCCATGTCGCTGTTGGCAAAAGATTCCATCATTTCACGCTGGATCTGCATGGATATGTTGATGGCCTTGTTGACTATGGTATGCGCTGTTTGTGCCATTGACAGGGCGCTGATGTTCTGTCTTCTGTTGACATTGTCACTGCGCACAGAAGCCCGGGTCCAGTCTTTTGGAGACTTCCCTTTCTCGCTTGATACGTGATCCTGTACCGTATTACGGTTTGTATTCCTGTTCGGAACAGGAATATCCTGAACATTTGTAAATATTTTCATGACTCCCTCCCTGAAAATCACTTATTAATGTGTACACCAGTTGCGCGCGTTTGTCAATCTATTTGTAAAGTTGTGAAAATGACTTTTCAATTGCATATGGTAACATTATACTGTATGTATACTCAAAATTTCTATACATAACACAAGAGAATTATGATATAATGTACCTTTGCGTACATGTGGCCGACCAGGTGGGTTATTGTAACTGTTGGGGGGAGGGACAAATGAAATATTCGTATCTGCCAGTAGCTGTATCATGTATACTTTGCATATGGCTCTGTGCGTGCGGTGATACCCAGAATAACAGGGTGCCACGTCAGCAAATATCTCCGGACGGATCCAATGATTATAGGTACATGTTTAAAGAAGAGATAAAAAAAGAAGAGGATGAGCAGAGAAGGGTAAGCCCGGATCCTTTCAAGTAATACCTGTTATGACAATGAGTGAACTGGTGAACATAGATACAAAAGAACTGCTGGAATATCTACTGGATAAGGATGAGCCGGTAATGGAAGCCACGGTGTTCAGGGAATTCCTGGCAGAACAGCCATGGTATGATGACCAGGGAAGCCTCTATGAAAGGCATTTTTCATTGTTTCATGCCCTGTACAGGCTGAAAAAAAACGTTGCACCGGAAGGGTATTATGTTCATCCTGATCCAATGCGAATGGCTGCTGTATCATATCCCGAAAAGAATAAATGTCACCATTACCATCCAGAGAAGGGCAGCTTTTGTGAAAGGCCTTCTGAACACGGGGCCTATTGCATTCTGCATTATCCAGAGTATGCACAACTGGAAAATGCCCTGCAATATGATCCACTCCGTGAATTTTACCTGGATGAAAAGAATATAGAATACGGCGAGAGCCAGCAGTTCAATGACGTGCTGAATGGTGTGAAAACTTACGTGGTACATAAACGTGACGTGGAGCAGGCCCTGGAGGTCTTTAATATTGAGTATCCTACAAGAAAAACGGTGCAGAGCAGGTACAGGAAACTTGTAAAAAAATATCACCCGGACAGGCCAGGTGGTGATATAAACCGGATGAAGGATATTAACAGGCAGTACGCGCTTTTAATGCGGGTTTTCACACTGTAAAAATGCGATTGCATTATGAATAACATTTAATTATAATTGCAACCAGTTTTATAACCACAGAATACAGGTACAATTGGTCAATATATAATGTCTGGAAAGCTATATTCACGTATACTTACATACCAGAAGGAGTTCAGTTTTATGAAAAGCAGAATGAAATATATCTTCCCGGTAATCCTTGTGTGCGTCATGTTTATTACGCTTAATAATTTTTCATGTTCACAGAATTATCCCTCCTTGTTCGGTGATATGAACGACTCACCGTTGAAGGGGAACAAGTCTGCCCGAAATGCCGTTGAAATGCAGGAGGCATTCAGGCAGGTGTATGATCTCTACAAGGATCGCGTTGTTTCGATAACCACCGAACAAACGGTAAAGATGCCACGCCACCCATTCTTTGATGACCCGTTTTTCAGGCAATTCTTTGGTGCCCCTGAGCAGCAGCGTGAACGCAAGAGAACCGGTCTGGGCACCGGGTTCATCCTGTCGGAAGACGGATATATTTGCACTAACCATCATGTGATCAAGGGTGTTGATAAGGTGACTGTTAAAGTTGATGATGATACTTACGAGGCCAGTGTTGTTGGCTACGATGAGAGAACGGATATTGCCCTTTTGAAGATTGATGCGGACGGGAAGTTAAAGCCCGTGTTTATTGGTGATTCCAGCAGTGTGCGGGTTGGCGACTGGGCCATTGCCATTGGTAATCCTTTTGGCCTTGACAGGACATTCACGGTAGGGGTGGTCAGCGCAACGGGGAGAAGGGATGTTGATATGATGGGTGGATCCCAGTCCCATATACAGACAGATGCATCCATTAACCCCGGCAATTCCGGGGGGCCCTTGATCAACATCAATGGTGAAGTAATAGGCATTAACAGGATGATCTACTCACGAAGCGGAGGCTACATGGGGATCGGTTTTGCAATTCCAATGAACACTGCCAAGTCGATCCTTGAACAGCTGAAACAGCATAAAAAGATAAAAAGAGGGTACATAGGAGTACAGATAGTACCAATGACACAGGAGTACGCGGATGAACTTGGCCTTGATGAACCAAGGGGAGCCCTGGTTGGCGCCATCATGAGAAACAGCCCGGCAGCGAAGGCTGGAGTCAAGGTTGGTGATGTAATACTGGCAGTTGACGGGGAGGAAATAGAGTCTTATGAGGATCTTGTTGATATTGTGGGGCGCAGTAAAATAGGTAAGACACTGAAAGCAACTGTCTGGCGCAATAAATCTAAAGTTACCCTTTATATTACAGTGAAAGAACGGCCATCGCGATAGCACTTGCATACATATAGAAAATGTTCATGTAGCGGTATGTGAGAAATGCGGGTCCCGCTATATGTACATATCTCAATTTGAGGCAGGTTGGACATGAAAAAAGTGCTTGGCAGTATACAGAAGTTCATGGAGGAAAGCAGGTTTTCCGGTATGATCATCGGGGGTATTCTTTTTATCCTTATTTTTCTTTTCAGTTTTACAAGTCCATACCATCTTTTCAAGCTGAAGATGTACGATATAGCGTTCCAGTTGAAACAGGCGCCTCCGCAATGGGAATTTCTATCATTTATAAATATTGATGACAACAGCCTTAACAACGTGGGGCAATATCCGTGGCCACGTGATTTTTATGCGTACGGGATGGAGGTGCTTCGGCAGGTGGGCAACCGGCAGACCACCATGGATATCCAGTTCCCGGATTCATCACCAGTGGGCCTTGACATGGAAGCATACAATGCAATTATTGAGGATTTCCAAAAAGGAAAACCAATTGGACAAGAAGATTTATCCAGCATAGTGCTTGATCATGACGCCGTCCTTGCCAATGGCATGAGGTCTGTGGGAAATGTTATCATCCCCTTTTCATTTTTGAAGGAAACACTTGCCGAGAGGATATTGTCACCTGAAGAGAAGGCGAGAATAGAGAAGGCCAGGAAGAATTTTATCAGCCGGGCCTCGATTCCTGTCCCTGAAGAAGAAGAAAAGAAATTTGACCAGCTTGTAGACCCTGAAAGGGTGGCAATACAATTCCCTATTCCTGAAGTGATCGGTACGGCAAAGACATTCGGGTTTGTAGACAGCGATTTCGATATGGACGGTACTGCCAGGAGGATACGGCTTTTGCGTGTTTTTGAAGACAGGATATTCTTTCATCTGGGGCTGGTAATGGTGATGGACCTTTGCGGAGTACCAATGGAAAATGTTGTTATTGAACCCGGAAACCGCATTGTCCTGAAGGATGCCCTGAACCCGGTTACTCATCAGAAGGGGGACGTGGTCATACCCGTTGATAAGAGAGGAATGATGAATATCAACTGGGCCGGTGACCGGGAAGAAACGTTCAACCATCTTTCTTTTTATGCACTGCTGGAATATGGTATGGTTGCCGGGGAGGTGCATGGGTTTCTGGACAAACAGGAAATCGCAATGCGGAAGACTGAACGAAGTGAACTTATCGGAAAACTTGGTGAGGCTGAACGGAAGTATTTCCAGGCAACCGGGATTGCGGAAAAACAACAGTTGTGGCAGACTATCGTGGAATATCGAAACCGGATTGACGTGCTGGAAGATGAATTGGTCCAGCCCCTTCATGAAGAACTGGAACGCCTGGAAAAGCTGGCAGCTGATGATCCCCGGGCACGTGAATCGATGGCCGGCCTCCAGAATTTCATTAATGCCATAAAGCTGGTAAAGGAAGTTGAAAGCCTGCGCCATCATTTAACTATTGTTGGCCTTACTGCTACGGGGACACAGGATATCGGGGTGACCCCGCTTTCCTCGCATTACATGATGGTAGGTACCTATCCCAACGTGGTAAATACCATCTTGCAAAAGGAATTTATCGCCGAAGCTTCAAACGTTGTGAATTTTCTTGTTATGTTGATCATCGCGCTGGGTGCAGGATACATGATACAGCAAATGGACGCAAAGCAGTCGGTTATTACTATTGTTGCCTCTGTTGTTCTCTTCTATGCAATAGTTGTTCTTATTCTTTCCACCACGAACGTCTGGGTTGACCAGCTTGGTGTTATGCTGTCAATGCTGCTTCCTTCGCTTACCATATCCTCGTTTAAATTCCTGAGAGAGGAGAGTCAGCGTCGCTTTATAAAGTCGGCGTTCGGGCATTATATTTCGCCACGGGTTATTGACGAGATAATAAAGAATCCGCAGGCATTGAACCTTGGGGGTGAGATGCGAAACATAACCACCTATTTTTCGGATATTGCGACTTTTTCAACCATATCTGAACAGCTGACTCCTCCTGATCTTGTACAGTTGCTGAACGAGTACCTGTCTGAAATGACCGATATTATTTTGAAAAACAACGGGACGGTTGACAAGTACGAAGGAGATGCAATAATGGCTTTTTACGGTGCTCCCCATATTTTTGAGGATCACGCGTTACGTGCCTGTCACGGAGCAATGGAGATGCAGAGACGACTGCGGGACATGCGAAAAGTCTGGAAAAAGCAGGGCAGGCATGAACTTCATGTGCGCATGGGGTTGAACACTGGAGATGCTGTGGTGGGTAATATGGGTTCCCATACGCGAATGGATTATACAGCCATGGGTGACTCGGTAAACCTTGCAGCACGGCTGGAAGGGGCAAATAAGCATTATGGTACTTACCTCATGATAAGTGAAGATACCCATGAACTGGTAAAAGATGATTTCGGGTACCGGGAACTTGATACCATACGGGTGGTCGGGAAAGAGCAGCCAATAAAGGTATTCGAACTGATGGAGCTGTGGGGTGAGTTGCCTGACGATGTACTTGAGATGAGGGACAAGTACAATGAGGGACTTGAACTGTTCAAAAAGCGGGAATGGAAGAAGTCGCGGTCTATATTCAGGGCAGCGCTGAAGATAATTCCAGAAGACGGCCCATGTAAAACATACGAGGCCAGGTGCACGGAATTTATGGAGAAACCACCCTCAAAGAGCTGGGATGGGGTATACAGGCTACGAACAAAGTAGCATCCTGAAAATACATGGAGATACAGGGGTAAATCAATGCGTCAGGAATGGTCAGTAATAATATACCTGCTTGGTGTGATCACCGCGGTGTACCTTCTTTTCAGGTATCTCATACCCTTTGTGCTGAAATTCCTGGGATTTGTGCTTGGAGCTGCCTTCTATGCCATTATGTGGATAATCATTGTTTTCTGTGTTGTATTCCTGGTGGCATATGTCATTAACATGACCCGCAACAGGTAGGAAATTAATAGAATTTGCTTGATAATTTTATCCACCTGGTACAAAGAGGTTTACAGCTCTGTTTATACTGTAACACGTAAAGGCGACGTATTATGAAACCCATCCTGAAGGACTATAAGACAAGACTTCGAACCGGATTTGCACTCATCATGATAATTTCCCTGCTGGGTGGTGTCTTGTTTGGATATGTATTATCCGAGGTACGTAATTTTTCCGGTATTGATAACCTGAAAAAGTTTCAGCCCAGTTTGCCAACCAAGATATATGACGTGAATGGAGAGCTTATTGCCGAACTTTTTCACCAGAAAAGGGACCTTGTGTCATACCAGGATCTGCCCCGTCCATTGATAAATGCGTTCATCGCAACCGAAGACCAGGCTTTTTATTCTCATATCGGGATTAACCCCCTTGCGATTGTACGTGCCATGTTGAAGAATATTGCAGCCGGAAGAATTGTCCAGGGGGGCTCTACCATAACACAGCAGCTTGCAAAGCGATTGTTCACCGGGGGAGAGCGTACATACACCAGGAAAGCAGTTGAGGCTGTACTGGCATTGCAGATAGAGAAAAAATTTACAAAGCAGGAAATCCTGGAGATGTACTTTAACCAGATATACCTGGGGCGTGGTTGTTACGGCATCTCATCTGCCGCAAAGCTGTTTTTCGATAAGGAGGTGTCAAATCTTAACGTGGCCGAAAGCGCGGTTCTTGCAGCATTACCTTCGGCACCGGAAGACTATTCACCCCTGATGGATACCCATGAAGCATACCAGAAGAACAGGGACATCCTGAACAGGATGATAAATATGGGTTTTCTCAGCCGGGAACGTTCGGATGAGATTTACAAAACTTTCTGGCCCGAATATGTTGATAAAATAAAAACAGAATATCCCACCAAGACCGCCTATACAAGGGAGGTGGACAAGGCTCCTTATTTTACCGATTACGTCCGTCAAATACTTGTATCACGTTTCGGTGAAGATGTTGTATATAACCAGGGATTAAACGTGTATACCACGTTGAACCTGAAAAGGCAGAGGGCCGGACAGGAGTATCTTCAAACCGGGCTGGAGCGGCAGGATGATATTTCTGCCAGGGCAAATCAATACTATTCAAACGCTGTGGACAGGGGACTTTTCTCCGCATACAATCACCTGCGTACCATTTTCAGCCTTCCCCAGGTGCTTGTGAAGAATGACCTTGAAACGCGATTCCGTAAACGAATGGTGGATGACCTCAATGACAGCCTGGAGATGATGACACTTGTTGGCGGGGCTCCCTCTGTTCATAAGAAAGTGGAGACCTTTCGTGAAATTACCAGCGGCATTTCAACCACCTTGAAGGTTGAGGGCGCATTGGTGGCAATAGAACCACAGAGCGGATATATATCCACGCTTGTGGGTGGATCCGGATTCAATGTTGACAACCAGTTCAACAGGGCCATTCAGGCAAGAAGGCAGCCGGGTTCAGCTTTCAAACCGTACGTGTACGGTGCAGGGATAGAGTCAAGGCTGATAAACGCCGGGATGGCATTGCCCGATGCTCCCATTGCTGATGTTGATGCCGAAGGGAGTGCGTGGAGTCCGGATAATTACGAGGGTGATTACAGGGGTCTTGTACGGGTGAGCAAGGCACTGGCGGCGTCAATAAATATCATATCAGTACGTATATACGATATTATTGGCGCAGACCGCATTATTGAATACGCATCAAAAATGCTCAAGGTGCCTGAGTCACGATTCCATCCCAACCCTTCCCTCGCACTGGGAACTTCTGAGGTCACTCCATTTGAAATGGCTACCGGGTATGCCACATATGCAAACCGTGGAAGGGAGGTTATCCCCTTTGCTATCCGGTATGTCGTTGATCGCGACGGGAATGAACTGGCTAACATAGAAGAAGAAGTTGGTAATGTGATCGCCGCCAGGGAAGAAGATGGCAGCATACAGGTGATACCCGAGAATGTTGCCTACGTGATGACAAAGCTTATGGAAGCCGTGGTAAACAGCGGTACACCGACGCAGGCCATTCGAAGGGATGAGAAATTTTACCAGGACTGTGCAGGGAAAACCGGAACAACGTCAAACTGGACGGACGCCTGGTTTTGCGGTTTCACCCCGGATATAGCTGCCGTTGTCTGGGTTGGATACGATAAGCCCTTCATGTCGCTGGGAAAACATCAGGCCGGAGCTTCGGTAGCGGCACCCATCTGGGCAAAGTACATGAAGGATATTTATAATGGTATGCCTGAGTCAACTTTTGGTCCACCGCCCAGGGGAGTGTATCGTGGTTCAGTGTGTGCGTACAGCGGATGTGCACCTACAGATAAATGTACCGAAATATCTGGTGAGTGGTTTGTGGATGGGGGCGGCCCGCGTTGTACCTGCAGCGGAGAGCACATGCAGATGAAATCGGTACTTGAGCGTTACATGGAAAAAGAAGGGCTGGTACTGGACAATTAGTACCGGAAAAATATTTCTTGATATCTGGATGTCCTGTGCTATATTTTATTGTTTGAATTATATGTATATGCGGGGCTGGCTGGTATCGTTGTATCATTTTAGGAGCAGGGAATGTATAAAATAGGTGATAAAATTGTTTATCCCATGCATGGTGTTGGCATTATCGAGTCAATTGAACGTAAAGTTGTTCTTGGGAAACGTACAGAGTATTACATCGTCACAATCATTAACAGCGGCATGAAGGTTATGATACCTACGGAAAAGGCCGATGAGATTGGTATTCGAAGAATTATTTCGAAAAAAGAGGTCGCAAAGGTGCTTACCCTCATGAAGAAAGAAGATGTTGAGACCGAGGATGACTGGAAACTTCGGTACCAGAGTAATATTGACAAGGTCAAGAGTGGGTCAATTTTCGAGGTAGCGGAGGTGGCCAGGGATCTTTACAGGCGTGGCCGCGAAAAAGAACTTTCAATAATGGAAAGAAAGCTTTACGAAAATGCCTATCAACTTGTTATTCACGAAATAGCCCTTTCAAGGGATGTGGATATCGAAGAAGCCGGGAATATTGTATCAGAAGCACTCTCCATCGAGTAATGCATACCAGCTAACCCCTGTTATACCCGTGCCCCGTTCATGAGTTTTTTTGAATTTGCCTGATCAAAAATGTACGGGGAGGGGATTTTTCATTATCTTGTATTTTATTGTGTCACGCGTGTAGGATATTACGGTGATATGGTGTACACTGGAACTGCGCGTGTATAGCCAATGAACAAATTTTGTGAGAGGTATTATAACATGATTACTGTATTCAGAGTTTTATTTATCCTCGTATCAGTAGTTTTCAGTGCCGCCTACTATGTGGGCGTATCTATTAATGCCGCAGTGATTGCTGCGGTAATTGCGGCCGTTGCAGCACTGTTGTTTATTATAATCGTGGAGTATATTTCGCATACCTTTTCAGCAAGGCTGCTTTTGGCTGCCATCATGGGGCTGATAACCGGTTTTGTCCTTGCCCACCTGATGACACTTGCAATCGGCATGATCCCGCTCGGGATACCGGTTACAGGTGTTTCAATTATCAGTGCGATACTGTATCATCTTATCGGATTCGCGGTTATGATGTTTTTTGTCATCAATAACGAGGAAATAGCCTTCCTGGATAAACTGGTCTCAACTCCCCTCGAAGAAGGGGCGGAAGCATCAATTTCATACAAGATACTGGATACCAGTGTCATAATTGATGGAAGGAT
>CAYFSO010000004.1:0-74054 GCA_964345775.1 uncultured Leptospiraceae bacterium | reverse complement strand
GAGTTCAGACGTGTGCTCTTCCGATCTGTGTTGTCACTGTTTAGCAGTATTCCTGGCGAAATGCTATGGTGACTTTCCGCAGGTCATCTGTCAACAACTCCAGTGCCCGCTGTTCTATATCGCCGGGGAGTCCCCCGTAAAAGGCTTCGGCCATGCCGCCGGTAATGCAGGCAAGGGTGTCGCTGTCCCCGCCAAGTGAGACGGCGTTGCGTACGGCGTCCTCGTAATCGGTTGATTCAAGGAAGGCCAGGATGGCAGGTGGAACGCTCCCCTGGCACGAGACGTCAAACCCGTATGACGGCCGTATGTCGTAAAGGGTCATTGACAGGTTGTAGCCGAACCGGTTGACCACCATGTCTTTTATCTGCTGCTTGTCGTACCCCTGGCGGGCAGTGAACACGCAGGCGGCGGTTGCCTGTGCTCCCCGTATTCCTTCAGGGTGATCGTGGGTTACGGCGGCGGTCTGCTCAGCCTCGGCGATCACGTCCTCGAGGGTGTCAAAGGCGTATCCCACCGGGCTCACCCGCATGGCCGACCCGTTTCCCCAGCTGTTGTATGGTCCCATGCGTTCATCTGCTGCCCAGCGCCGGAACATGCCCCCGTACCCGGCGTGGGGATATGCACGGTAGAAATCACGCAGTGCAAGGTCATATGGTTCGTTGTTCATGATGGCATGGGCAACGGCGATGGTAAGTACCGAGTCGTCGGTAAAGGTGCATCCCTTACCAAAAAGCGGGAAATCCTTCGTTTTAATGGGTGTTGCTTCGTATATGGAGCCGATGATATCACCGGCAATTGCGCCCAGCATGTATTACCTCCTTTCGCTTCTAATTGTTTCAATACTATCATGTGTTTGGTTCCATGATCAACGAATTAATCACTATTCACTGAACCAGGGCTTTTAAAAAATACGTGATTATATTAAACGCCCATGATAACCTGGCTCATCCCTGGAGGTGATATGAACTGGAAGAAGATAACAGGTATTATTGTTGGAATTATCCTGGTATTGGTTACGGGCGTCATACTGCTGGTGCGCAGCTGGACGCAGACACCGCACGGGACGCTTGATCCACGGGTGGCGGTGTACCTGAAGCTTACCGGTGCGGCGGAGAAGGGCCGTGAGCAGCTTGAGATCCCGGTAGACGAGTCACGTAAGCGGCTTGCGGAGAAGTCGGCCTCGGTAAGCGGCACACCGGTGGAGATGGCGTCGGTGAAGGACATGAAGGCTGAGGCCGGCGGACTTACCGTGCCGGTGCGGGTATACACGCCAAAGGGTGAAGGGCCATTCCCGTTGGTGGTGTTCTATCACGGTGGCGGCTGGGTGCAGGGAAGCGTGGATACCCATGACAGCCTGTGCCGCGTTATCGCGAAGAAAAGCAATGCCATGGTGGTGTCGGTTGAATACCGGCTGGCACCGGAACACACCTATCCTGCGGCGGCAAATGATGCGTACGCAGCCCTGCAATGGGTGGCCCAAAATGCCGCGTCGTTTAACGGTGATCCGAAAAGGATTGCGGTGGCCGGCGACAGTGCGGGAGGGAGCCTGGCTGCGGTGGTGAGCCTTATGGCACGGGACAGGAAAGGACCGGACATCGATTACCAGGTGCTCATCTATCCCGGGGTGAACACGGCAAGTCTTGATACCCCGTCGTATGACTTTTTCGGGAAGGGGTACATGCTTGACAAGGCCGGCGTAAAACGGTTTATCAACCTGTACCTGCCGGACAAGCGTGACCGCAGTGAGCCATACGCGTCGCCACTGCTTGCGAAAAGTCATGCCAACCTGCCCCCGGCACTGGTGATCATCGCCGGTTTCGACGTGCTGCGGGATGAAGGGGAAGCCTACGTGCAGAAGCTGAAGGAGGACGGGGTGAAGGCCCGGTATATCCGGTACGATGGCGTGGTGCACGGCTTCGTGTCAGCGGATAAGCTGCTGCCCCAGGCGCAAGATGCTACCGATAAAATAGGGGAGACCCTGAGACGGGAATTCTCTGAATAAAAAATTCAACATAGAGACCCGGCGAGATGGATGACAGCAAAAGAATATTCTGCTTCTTCACCGAGTACCATGAAACGCCGGTGCTTGATGATGCGGGTGAACTGCTGCCCCTGCTGGATGCGGGAGACCGTGAACGGTACCAGCGGTATACCCGCCCGGAAAAGAAGGCGGAGTTGCTGGTATCCCGGCTCCTGGTGAAGTCGGTTGCGGCCCGTGTCGCGGGTGCTGGCCTGCGTGACGTGATGCTTTCATCGGAACCGTCGGGGAAGCCCCGGATGCAGTTGAAGGGGCATGATGAAAAGGAAATGCCTTCATTCAGCATTGCCCATACCCACGGCCTGGTGGCTGCTGCCTTTTACCGGTACGGGGAAGTGGGGGTGGACGTAGAGGACATGCTTGATACGCGGCGTCACCTGGATGCCATAGCCAGGCGTTTTTTTTCCGAAGATGAAATGGAATACTTCCAGCAGGGAAGCGATGATACATCGGCAACCCGTTTCTTTACCCTGTGGACACTGAAAGAATCAATAGCAAAACTGAGAAGGGAAGGTGTCATTGAACTGTTAAAAGAGAACCTTGTGGCAAATGACAGGGTTCTCGAGACAAAAGACGGTATGCACTTTCAAAGCAGGGTTATGAATGAACAGTATTGTTTCGGCTTTGCAGTAAAAGGGGAGAAACCCGGTTTGCCGGTACAGCTTGAAGGGATATCATATGCACGGCTTCACGAGAACCTTCACTTGTAATGGGCCGGCATGTGGGCGATACTGGATTCGAACCAGTGACCTCCTGCATGTGAGGCAGGCACTCTAACCGACTGAGCTAATCGCCCCTGTATTTGGGGAAACAGGTATCCGTTGTTAAGCCTAATGCAGGGTATGCTTCTTTGCCTGGAAGAGGTAATCCATGGCGGAATCCATGTCGCCTTTCAGCATGTGGCAAAGGCTGAGGGATATGAGGCTGTCCCTGTCCCCGTCCGTCATAACCTTTTCTTTTAAAATGCCTATCTTGGTGTCGATGGTGCCATGCCTGTCGGTGAAAAGTTCAACCGGTACAGCTTCAATGAAGGTGTCGAACTTTTTAAAGCCTTCCGAGGTGTGGCGCATGTTCTTTACAACCGCCACCGCCTCGTCATCCCGGCCGGAATTCATAAGTGAATCGGCGCGAAGACGGTTGTACCTGTTTTTATCAATACCGGTTTTTTCCAGCTGGTCAAGCAGCTGCAGCGTCCTGCTGTAGTTGCCTTCCTCGTAGTAATGAAGGGCCAGGGCGGTGAGTGCTACCCTGTTACGGGGTGCGATGGCAAGCACGTCCTCGAAACAGGTGAGGGCTGCCTTGCGGTTGTTCAGCCTGCTGAAACACAGGCCCATGACCAGAATGGTAAGGGGGAAACGGGGCTGCATGCGGCGTGCCTTTTCCAGCATCAGGACCGCCCGCTTGTATTCTCCCTTACGGTAGAGAATGCTGCCTATGTTGAAGTATATGAGGTAATCCTCACCAAGCCTGAGGGCGTGATGATAGTTTTCCATTGCCTCGTCGTAGTGCTCCATTCGTGAATACAGGGAGCCAAGGTTGAGATACGCTTCCTTATAGGAAGAATTTTCGGATACGATGGCCTTGTACTCACGCAGTGCGCTGGAATAATCTCCGCATTTTTCGAGTTCAACGGCATACGCGAAACGGTTCTGTTGTTCCTGCATGTTATGATTTCCTGTATTCGTGTTCTTTTTCCGTGACATAATATTAGTACAATCTATCGGCATAAAAGATGCAACTATTAAAAGCTTCCTGGTATAGTTGACACCTGTTATTTGAACATGGCTACCCGGTTACGTCCGGATTCCTTGGCCCCGTACATGGCGCGGTCTGCGCGGTCTATGAGGGTCTTTGAGTCAACATCCCGGTTGAGATCATACTCGGCTACACCAAGGGAGATGGTGACATGCAGCGGTTTATCCTGGCCGCTGAAAGGATAGCTTTCAATGGATTGCCGAAGCCGCTGGGCCACCTGGCCTGCCTCCTTGAGACTGGTTTCAGGCAGTATAATGGCAAATTCTTCTCCACCGTACCGGGCGGCAAGATCAATTTTCCGTAATTGTTCCTTGAAAACCCGTGCCGCTTCCTTCAGCACGATGTCACCCTGCTGATGTCCGTAGGTATCGTTGAAATTCTTGAAATGGTCAATATCTGAAATGATCAGTGATAATGGTGTCTTGTATCTCTGGCTGCGTTTCATCTCTTCAAGAAGACGTATCTGGAAATAATGGTGTATATACAGCCTTGTCATGCGGTCAAGTGTGGACATGAGATACAGGCGGGAGTTTTCTACGGCGATTGCCCCGAACCGTGACAGGTAGTTCAGGAATTCGCGGTCACTTGCAGAGAACTCTTCTCCATTCAGCTTCTTTCCCAACAGGAGTATGCCGTTCAAGGCGTTCTTTGATTTCAATGGGACAATTATCACTGGGGCAAGGAAAGCGATCCTGTTCAGCTCGTCTTTAATATCATTGACATCGAGAAGGTCTTCGTACCGTGCAGGATAGGGGTTGCTTTCAAGGTACTGTACCAAAGGAGAGTTCTCTGAAATTATTACTTCACCGGGAAAATCGGAATCGTATCCCTTTGACATGTGTATATAGTAATCATTGATATCAATATCAACCTGCAGCAGCAGGGCAATCTTTTCCAGAAACATCTGCCCTATACAGCTGTACAGCAGTGATTCTACGAGACTCTCGAATTCAAGGTTGGAAGAAAGGCTTATCCCTATCTCGATGAGATTTCGCAGGTCATAGACCTTTTTTTCCAGCTCATTGATTTCGTCAATATCTGTCATTATTATACCCTGTACGATGAAATTTATATATTATTCTATCGGCACATTGGCGGGGAATCAAAAGAATTTCATCGGATATATGCTATAGCAGCAGGTACATGATATGGCAATCTTCGCTGGATGGATTGAGCCACTTCTCTATGAAGGCTGTTTCAAGGTATATTGAGTCACCACTTGAGAGGAAATGATCTTCATCGTGTATCGTCACGGATATTGTGCCATCGATAACAGTGAAAAATTCCCTGCCTTTATGCAGGAACAGGGGGCGTTCTATACTGTTGTTTTTTTTGAGTGTTATATGGTATACCTGTATCCCCGGTACCGAGTCACGAGTAAGATCTCTCATCAGCAGGTCCTGGTTTTCTTCCCCTTGTTCTTCATTCCTGTTAAATATGGTAAATCCCCTGCGTGGTTCATCAAGTGTGTTCTCAGATATAAAATGCTCCACGGGCCTGTTGAATATCCTGGAAAGCTGCACCAGGGTGTGTAACGACGGTGAGGTTATGTCGTTCTCTATCTGGGATATTGCCCCCGGGGTCATGCCCAGTTGCCGTGCAAGGTCAGACTGGGTAATATGCTGTGACTTACGCAGTTCTTTTACCCTTGTGCCAATATGAAAGGGCATGAGCTCGCGCTGTTCCTGGAATTCAATAGACCGGTTTACTATTTTAAAACTGTGTGCGCCTGCCACGCTGGTGTCCGGCCTGTCTTCCAGCTTCAGTACCTTGAGATCGTAATAATCTTCATCGGTATTAAGAAGAGAAAAAACTATCTGCGTAATATGGGTGATGCCGGCAATAAATTTTTTTGTATGCGCGTTTTTCTCATATACCCAGTAAGCGATGGTGTTCAGGTCATACAGCTTGGGGCAGGTGAAGGCAAAGAGATCAAGTACCGCCTGTTCATCTTTCCATAGTTCGTTCATCCCGGTGAGGCTGTCAAATATGTAAAATGAACCTTCCCTGTGTACCTCCTGGATCTGGTTCATCTTTTCAAGGAAAGAGGAAATATCCCGGGGATTCTCGATACAGATCACTTCCCTGATGTCTTCCTGGTTTTTCTGGTAGTAGAAATCCAGGAAGACCGGATCGCTGTTGCCCTTGCCATGGGTGAAGGCGTCAATCAGGGTGACGTTTGCGCGGGTGAATATTTCATGGAATCTCTTGTATATGGTATGGGGTGAATAGTTGAAGTTAATATAAATAACGCTTTTGTTGAACTCGTGTGAAGAATTGAAGTAAGACTTGATGAAATACTCTATTGGTACGCCACTCTCTATCTTGAATACTACGTTGTCACCCAGTTTCAGACCCCCGGTGAGCTTGTCCAGGTGGGATATCCCGGTTGATATCATTGATTCACCCCGTGTAATAGCCAGTATGGGTGTCAATATATAGAAATAAACGATCATCCTGCAATTAAAAAAGCGCGTATTTTTACTGTGTATATTACAAACAGGTAAAATTTAAAATACAGTTGCGATGATTTACGTGATATACTATAGTTTTCATAAAAATAACCATCAGCGGGAGTATTTAAAAAAGCAAATGGCGGCAATAATTGACCAGCAGGACATGGTGTATCTCATTGGGTTGACCGGGATCACCCTGGTTATTTACCTGTTAATCAGGCATGTTATCACGGCCTATGAACAACAGCGTACTGAAAGGGCGGAAGACCTGAAGGGATTTCAGGCTGTTCCCCTGGAAGCACCTATAAAGAACCCGGTAAAAAAAGCACGTAATAAAGCGGTCAACAGTATTGGGGGCAGGTTTACCATTATAAGGAGATTGTCCTATATCATACTTTTCTTTGTATGGCTGGTGGCCTTTACCGTACCATTCCTTGGCAAAGCGCCGGCAGCGGTGATCTCCCTCTTCGTTACAGTGGGGGCAGTGGTTGTAGGTATCGCGGCCAAGCCTTTCGTGGAGAATGTTATCTCGGGTATTGTTATATCTTTTTCAAAACAGTTGCGCCTTGGCGACACGGTGATGATCGAGAACCTTTACGGCACCGTGGAGGACATAACCATTACCCATACCATCATAAAAATATGGGACTGGAAGCGGTACATCGTGCCCAACAGTACCATGCTGCAGAAGGATTTTATCAACTACACCATTAACGATCCATACCAGTGGACATCAGTCACGTTCTGGGTTTCATATGATGCAGACATTGAACTGGTAAAAACCCGTTCAATGGAGATTGCCGCCGAAAACGAATACGTGTTAAAGAATTTCGAAACGGACTTCTGGGTCATGGAGCTGGCAAAGGACGGTATTCAGTGCTGGGTAGCCGGATGGGTGAACAGCCCGGGAAATGCCTGGCTGTTCCGCAGCCAGCTGCGAATTGACCTTGCCATTGAACTCAAAAAGCTGGGAGTAAAAACCCATATGCTGCACCTTGAAGAAGATAGTGCAACTGTTAAGCCGTCTCCGCGGAAAAAGGCCACCCGGAAGAAGACGTAGGGAATATACAGTAATTGCTTGACTTGAAATGGCGTCCTGTTCATTCTGTGCTGATTATATGATTAGTAATTAGTTATTGGTTATTAGTAAACAGTAGTGTCATCCCGGCTGAAGTTAAAACGGAATGCAGGAATGACAAAGGAATTTTTCATGATAGATATCAAGCTGAAACTTTTACCCAACGCGAGGGTACCTGAATACCAGAGTGAACACGCCGCGGGTGCCGACCTGTATGCAGGACTGGAAGAAGCCGTTACCCTGTATCCGGGCGAGCGGGTATTGGTGCCAACCGGCATATACATGGAAATACCTCCGGGATACGAGGCGCAGATCAGGCCACGGAGCGGGCTTGCCTTTAAACACGGTATCATCCTTCCGAACAGTCCCGGTACAATTGATGCTGATTACAGGGGCGAGGTAAAGGTGATCATCGGGAACATTGGAAATGAAGCGTTTACCGTTGAACCCGGCATGCGTATGGCACAGGTGGTGTTTGCCAGGGTATACCGGGGCAGTTTTGAAGTGGTGGACGCCCTGCAGGAAACTGCAAGGAATGAAGGCGGATTTGGTCATACGGGAATATGAAAAAGAAAGAACAGGATAAAGTACGGATAATCTCCCTGGGCGGTCTTGGTGCCGTGGGCGGGAACATGATGCTCATGGAATACAGGGACGAGATGCTGATCATCGACTGCGGTATCATGTTCCCCGGTGATGACCTGCCGGGCGTTGACCTTATTATCCCTGATTTCAGCTATGTGATCAAGAACAGGAAAAAGCTGAAAGCCATTATCGTGACCCATGGCCACGAGGACCATATCGGTGCCATCCCTTTTCTGCTTCAGGAAGTGACGGCTCCCATATACGCCACCAGGCTTACCATCGGACTTATACAGAGCAGGCTTGCAGAACGCAAGCCCCTTGAGGAGCCGGTTTTCATGGAGATAGTGCCCAGGGACCTGGTGCACATCGGCAGCTTTGCCGTAGAATTCATACGGGTGAACCATTCCATCATTGACGGGGTGGGGCTTGCCATCCAGACGCCTGTGGGTATTATCATCCATTCAGGTGACTTCAAGATCGACCATTCGCCGGTGGACGGGAAGGTTGCCGACCTGCACCGCTTCGGTGATTACGGTCAGCAGGGTGTACACCTGCTGATGGGGGACAGTACCAATGCTGAACGAGAGGGATATACCCGTTCGGAGAGTGTGCTGAAAGACAAGCTGATCGATATATTCTCCGGTTGCAAGGGCCGCATCATCGTGGCTACCTTTGCATCAAATATACACCGCATACAGCAGGTGCTCGACGCCGCAGGCAGGTATAACCGGAAGGTGGTGGTTTCGGGCATGACCATGCAGAAGAACATCGAGATCGCTACCCAGCTGGGATACCTGAAGTACAAGGAAGGCCTGATCATCGATACCAGGGATATCGGCAAGTACACCAATAAGCGGCTGGTGGTTGTGTGTACCGGTACACAGGGTGAGCCCATGTCAGCACTCACAAGGATGGCCGGTGGCACACACAGGCATTTCAGGATCGGTGCCGGCGATACGGTGGTGATCACTGCCTCGGTGATCCCCGGTAATGAACGCATGGTGAACAAGATCATCAATTCCCTTCTGAAAATGCAGGCCGAGGTGCACTACGAGCAGGACGAGGACATCCACGTGTCCGGTCATGGTTCACAGGAAGAATTGAAGCTTTTGATATCCCTGACCCGTCCAAAATTTTTCATACCCATTCATGGTGAGTACAAGCACATGCGGGCGCACGCGAAGCTTGCCGAATCACTTGGCGTAAAACAGAATCATATCATGATAGGGCAGACAGGTGATGCCATAGAGCTCACACGCAAGAAGATAGAAAAAGCAGAGACCCTTGACCTGCCCATGGTGTACGTTGATGGTTCGTTGCGGGGCGATGTAACCGGCGAACTTATAGATGAAAGACGTTCCCTTGCATCGGGTGGGATAGTTGTTATTACCTCGGTAGTTTCCGAAGGTATGATGATGAGCCAGCCAAAGGTACTCTCCCACGGCTTTACCGGACAGAAAGGTGAGAAGGTGATCCGCCTGATTGAACGCGATGCCGAAAACCAGCTCAGTAAGATGCTTGTCGACGGTGCGTCATTGAAACAGGCACAGGCAAGTGTGAAAAAAATCGTCAAGAGTACCATCTATAAACACACGCGAAGGAATCCCGTAGTCGAAGTTGCCATCGTGGAGATCTGATATGCTTGAACTCATGTTAGTTTTAGTTACCCTGGGCGTGGTGCAGGGTGTAGCGGAATTCTTACCCGTCTCTTCTTCAGGGCACCTGGTGCTGCTTGGGCATGTTCCCTGGTTCCAGTCTACCATGCAGGCAATGGGTACGTCGTCCGAAATTTTTGTGAACGTCACATTGCACGTGGCTTCACTTATGGCTGTACTGGTATTTTTATGGAGGGATATTGCCAGGTTGACCAGGGGCACGTTGAAGAAGATAAGCGGCAGGGGAACGGGTGAAAAGGAATTCAGGGCCGTACTGTATATACTTGCCGCGTCCATACCTGCGGGTGCAGCCGGTGTACTGCTGCATGACTATTTTACTCGTTTTTTTAATAATCCGCTTTCAGTATTTATTATGCTGTGCGTGAACGGTTTAATCCTGTTATCAACTAAAATTATCCCCATGAAAAGCCGATATATAGAAGAGACAGGTATGTACAGGTCAATTTGCATTGGGGTATGCCAGGCTCTGGCCATAATACCGGGTATTTCCCGTTCCGGTGCAACTATCACGGGTGGGATGCTGGCGGGCCTTGAACCGGAAGAGTCGGCCCGTTTTTCCTTCCTTATGGCGATACCGGTAATAGCCGGTGCGGGTTTCCTTGAAGCGCTGCCGCTTTTCCAGAAGGGATTGGAACTACATGTGCTGCTCCCGCTGCTGGTGGCAATGCTGGTCACTTTCCTGGTGGCCCTGGCATCCCTTAAGCTGTTGTTTGCCATGGTACGGCGCATACGTATCGACGTATTCGGGTATTATACCATCGCAATTGGCCTGGCAGGGATTATCGTTTTCCTGTAGCATTGACCTGTACAGTAGTTATGAATAACCGGGGGGAACCGTGGTACAGGACCGACGTTTACGAGAAATAACCGGTGTGTTGCTGATAATTACCGGCATGTTTATTTTTGCTTCTCTTCTCAGTTACCATATATCCGATATTGACAACCTGCGGGGCAACCTCGAGGTGCTGAACGTGGCGGGTCCCATCGGCGCATGGGTGAGCCACCTGCTGCGGTCCTCCTTTGGATACTCGTCCTACATCTTTGGTATAATACTGCTTGTGGCCGGCTGGTCATTCATAAGGAAAGGATCGGCGGTTCCCGTCATGGAAAAGGTCTTTTCCCTTGTATTCCTCATGGTCACCATGTCGGTGTTGCTCGCACTGGCCCGGGGTAACGTTATTTCACAGTTTTCCGGTGGATTTATCGGGATATCCCTCATGAAAACATTCGTGCACCTGGCTGGAACTGCAGGTGCGTGGATATTTACCCTTACCATAAACCTGATCGGCATGATACTTCTTGGTATTGTTTCCATTACCAATATAATTGAATACGGCGGGGAACACCGGGGAAGTATTGGTTCCTTTTTTAAGAACATGGCAAACCGTAGAAAAATGAAGAAAACACGGGAATCCATTCCACTCAACAGCATTGACGTGAAGCTGAACGGTAAAAAGAGGCTGCCCTGGGTAGTAAAAAAGAAGGTGGTAGTCTACGGCGAAGACTATTACGAAAAGGACTTCATGGAAAACAGTACCCCCAGGCTGGTAGAACTGGAGGACATGACCTATACCGGTGACAATAACGAAGAACCTGAAGATGATCAACTAACATTTGACGTGAACGTCTATGATGAAGATGCGTATGAAGAAGTGGAAGGATCCTCGTACCCAGCCGTTTATAATTACCAGGAATCCCCTGAACCGGAAGAGACACAGGTGAAGTATAACAGGTTTAAAATGCTTGAACCGGAAAGGGCAATATCCGGTGCCATACCGGTTGCAGGTGAACAGAATGTTGAGAAGGACGGGGGACAGCCGCAGGCATCAACGGCGGTGGTTGATACCCCGGACCTGGATTTTGAAAATGAACCCGACGAGGTGTACGCCGAAGACGACGGGAATGATGAAATAGAAAATGTATATTACGGTGACGGGGAGAAGGTCTTTGAAGAAGTCTCCATCAACCAGGAGTATATAATACCCACCCGTTTTCTTTACTCCTCAGAAACAACGGATGAAACCAGCTGGAAAGCGGAGATAGTTCGAAACTCTGAACTTCTTGTGAATACACTCAGGGATTTTGGTATAGAATCAAAGGTCATCAACGTGAACCGGGGGCCGGTTATCTCGTTGTACGAAATGCAGATAGCTCCCGGTATCAAGGTGAACAAGATAGTCAGCCTTGCGGATGACATAGCCATGGCCCTTGCCGCTTCGAGGGTGCGTATAGTGGCACCCATTCCGGGTAAGAAGGCCATCGGCGTAGAAGTGCCAAACGTAAAGAGGGAAGTGGTTACCCTTGGTGACATTGTGAAATCCCCGGAATACCATTCACGTCCGGGCAAGCTGAAAGTTGCCCTGGGCAAGGATATTTTGGGCAAGCCGGTCATCATGGACCTGAAACAGCTTCCCCACCTGTTGATCGCCGGTGCAACGGGATCGGGTAAATCGGTGCTGGTAAACGCAATTATTACCAGCCTTGTATACAACTACGACCCCAATTTCGTGCGCTTTATCATGGTGGATCCCAAGATGGTGGAACTGCAGCTGTACAATGGCCTGCCTCACCTGCTGCACCCGGTGATAACCGAACCGGGTATAGCCCCCAGGGCACTCAAATGGACCATGTACGAGATGGAGCGGCGGTATTACCTTCTGTCTGAGTTGAATACCCGGGACATTGAACGCTACAACGAGAAGGCTGCAAAGAAGGGCGGGGATGCCGAGATATTGCCCTACATCGTGGTCATTATGGACGAGCTTGCCGACCTGATGATGGTGGCGGCCAAGGAGATCGAAGGATTCATCACACGAATCGCACAGAAGGCGCGGGCAGTGGGGATACACCTGGTGCTGGCAACCCAGCGGCCGTCGGTTGACGTTATCACCGGTATTATAAAGGCCAACTTTCCGGCACGTGTGGCCTTCCAGGTGGCGCAGAAGACAGACTCGCGTACCATCATAGACCAGAACGGCGCGGAGAAGCTTCTGGGCCGTGGTGACATGCTGTACCAGTCTCCCATGAGTTCCTTCCCCGTCCGTATACAGGGTGCATTCATATCCGAGGACGAAATAATGTCGGTGGTACAGCACCTGCAGTCCATGGGAACTCCCAACTACATCGATATCGAGGCCTCGCTATTCGAGAATGACCAGGATGATGATTCGGGCGAAGAGGACGAACTTTTCGTGGAGGCCATCAAGATCATCGAGGAAACCAAGAAGGCCTCTGCCTCGTACCTTCAGCGTCGGCTTTCCATCGGCTACAACCGGGCGGCACGCATCGTGGAACGAATGGAAGAGCTTGGCTATATAGGCCCGCAGCAGGGAAGCAAACCACGGGAAGTGTATATTTGATATAGTGAACAGTGAGGAGTGAGGAGTGAAGAGGGAGGAGGAGTAAGTAATGAGCGTTATTAAGATAATGCCGTGTCTTGATATGAAAAACGGGCGGGTTGTGAAAGGTGTGCATTTCGTTGATATAAAGGATGCGGGTGACCCGGTGGAGAACGCGGCCTTTTACCAGGAAGAGGGTGCCGATGATCTGGCCATGCTGGATATCGCGGCAACACTTGAGAACCGTAAAACCATGCTGGAATGGGTGAAGAACGTGTCATCGGTAATTTCAATTCCATTGACGGTGGGTGGCGGTATTGGCAGCCTTTCTGATATCGAAGAGGTGCTGAATGCGGGTGCAGACAGGGTATCCATGAACAGTGCGGCGGTAAAGGACCCGCAGCTGGTGGCCAGTGCGGTTGAACGGTTTGGCAAGGAGAAAGTCACCGTGGCCGTTGACGGTAAAAGAAATGCCCATATGGCTTCCGGTTTCGAACTGGTGGTATCCGGAGGCACCAGGCCCGTTGGTAAGGATGCAGTGGCATGGGCCAGGGAATGCCAGGACCTGGGTGCCGGGTCCATCTTGCCAACCAGTATGGATGGGGACGGCACAAAGCAGGGATATGACCTGGAATTTACCAGGGCAATAACCGATGCAGTCACTGTCCCGGTGATCGCTTCCGGCGGGGCAGGCACCCTGGAGCATTTTTACGATGCGGTGGTAAAGGGAGGCGCTGATATTCTGCTGGCTGCCTCGGTATTCCACTTCCGCATTCTCAACATAAGGGAGGTGAAGGCGTACCTGAAGGACAGGGAAATAGAGGTAACCCTGTAGAAATTCTGTCCCGTGCGGCTCTTCTTTAAACAGGTAATTATTCTATTGCGCCGCTCTTTTTTTTATTGCCTTTTTACTTTCATTTAGTACTCTTATGTAATGTATAATCCCCATTCGGTGGCACGGCCGGATAATCACACACTATACGAGGGTACTGCCATGAAGAGAAAAGTGGCCTTTCTTTTAACAATTTCCATCCTTCTATTCGCTTCTGAAGCATTTGCCAAAAGGGTCATAGGGGTGACCGCGTTCAAGAACCTGACCAGGGATAATAACATTACATGGCTGGAGATCGGTATTGCCGATTCTGTATCATACAAGCTTCGCAACGTGGAAGAATACATCGTTGTAGACCGGACCAACGTTGATAAACTCATGGAAGAGGTGGCACTGGGGCAAACCGGTGTTATCGACGAAAATTCTGCAAAAAAGGCCGGTAAGGCAATGGGTGCAGATCTCATGGTGGTTGGTAATTTCCAGAAATTTGGCAACCAGGTGCGCATATCGGCAAAGATAGTGGAAGTCGAAAGTCACAAGGTGCTGAAACAGGTACAGGCTACCGGCATACTTGACCAGATATTCGACCTGCAGGACCAGATAGCACTGAAGATCATTGATGAGACCAACGTATCCATCACAAGCGCGGTAAAAGAACGTATCAAGAACAACGCCACGAGGAACATATCCGCCTATGAATATTTCGTGAAGGGGCAGAAATTTTTGCTCTTTCAGCTTGACTACCTCAAGGCTATCGATATGTACAACAAGGCTGTTGAGATCGATGACAGGTACAGTCTTGCGTATGCGGGCCTGGGCAAGGCCTATTCTCTTCGTTCCTGGGAGCTGCGAAATTACCACAACAGGACTGACCCGTCGCTGGTGGAAAAGTCGTATAAATACAGCACAAAGGCGATTGAAATTGATCCCAACCTTGACGAGGCTCACGTGTCACTTGCAAGGTATTACCAGGAGGTAGACAAGAAGAAGCTGCCAAACAAGTGGAAACTCTGCGAGAAAGAGGCCAGAAAAGCCATCAAGATAAATCCTAACAATGCCGAGGCGTATTTTCTGCTCAGCAAGGTATTTGCATACGATGACAAGAAAGAGGAGCAGTTCCTTCTTAAGACTATAGAACGAAACAAGTTCTTCACAGATGCCCACAACAACCTGGGGGTTATATACTTGAACAACGGGGATTACGACAGGGCGCTGAAGTATTTCAAAAATGCCGTGGACATTGACCCCGGTTACAAGGTTGGTTACATGAACCAGGGTGTGGTGTACGAAAGGAAAGGACAGTCCCGGGATGCGGTTGAAATGTACAAGACCGTTCTTGAAAAATACCCCAACTATTCCCTTGGTCTCAGAAACCTGGGTATTGGTTACCGGAAGCTGGAGGAATACGATAAGGCTTTGGGAGCTTTTGAAAAGGCCATCAAGGTTGATAAAAAGGATTACAAGGCATGGAGTGAAAAGGCGTATATTTACCTGCTCAAAGGCCAGTACAAAAAAGCTATTAAATACTACAAGGATTCACTTAAAGTGAACAATACCTACAGGTACACACTTGCCAACCTGGGGTACTGCTACAGCCAGCTTGGTCAGTACAGGCAGGCCATACCCTATCTTGAGAATGCCCACAAGTATAACAGTGATTATGCCTGGGCTGCCGGATACCTGGGATGGATATACAGGTACAAGTTAAACGATACGCAGAAAGCAAAGTACTGGTACGGGGAGGCTGTAAAGCGTGATCCCAACAATAAAGATTACAGGACCAACTATAACCAGTTGCAGTAAGTCTCACAACTATAATAAAGGATTCCACTCGGGGGCAGGGTCATAACGATTACCTGTCCCCTTTGTTTTGCAGCCGACAGGTAACTTTCGCTTGTTCTTGAAATAATGTATATGGTATCATATATTATCATGGTACAGGCTTCCGTACATTGATAGATTGAAATACACGAACGTGGAGAGAAACATGGAAAAGAGAAAATCAAGCAGGGTTGAATTTGATATTAATGCCATGGTTAAATACGATAATAATGTGGTTGAGGGAATGGTGCGTGATTTAAGTCTCAGGGGGCTTTTCGTTGAGACGGATAAATCCATTCCCATAGGGACCAGGGTTACCATAGTTGTTTCACTTCAGGGATCAACTTCGGATCTCACGGTAAACGTGACGGGTTCGGTTGTAAGACATGAGAGTGACGGCTTTGCCATACATTTCGAAGAGATGGATCTCGATTCATTTGTTCATATCCGTAATATTGTTGCGTACAATGAAGGTGACGCGGACAGGGTGAGGGAGGAGTTCGCGGAGATAGTAAAAGAGCACGTAGAAGAAGAGGAGGGTGGTTAATGAAGGAAGCATTACATTACACCGTACGGGATGATGGCAAGGTGCAATGTTTGCTTTGCCCGCATAACTGTGTTCTTTCAGACGGGAAAAGAGGCATATGCAGGGTAAGAGAGAACCAGGGAGGAAAACTGTATTCATTGATATACGGGATGCCATGTGCCATACATGTTGACCCCATAGAAAAGAAACCACTGTATCACTTTCTTCCGGGATCCTTGTCCATGTCAGTTGGAACTGCTGGCTGCAACATGTCGTGTATGCATTGCCAGAACTGGGAGCTGAGCAGCGCAGATCCTGAAAATATACCCAGTTCAAGGCTTGATGCTGATACCCTCGTGTCCCGTTCAAAGGAAAAGGATTGTGAATCAATTGCGTATACATATAACGAACCGGGTATAAACTATGAATATGTTTTGGAGGCGTCAAAAAAAGCAAGGGATAATGGCCTGAAGAACGTGCTGGTGACCAACGGTTACCTTGAGATAGAACCAGGAAAACAGCTGTATCCATTTATTGATGCGGCCAACGTGGATCTCAAGGGATTCAATGATACATTCTACAGGAAAATTTGCGGGGCAAAACTGCAGCCGGTACTTGATACGTTAAAACTTTTGAAAGAAATGGATGTATGGATAGAAGTTACAACCCTCGTTATTCCTGGATATAATGACAGTGATGAAGAGATAGAAAGGATGTGCAAATGGATAGTAGAAAACCTTGGAAAGGACTACCCGCTGCATTTCAGCGCGTTTTTTCCCGCACATAAATTACAGGATGCACCGCCAACTCCAATTGCTGACCTTGAAAGGGCAAGAGATATTGCCGGTAATGAAGGCCTGCGTTATGTGTACCTGGGAAACGTGCGTACGCCGGCAGTGACAAGATGCCCTTCCTGTGGAGAAGAAGTGCTTTCACGCAATATTTTCAGCATGTCAGGGAACAACCTGGATGACGGCAAATGTAAAAAGTGCGGGACCACACTGCCGGGAGTGTGGTCCTGAAAGAGGGATTTACCTTTCTATTGCATATAGCTCATCTTTAACCGGCAGTGCCTTTCTAAGGTTTTTGATGTATGGGTACAGTTCGCCGGCCTCAACATAGTCTTCGCATTCCTCCATTACTCGCCGGGCAACGGTGAAATACTTGTGTACCTTTTCCTCTCCGGATCGTTTGAGCCATTTCTTCTTCTGGCATCGAACCCTCAGTACAAAGTTTTTATTGTCAGTTTCATATTGTCGAAAGACAGTACAGTTTAAACAGTTGGCACAATACATTTTCTCGGTGCTCATATACACGGCTCCTTCTACAGAATTATAAGGTTTATTCAGCGAGTGCAGTTTACGTGAAACACGGATGGATAAATCGGCGTGTTTCGTACTCATAGTCTACTGTATAGTAGTATACCATAATAATTGATTTTTTCAATCCCCTTCATGCCTGAATGGACAGTGATGACGGGGAACAGGTAGCCATTCATAATGGGGTCAGCATTTTTTTCAAGATATTTTTTCAGTGGTATGTGCCCGCAATGCGTGACGATGGTGGCTTGATTAATACGCCGGTTGTTATTATAATGATAAGAAAGAGGAAATAAAAGGAGCGATCATGGAACTTGATATTCAGTACATTGAAAGCGTGGAAGTGACCAGTGAAGACGCACTGGTGGTAGTGGATATGCAGTACGATTTTATGCCGGGGGGTGCCCTTCCCGTTGATGAAGGTGATGCCTTTACAGGTGAAGTGAACAAGCTGATGGATGAATTTTTCAAAAACCGGTACACGGTAGTGTGTACACAGGACTGGCATCCCCCAGATCATAATTCCTTTGCAAGCCAGCATGAGGGGAAAGAACCTTTTGATGCTGTTGAGGGACCGGGTATCGGCCCTGTGCTCTGGCCGGATCATTGCGTAATCGGTTCAAAAGGGGCATCCCTGCACGATGATCTCCATGTTGACAGCGCTCACATGATAATACGAAAGGGATATAACCCGGGAATTGACAGTTATTCAGGATTTCTTGAAAATGACCATAAAACAGAAACCGGCCTGGAAGGATATCTTAAAGGGCGTGGTGTGAAACGTATATTCGTATGCGGCCTTGCCCTGGACGTGTGCGTATTCTTCACTGCAGTAGACGGAAGCAAAAAGGGGTTCGAGGTATATCTCTTACCCGACCTTTCCAGGGGGGTGGGGACGCCACCTGACAGCATCCCGAATGCCATTGAAGATATGAAAAAAAATAATGTTCGTTTTGTGAAACCTTCAGGCCTGAAATTCTGAGGCAGAGCGATTATCCCTGATCGTTTTCATCTACCTTCGGGGGCTGGGGTATTTCAACGGTAAATTGTGCCCATTCGCCTTCTTTTGAATCGGCAACGATCCTTCCCCCGTGAAGGTAGGCTATGTTGTAAGAGACAAACAGGCCTATGCCACTGCCCTTCCGGTCCATCAGTTCGTCTTTTTCTATCCTTGAAAAACGCCTGAACAGCCTGTACTTCTGTTCCTCGGGGAATCCGGGCCCCTGGTTCCAGACGTCGATATACAGGTTCTGGTCATCATGGCGGGTGGTAACCCTGACGGTACCATTTTCATCGCTGTATTTCACCGCGTTGCTTAACAGGTTATGAAGAACGATTTTCATCAGGTCGGGATCGCATTTCGCTGTTGTAATTTTTTCATCGTATATTTTTTCGAGTTCAATGTTCCTTTCTTCAACCTGTGGTTGTACTATGTCAATGGCTTCTTCAATAATGTCATTATGCAGGTCAACATCCACTGGTTTTACGGACATGCGTCCTTCTTCTATTCTTGAGAGGTTCAGGTATTCGTTCACGATGGTGCCCAGGTACTCGGCCTTGTCTATCATACGGCCTATCATCTCCTCGTGCTTTGCCGGGTCATCGCCGAAGTAGCCGCTGTTAAGGGTTTTCCCCAGTGTAATAATAGATGAAAGTGGACTTTTCAGCTCATGGGTCACAAAACTGAGCATCTCGGTATAGGCATTCAATGCGGACGAGAGTTGTTCAATGCGCCAGGCCTTCTCCACTGCCTGGCTTAACCGTTCTGATATGGCCTTGTGCAGTTTAACCTCGTGCATGGAATATGCACCGGGTTTCCTGGAGCTCCTGAAGAGAACACCTACTATCCGCTGATCAACATATAGTGGACATGTCATGCTTGAACGTACTCCCTCTTTCACCAGTAACCGTGTAGACCTGCTGCCGGGATTGGATTCAAGGTATTCCTGGAGGTCATTTATTACCCTGGGAGTCCCATCACTGAACACCCTGTCCAGGGAGCTTCCCCGCAGATCAGCTGCATATCCCCGGTCCAGGTGAAGAGGTTCGTATGATGCAATTACGTGATACAGGATAAGCCTTTTACCGCTTTCATCGGTAAAAGCGATCCCGATCCTGTCACAGGGCATGATGGATGATGTTTCATTATACAGAAATTCAAGAATATCCTTAAGTGATTGTCCGCCGGCTACCTTGCTGTTAATATGTTCAAGAATTTTCTTTTCTTCGGCAGTAAATTCTGCAGCATCAGGTCGATAATCTCTAAGTGGATAGGACACGGTGTTATCGGGATTAGTGCTCATATGATCGCTCCATATCGTGTTTTGTAAAGAATACATGAACGGGCATTTGCGTGTCAAAGAATAAAATACTCATGGCATGAGGAGAATCTTTTTTCTATTGACGTGGGGACTAAAACTGTTTACTGTTTTCCATGTCAAGTTGTAACATGGCAGGAAGGTAAAAATAATGAAAAAGATAGTAACGATTTTTATTCTTGTTGGTGCGGTCTCCTGCTCATCCACTTCGAAGGTGGTTGTTACCGGTGAAAAGTATGACCCACTGTCTCCCGGCGAGAACGTGGAACTGGTGTTGATAGATGACATGGCCGGCTACCATGAAATAGGTATAGTGGATATTGGCGGCATGACACTGGATCAGCGCGTGGAGAAAGCGAAGGAACTTGCCCGTACCCATGGAGGCGATACCATAATGCCGTATGGCGTGGTTGACGAAGAAACCAGGAAAAAAGCAAGTGCCGGGTACCAGGTGCAAAGCTTCTTCATTCTCAAGCAAAAGACGGATAAAGAGCAGAAGAAGGTAGCAGGGGAAGAAAAAGAGGTTGATCTGGATCTACAGGAGAATGAACTTGCAGACGTACCTGGCAAGGAAATCGCAATTTCTATAGCAAACCTTCCCAGGGCTACGTACAAGCAGTTGCTGAAAGACTATCCTGCCATGCAGGGTAAAGAATATTTTGCTGCATTATACCCTGTGAAGTTTTACAAGATACCATCTTCCCTGAAGGTGTACGATTTGGACAATCATAAACTTCTGCTGATGCAGACAAGTTCAGAAAAGTACAGGCTTCTGGTATTTGTTCCTGAAGAGAAGATTGATGTAATAAAAAAAAGTAAAGAAAAAGGCGGCAAGGTCAACTTTGCGTATTCACCACTTGGGGTGTATAAACAGAGGTATCCGGTGCTGAAGCTTATCAAGACGCAATAAAGGGGGTATATGAGCACTGATAAATCGGTTACGTCATTAAGCAGCCTTTGCAGGTATAATTTAAAAGATGAAAACCTGATAACAGATTCCCGGGTAAAAGAAGAAATCGCAAGATCTTTCAACGAAAACAGGGCCTTTCCTTTTTTCGTTGACCGTTCTGTTATATTTGGTTTGAGACAGGGTGGTGATCCCGCGTCGTATACAGAAGCATTTACTCGTATACGAAACGATATCCTGGATACGCTTTTCGCGGATGATCAGCAGGCCAGGAACAGGGTGGCAAGTGATGTCCGGCTCACGCGACGACTGTTTGATGCCGTTGCATGGGTGCACAGGGCTGTTGCCAGGTATGATTTCAAAAGCCTTGAAACCAGGCGTTTTGTCATCGTTAAAGAAACCTCCGGATTGCCAACCATTTACCATGTATCAAATGAAACCACGGTCCTTTCCCACGTTGGACAGGGCCCTCCCTGGGCTGAGATCCCATCCATTTATCTTGGGCTGAATATATTCGAAGCACTCTCCTTCGAGGAAAAGAAGGATGAGGATGCTTTTTTCGAGACCTTTATATGGCTGCTTCGCATAGAGGAGCGTGCCATTGAAACCGGGTATTCGCACATTGAAGTCGCAACTCCCGATGTGTCCTCCGCGCTCAACCACCTTCTGGATGAAGTGATTCGGATCAGTTCATTTGACCAGGTGGAATACCGGGAGGTCCCCGCAAGGAAAAAGACCCGGCGTTTTACCGACAGGAACAGGCAGACGTATCTTCGCATGCTTGACAGCAGGTTAGAACGGGATCCGCTGAATTTTGATTATGAAACCAACCTGAAGGCAATAGCTTCGCTTGAAAGGCTGGCCCGGCGTTACAAGAAGGGGGATGACCGGGATTCCCTGCGTGAAATTGTGCGATTGCTTGTGGCTGCCTCGGGTCATGATTTTCACGAGATACGGGACAGGGCCAATTACCTTCTTGAAAGGCTGTTTTCGCTCAAGGAGTTTGACGCCCCGCTTGCCACTACCTTTATAAACATAAAGAGCGGCGATACAAATACTTTCAAGTTCATATTACCCGAAAAAAAAGGAAACTACTTCCTGCGTATTTACAGGAATGCTACCACGGAAACACTTCTGCTTGAAGAAGATATACAATACGATGATTATGATCTTGAATACGATCCAGAGCGGGAACAGTATACCGTTAAGGTAAAATTTGAAGAACCCGGGCACCATGATTACCTGGTATACCGGAAAAAAAGAAAATTCTCTGACTGGATCGATGAGCATGGATGCAGCGGAAGGGTAAACGTGTTGCCCGATATCAGGGGGGAGATCGTCCTTGAGATATTCCCGGATATACATGGGCATACCCGCATATACTGGATGGACGAGAAAGGACATCCGGGGCTCGTGTACAATGAAAACGGCGAGGTGATACGGCTGGGCCGCTTTTCGGATATCACTGCCCATCTTGATGACCTGAAAAAAAGGTACCAGATCACTGCCATCTACCTGCTTGGCGTGCAGAAGCGGGGCAGCAATTACGAGAACTGGGACCCTTCAGCAACCTCGCCTTCACCCTTCTCACCCATGAGCCTGGTAGAGATTGAAGACTTCCTTGGCGGCGAGAAGGAGTTCATGGAGCTTGTTGAGGAGGCACATAATAAAGATATCAAGGTCATTGTTGACGTGGTGCCCCACTTGAACAGGAAAAGCCAGGAGATAAGTGACGACCTGGCGGTACAGTGTTACGACCCGAATGGTAACCTGGTGGTACGGGCGTCTACCGACGGGAGGTATGGAAGCTGGGACGATGGCAAGCTTTTAAATTACCGTAAGCTTGAGATATGGGAATGGCTTGTCCAGTCGGTGCTTACCTTGATCGAAAAATACGATATCGACGGGATCAGGTTTGATTCGGCACACGCCGTTCCTATAATGATGAAAAAGAATAATTTCCCACGGATTTACAACGAGCACAGGACCCATGAATCAATGGTAGAAGGTAATATCATCGTAAATGACAGGGAGGATGGACATTTCCTTACCACCGGCTACTTCGATTCGGCGTGTCGTGATGCAATTTCCATACCCTTTCACTATTACCTCATGCTGAATATCGAGCGCAAGGTTCGGCAGGTGGGTAAAAAGTATTTTGTGCACCTGGCGGAATGCTACTGGGGACACGAACGGTACCTCGCAAGGAACGGGATCATCCCCTATAATTCGGCCCTTTACAAGATATGTGAGAATATCATTCGCGACAAAACGGACGTGAGAGAAGTATACCATATATACGACAACTACTTTCCGGGAGCATTACCAACTGGAACAGAACTGCTGGGGGTCCTTGGTAACCACGATGAGCACAGGGCACTCAGTGTTTTCGGGCACCGGGGCCTGCGGGCGGCGGTTGCGCTTACCTCCTTTATGAATAACATGATAATGGATTACGAGGGCAGTGCTGAAGGCGAAGGCTGGAAGGTGTATCTTGATAACATTTACGTGAACTGGAACCAGTTCGAGTATGCCTCCAATCGAAGCCTTGAGACTTTTTACCGTTCATGGTATACATTTCACAGGGAGAACAAAGGACGGGGATACCTTATCTGGGCCAATAATAACATGGTTGCCGCGGCCATGAAATTTACAGCCGAAAGTATATGGATAGGGGCTTTCAATTTTGCTGACAGCAGCCAGAACATATCGCTGCAGTTTGATAATCCGGGTATACCGCTGGATGATACCCGGTATTACAGGGTTACCGATCCGATATATTCTCCCATTACCGGGCATTACAGCTATTATACCGGCGAAGAGCTTCGGGTATGTAAGATCCACACCATAGTATCGTACACCGACAGGGTAAAGTTGCTGCGCCTTGAGCCCGTAGACGGCAGGGAGGAGCTTTACAGCGAATTCCTGATGGATTCCTTTTTCAGACTTTGCACGGCCAGCAATATTGAGAGTTTCTCTTCATATTTTGCTTTTCAACAGTTGTCATTAAACAGTGGATCTTACGGACAATTTGAAAAATTTATTCGCAGTAACATGTTGCCTCTTTTCTGGGATGAGCATAGAAATTTTCTGGAAGTGGGATTAAAACGGATATTGTTCCACATGTACCGATCAAACATCCTGCCAGGTGCCAGGGTGCTTGATTACATAGAGAAACTCTCCGGCCACAAGGACCCGAGGGCGGCCGAGCTGGGTAAAGGACTCCTCGCACATAACAGCCGCGGCTCCATTGTGTTCATGTCGGCGGAAGCCGAGCCATTCTCAAAGAGTGGTGGACTGGCAAATGTTGTGTATGAGCTTCCCAGGGAAATGGCCAGAATGGATGAAGAGGTGTATGTCATTACACCCATGTACCGTCATGGTGATTCCAAGGCTGTTGCAAAGATGCAGAAGGCCATGGAGACCTGCGGCGCCGAGTACACGGGGAGAACCGTGAGCTTCATGATTGAAGATGTACAGTACGAGGCAGGGGTTCATTATGCCCTGGTGGAAGGTGTTCATTATTACCTGCTTGACCACCATGAATTTTTCGATGGCCTGTACTGGGGATACACCTCCGAAGAGAAACTGAGAAGGCGGGTGGCTTTCTCAAGGGCATGCGCGGAGGTTATCTGCAGTTTTGGACTTGACCCGCTGTTTACCTTTACCAATGATGCATATGTTGGGATTTTTAACGGTATCGTAAGAAGTGATCCCCTGTATAGTTCCAATCCCAATTTTGCGCGTACAACCTTTATGCATATCATTCACAACGGGGGCTGGCAGTATTTTGATTCGTATCACAGGAAGGAAGGGGGGAAAGACCTTTTCAGCCTTTTCAATCTGCCGGGCTGGCGCGGGTACGAGTTCGAGGATACTGTTCACCATGAAAAGCTGAACTGCATGGCTGCAGGAGTGCGGTTTGCCGATAACACGGTGACAGTGAGTCCCTCTTACGCGAAACAGATAGAAATAGCCTGTGACGGGCTGGAGCACATTCTTCGTAACGTGATCGGCATCAGCAATGCCATAGGGAATGATTTCGGGGAACGGGTACAGAAAAGGTTTGATGACTCGGGTTTCGTGGATGAATGGTATCCGGAATTTCAAAAGCTGCTAAAGAAAAATGACAGCTTGAAAAGCACGTTACAGGAGCGGTACCCCGAGGTCCTCGAGGGACCATACGCCTGTGATGCAATAAAGGATGAGAAAAGACGAAAGATGGTAACCAGGGTCCGCAACAAGGTTCTCATGCAGGTACAGCGCGGCTTTACCGTTGATCCTGATAAAGTACTTTTCTGCATGATACACCGGGTGGCGGAACAGAAGGGCTTCCAGTTGCTGCTTGAGGAATCGGAGGGTGTATTCAATAGCCTCGGTTTCCAGGGTATAATCGGAGGGTCGGTCGCGTCCGGAGATGACAATGGATACAAGATAGCCGATGGTTTGATGCAGCTGAACAGTTCCCATACCGAACACGTATCGGTAAACATGGGATTCCAGGATGTAAGTATACCTCTTCTTTCTTCTGACGTATTTCTCATGCCATCGATGAACGAGCCCGGAGGCATATCACAGCTTGAAGCTTTTGCATGTGGATGCCTTGTGGTTGCAAGGGCAACTGGAGGACTCAGGGACACGGTTTTCCCCATACGAGAGAAAAAGGGAGAAGTTAAAGGGAATGGTTTTCTTTTCTCTGATTTTACCTCCTGGTCATTCTATGATGCCATGGAACGCTGCATGAATTTTTTCAGGTATGCTCATGAAGATACCATATATGCGGCACGTGAGAATGCGGAGAACTCGGTGTACTACTGGGATACACCCGCAAGACAGTACCTGGAAACAATGTATTCCTTTAAAGAGATCATAAGGATAATTGATTAATAAAAAAGGCGGGATTATTAATCCCGCCCTTACAAAGGGCCTTCCATTTGCACTGTGCCGTTGTGTAAAAGGAAGACCCTGGAGTGTAAAATGATATACCATTATCTTCGGCCTTACTGTCTGAAAAATTGAGCAAAAAAATCTGGTACGACAATGAGAAATGTCAGCAATATACTGGTACTTCTGCTATTGCCCATCATGTTCTTCATAAGTATTTCATGTTCCATCATGGAAACAGAAAGAAAAGGAGGGACGGTGGGTAAAATTGTATCCGGGATGAATGGTGAACCGGTTGTGCCGCGTGATGCCAACAGGATAGCCATCCCGCCTTTTCAGAACATGACCACGATAGAAGATATAGAAGAGTATCTTACCAGCAGGGTACGCGAGAGGATAAGTATTGACGGTCGGCTTGCTGTTGTTGCAAAGGATCAGCAGCCACAGTTGCTGCTGACAGGGAAAATGAGTGATTACCAGGTGCAGCATATTCAATATGATGAATTTGGCCGCGTGGTAAAAAAAAGATTGCGTGTTGTGGCCCATGTTACACTATCAGAGACCATAACAGGAAAACTGATTTTCAGGAACCGGGCTGTTCAGGCATTCCGGGTATTCTCGGATATCCGCCCGCCAATAACCTCTGAAGTGGAGGTTCGCACGGCAGTATTAAACCAACTGGCTGAAAGGATAAAGGTTCAAACCATCCGTGGATGGTACACCGAATTGCAGACATCAATTGAAAAAGGAAAGAAGTGATACATGGCATATACAAAGTATCCAACATGGAAACAGCTTAACCGGGAACTTGAGAAGAAGGAGCTGCACAAAATTTACTGCTTCATAGGTGAAGAAGAAGGGGAGAAGGACAGGGCCATAGCATCAATAGGGCGTCTTCATTTTGGAACGGCCGAGCGTGAATCATGGGATCTTCAGAGGTTTCATGCCGAGGATGATCTTAAGCGCGCGGTTGGATCTATAGTATCCACTTCAATGTTCAGTACCAAAAGCCTGGTGGTACTATACAGTATCAACAGGTTGCAGGTCACTACTGAAAATAAAATGCTTATGCGTGAAATGGTGACAAATATTCCGCCGGAAACACTGGTTGTGCTTACTAATGATGACAACCGCTTACCCTCCCTGGTATCAAGGGAGATTTCCGGTAATATCCAGGTATATCATTTCTGGAAGTATTTTGAATCCGATATTATCGGCTATATTAATCGTGGTGCGAAGGAAAGGGGTTTTGAACTGGAAGAAAACGTTCCCGAAATGCTTTTTGAAATGGTAGGCAGTGATACACGAAAAGTTGACAGTGTACTTGACCAGTTAATGTATGCCTCAATAAACGGGAGAGCGGGAGCTGAAGATATAAAGAATTTTACAACAAGCCAGCCGGGAAGTCCGGAATTTGAATTTATTGACCTGTTCTATTCTGATGACAGGCGGGCATATGAGATGCTTGAAGCTGCAGTCGACAGGGGGATAAGCGAGCTGCTGCTGTTAACTCTGCTCTTTAACCAGGCAGAACGAATAGAACAATATCACGATATGAGAGGCAGGGGAATCTCCGATGGTGAAATCTTCAAAGCGCTGAAAATTACGCCCGGGAAGCAGAAAATATTCAGTCGGCAGGTTGGAAGGTTTGCCCCCGAACGGGTACAGTCGCTTTTCCCTGAATTTCACAGGGCCGATTACGCACTGAAAAGCACGGGGAGGCCGCAAAGCCTGATGGGAAATCCCATGTTGTCCCTGTTGTCATCCACTATGAAGCCAGAAAAAAATGAAATGATAACGTAAGCAAAGGGTGCCGGGAAGTATATGGAATTTTTGGAAATAATCGAGGAGAACAGGCAGAAGTTCTCCAGGTTCAATAATATAAAATATGATCGTTTCCAGCAATTGCTGCCGAATGTAACCGTATGTCGAATTATTAATACCATCCCGTATCTCCTGAGTATGAACAGCAAAAAACTTCCCGGATACGTGGAAGGGGACGTGCCCATTGGGGTGATAAACTATTCGCCTGACGAAGATACACGAAGATTTATAAGAAGCAAATTTTCCGGGGCTCCCATCGAGGACACCTCGGAAAAGGACTTTGTTAAAATGTTTGCGGTGATGGGCAGCGTGGGAACAGTGGCGTACAATAAAAAATCTGACCTGGACTACTGGGTATGCATACACAGAAATACCATAAGCAATGATCAGTACAGGCTTTTTACCAGGAAAATCCAGGGCATACAGGAATGGGCCTCCGCGGAATTGCAGGTGCCGGTGCACCTTTTCATCAATGATATTGACAGCGTGAAAAAGAACGTGTTCGCGGAGGACGAGGAAGAGGCTTTCGGCACAACGGTAGGGGCTGTGTTGAAAGATGAATTTTTCAGGAGCTCCATACTCATAGCGGGAAAAATCCCTTTCTGGTGGGTTCTCCCTAATTACGTTCCCGACGATGAGTACGAGCGTTTTTATGAGAAACTTCCGGACGACCTGAAAAGGGATGCCTACGTGGACCTTGGGAACCTTCACGAGATATCAAGAGAGGACTTCCTGGGTGCGGCATTGTTCCAGATCATCAAGTCACTTGGCAATCCTTTCAAGTCAATTATAAAGATAGGTGTCCTTGAGAAATATCTTTTCGGACAAACGGATTCACCTCTTCTCAGCCAGAAGGTAAAGATGCATGTGCTGCAGGATCAGCTTGATAATACTATCGTTGATGCGTATCTCCTCATGTTCGAGGAAGTGTACAAGTACTACAGTAATGTGCTGGATGAACCTTCAATGCTGGATATATTGAAGCAGAACCTGTACCTGAAAATAGATCCGCAGCTTTCAAAATACGTGGGGATCAAGGACAAGAAAAATATACCCTACAAGGTGGCGGTGATGTCCCGTTATATTCGTGAATGGAAATGGGACCTGAAGGCCATAGAGGACATGGACAACTTTGACAACTGGGAATTTAAAAGGGTAACGTCATTCTGGGACAGTGTAAAAAAGTTCATGCTGATGAGTTACCAGAAAATATCTTCCCAGATGGCGACCCTCGACCTTGAAGAGAAGATATCTGAGGCTGATTTTAAACTTCTCAGCAGAAAGATAAAATCACATTTTTCCATAGAAAGGGACAAGGTTGAACGGCTTGTTACGTTTAAAGATGCCCCCTCAGAACCAATCCTTTACGTCGAACCGGTAAGCGAAGGGATCAGGGAAGTTGAATGGCGCCTGTACAAGAGGAACAAGAGTGAAAAAAACGTATTCCGAACTATTACTTTGAACAAGGAAAACGATCTTGTACGCCTGCTGGTATGGGCGGTATTCAACCAGATATACGATAGCCAGTATACCAGGATTAACATACAGTCAGGGTACATACGGGTAAACCAGAATCTTGTAGTAGAACTGTTGAACCCCCTTTCCGATTTCTTTACCGGTGAACGCAGTGTAATAAAGAACGAATACCTGCAGCGTCCTGCCTTTACATTGCTGAACGCGGTTATCATTAACTTCAACAATGAGGATGCAGAGCATGTTGATTCAATATACCACGTGTATCATACGAGCTGGGGAGAAGCGTATATAAAGAAATACGTGAACGCCGCGGATATGGGTACAATCCTCCACGTTATTCTCAACGATGCCATGCAGTTGAAAAGAACGTACGATGAATATTGTCTTGTCAATACACCTGCACCTTATAAGAAGTTCTTCAAGCAGGTGGAAGGCATGTTACGGGAAAGTTATAATTTTATTGTTCATTCAAGTGAGAAAGAGGCAGCCCGTTTTGTGACAATGCTGGAAGATAAAATATTTATTATCACAAGAAACAGGGACACCGTGTCCGTTAATGTGCATGACAGCCTGGTAAAGATGCTTGCCACGTTGACACTGAAGCCTGCAGCCAGGATCAGTTACATGTTCTTTGGCGAGAATCCCTCAATAAAAAAACTTCAGGCAATATATGAAAACAGCAGGGGTGCGGCCGTTACTATCGCATATGAAGAGGCGGGGAAGCAGTTAATAATATATGTTATAAATGAGAAGGGAAACCTGTTTACTTTTTTTAAGCCTGCAATAATGAAACGGGAATTCCTGATCTACCTTTACGGTTTCTGCGTAAATACGGGAAAACGAATCGCGCCCTTCAGCGCACAGGAAGAAATTGATGTATCTACAATACGGTGTATACGCCTTGGCACAGACAGGAGGGGGCAGGTACTGGTTGAAGATGAGTCAAAGAATCTGAGAGGAGATTACCTGGCAAATTACGCCAGGTCCAAGTCATTACGTGTTCAGATAGCCAGGCATATGGGCGATGAGACCTTTTATAATATCGCATTCCCCGACGATATTTCCTCGGGATTTATGACCATGAATGAATTTTACAGTGTGGGGCAAAAGCTTAAAGATCTTATGTGTTCAAATATCGAGTTTGTCCCATGTGTGGGAGATCTTTCATATACCGATCTTGAAGAAAGAGAAAAACAACTGGGCAGCACTCTTTTCTTTGTAGAAAAATACAGGCTGGAGTTTATTATTACCAGTATGCTGAAAACATAGTTTCAGTATTCACCGCCGGGAAAATTGTCCTTAAAGAAGCGAACTTTCTTTTTCTCCCGATCCACTTCATCTTTGCTCAATGTTCCTTTTTCAAGAGCAATATCAAGCAGTTTTACGTTATCACTGTCCTTGTCCTGTTCGTCTTCTTCCCCGGCCCCTGTTCCGGCTGATGATTTTGGGTGAGTATCCTCTTTTTGCAGGGATGATATCTTTTTATCGATCTGATCCTGGGTCAGCATTGAGAACTCATCATCAGATATGTCAACCTGCTCTTCTTTTTTCTTCTGGGTTGAGGCCTTTCCTTTTGATACAGTCGATTTACCGGTTGTTTTTTTTGTTTTCTTCTGGGGTTTCGCAACCAGCTGCTCTGTCTCAGGAGAAGTTTCCTCCTCGATTTCGGCCACCATGTTCTCTGGTGGGTTGGCAATTTTCAGTTCAAAAAGTTTTACCCGTTCACCCAGGAGGATATTGATCTGTTTCTCGATGGATATGTAAATAGGCTGCGTAAATGTCTTATTCTTCTGAAGAGATTTTTCAATTTTCCGCAGCTCCTTGATATCCTGGTCAATTGTTTCGATCCGCTTCAGGACATGAACAACTTTCATAGGGGTCTCCGTATGTTGTATTTATCCATATTTATTTAAGTCTTACAGACAGGAGGTTATTAGTCAATTATCTTTCAGCGAGCGCAGGAAAAAAAGAATTTTAAAAAATAATGGTTCTGTCCTCTTCAACAACAAACCGTGTATTGCAATCGGGGCACAGAAAGGTTCCAGGATAAGTTACGCGCACCAGTGATGTGCATTCAGCGCATTCTACAATGATGGGATGTGAAAATTGTGCATTTTCGTCGGGTACTGGCGGAAGGTCTTCATCTGCCACGGCCAGGAGTTCTTCTATGACCTCTTCGCTTTCGGGGGTTTCCGCGAATACCATTTCTTCTTCCTCTAAAGCTGGTGTCATTTCGACAGCGGGAGCTTCATGCTGCGCAGTTTCAATGGCATCCTCCTGCGAATCGGTTATATGCAATACGTTGTCAAGCCTTATAATACGTAACACGTTGTGTATGTTTTCGGGGACATTGCAAAGAATGAATGTACCGTTGGAAGAGATAAGTTTCCTGTTCACATACAGCAGCGCACCAATCCCGGTTGAGCTGATATAGTCCACGGAAGCGGCATCGAATATAACGGATCGTGTACCTGAATCAACCATATCTGAAATGTATGATTCAAATTCATTGCTTGTAGCGTTGTGAAGGGGGCCCTTCGCGAATACTATAGCGATATTATCATCTGCCTGTGTGTGTGAAATATACAGCATGATCACCTCTTAACCGTTGCAACCGGGATGGCGTCTTTTATGCCATGTGATTCTGGTTTTTCTGTTCTTTCCTCGTAAACAACAGGTACCGTTGATGGCCTCTCCGCCATATCTTCAACGGCTGGATCTTCAGGCATGATGAAGACGTCAAGTTCTGGTTCGGTGTCATCTGCCTGTACAGGTGTTGCGCGCATAAAGCGGCGTGCAATTTGACGGTACCGGGCATGTATGAATAATCCCGTGATTATTGAGAAGAGCAGAGATGCTACAGACATCCCAACCAGGATGTAAACAGCTTCCCTGTAAGTGGTCTCAATAAGTGAATATATCCCGTCCTTGCTGATAAGAAAATTGACGGTGCCAACCGATTTCCCCCTGGCATATACCGCCCTGTTAACAAGCCATCCCCTGACGTCTATTCGGGGATATATATACTCTTTCAGGAGTTTCCTGATATCTCTTTTATATGGCACAGGTTTTCCCGCAAACTGGTAATCCCTGAAAAACACATCCCTGGATTTTTTCCTGATGGGATACAGTATAAGGTCAATATTGTAATAGAATTCTTCTGTCAGTATATTACCCTTCAGTTCTTCACTTCGTTCCCTGCTGGAATGTACAATGATATTCCCGTCATCCTTTACGAAAAAAGCTTCATCGATAATATTTGCCTGGATCTTTTCCTGGAAAAGGCTGTACAGCCGCTTATACTGGCGGGACCTGTATGCAAGTTCCGCTACTTCTGCAAAGGCCTCGGCGAGGGTTCTTGAGTACTTTTCAGTGTCCATGGTGATATCTTCAATTCCCTTGCGGCTGGTAAAATAGAAATACGCAGATGATATACCGGCAGATACCAGCAGGCTTATTACGAGAATAAAAATGGTTATGCCAAAAGGAAAACCGGTTTTCTGAACATTTTTTTTCATATACGGGATACCGAGTATTTACACTATTTTATCGCATGCACACGTCATTCATGCAACCATACATGCGCCCCTCTACTATACATATCTGTATATTTTTCAAGTAACTTGAGCGAAATACGTGACTTGTCGTGCATGAATTAAATAGATTGATTGACATAACCGGGCCATCGGTTAGAGGTAAGAGATGAACAATGGAAAGGTCATGGAAGAATTACTTGAAAAATGGAGCTGGGAAGAGGGAAAGCCCCTTGGTACGCCGGTAGAGAGATCATACGCACACAGGAATGGTGTTGCGCATGAGGGTGTCCACCTCTGGGTGATCGACTGCAAAGATGAAATACCGCTGGTGCTGTTTCAGCAAAGGGCAGAGTGGAAGGACATGTACCCGGATTGCCTGGATATAACCGTTGGCGGGCATGTCCCCTTTGGTATCGAAGAGGACAAAATTCAGAAAGAGGCGTACGAAGAGATAGGTATATCCCCCGATGATGGGGACATGGTAGATCTTGGTTTTTTTCGTTATGAGGAAAAAGACGGTGATATTTTCCACCGCGAGTTTCAGCATGTGTTTTTGTACGAAGACAGGCGTTCGCTTGATGGATACACGTTTTATGACGGAGAGGTGACGGGTATTTTCGCGGTACCCCTTGACAGGCTGAAAATGCTAATGAAAAGTGATCTGGAGTTTGACATAATAGGGTTTGACGGTTCTGCCATTATTAGTCGTAATGTCACACGAATAGATTTTCATCCATTGCTGTTCTCTGGTATTATGAAGGAATACATGCATGGACTTATAAAGGCAATTGATGAATACGCGTCCGGGAAGGATGTAACGGTTTTTTTCTGACCCCCCTTTTTTCTTCATTGACATTGTCCTATAAGACATTAGTATTATCGAGATGGAAGTTCCGTCCATAGGATCATAATACTACATGTATCTCTTTCAGGAGGTAGACCAATGAAAAGACTTAGTGCCGTGGCAATTACCTTGTTCCTTGGTGTTGCGTTAGGTTGCGGGGGAGTGCAGTACAAGGATGCCAGTGAAGCAAAAGGTTCCCGTGAATGGGGCCCAAAAGAAGTGAAGACGACAGTGAGCAGAATGGTAGATTCCATGTACAAATTCCTTAAGAATGACTGGAACAAGCCGGCATTTATCCAGGTGAAAAAATTCAGGAACAAGACATCAGAGCATATTGATACCAAGATGATCACCGATGAGATCGCCACCAACCTTATCAAGAAAAGGATAAGGTTCGTAGACCAGACTCTTACAAAAGATGCAATAGAAGAAATGGAAAAGGGAATGACCGGCCTGGTTGATCCTGATAGCGCTATCCCCGTGGGGATGCTGAAATCCCCCAATTTTTACCTCACCGGGGATATCCGTGACAACGTGAGAACTGTTGGCAACAAGAGAGTGCAATACCTTGTAGTAACAATGAAACTGGTAAGCCTTAAAACCGGTATCACGGAGTGGCAGGAACAGCAGCAGTTCCTGAAATCAACCAGCAAGACGAAGATTTCTTTCTAATATAAGGGAAACCGGGGGCTTTAGTATGCATACCAGAAAAGCAATTACCCCTCTCCTTGCCTTCCTGGTGATCATCTTTGCTGTTGGTTGCGCAAGTTCTGATTACAATAAGAAGATGCGCAAGTCAGAGGAGATGTTCTATTATGGCAAGTACAAGGAGGCAGCACGCACATTACTACCGGCGGTAAATTCCAGCAGTAAAGACCAGCTGCTGTACATGATGGAATGTGGCCTGATGCTGCACGCGGCAGGGGATTACAAAACAAGCAACAAGGTACTTCTGAAAGCGGCAGATAAGGCTGACAAAATAACCACAAGTATCAGCAAGCAGACCGCGTCCCTTATCTTGAATGAGCGTGCTACCAATTACAAGGGTGAGGATTTCGAGAGGGTGCTCATTCACATGTACCTTGGGATCAATTTTCTGATGCTGGATGAACCCGAGGAAGCAAGGGTAGAGTTCAAGAAAGTAAATGAGCTTTTACGTGATATAAACGTGAGTACGGCAAGGAATTACAAGCAGAATGTCATGGCAAAGTACCTGACAGCCATTGCATTCGAACTTATCGCTGACAAGGAAGATGACTTTAACGACAGGGAATTTGCCTATATCGAGTACAAGCAGATATACCAGCTTGAGCCAAGGCTTGCCATGGTGTACAGGGATCTTCAGCGGCTGGCAAAAAAACTTGACGATAGTGAGGATTACTATAAATGGGTGGCGCGCTTCGGGAGGCGTGACAGGATACCCGGTAACGCGGGTGAAATTATCGTTATCTTCCAGGCAGGTCGCAGTGCTGTTAAGGTTTCACGGGGCAGTCTCCTTTCCGATCCAAAAATGAAGGCAAATATCCGGGTTACTCTCAACGGGATGTCGCTAAAAGAGGGGGTAACCGTTGCGGGGGTGCTGGTGGCGCTCAAAAATGCCGAGAATCCTATCCCAAAATTCAAAAAAAGGTCTAACAAGATCAAACACCTGGTTGTCAATGTGAATGGCAGGGATGTTGACCGTACATACATGATGGAAAATATTGCGGGTACCGCGGTTCAAAATTTAAAAGATGATTACAAACGCATGTATGGCAAGGTGGCGGCGGGTATTGCGGTAAAGGCAGCCACTGCAATTGCAGCTGGATACGCGGCAAAAAAACTTGCTGAGCAGTCCAAGCAGCTTGGCGGGTTTGCGGGCTTAATAGGTACCGCGGTAGGCATTGGAACCGGGGCAGGGCTTATCTCGCAGATAAAGCCGGATCTCAGGTGCTGGCACACCCTGCCTGCCAACCTGCAGCTGGGAAGGGTGTTTTTGCCCGAGGGAGAATATGATATAACGATAAAACTTATTGACTATAATGGTAAAGTTGATCGTACTGTCAAAAAGAAGATTACAGTAAAAAAAGGTGAAAAAACCTTTATGAATTACAGAACGCTGTATTGATTCTTTAATTAACTTTACCCGGTCATGATATATTCCAATGCAGGATATAGAAAAACAATTCTCTTCAGGGGATGATAAAGGGTTCAAGCTTGAACAGGTAGTCGATCTCCTTGAATCCTTTATCTATCCAGTGTGTATTATTAGTGTATCTGGCGAACTGCTAAACCAGAACACTGAATTTGAGAATATATTTAACAGCGATCGCCAATCAGCCCATCTTGACTGGACCCATCCATTTTACCCGGAATACAGGAAAAGGCTGGCCCTCGCATATCTCAGGGCGATTAAAGGGCAGGCCCGCCAGTGTTTTGCGGTTATGAAGTCCGTTGAGGATGAACGCATACCTGTTGAGCTGTACCTGTTCCCGTTGAAAAATGAAGATGGGGTGCAGGCCATACTGGTACTGTTAAAGATCGTTGAGGACAGAATATTTTCCTTTAATAAGTCCACCACCGTTATGATAAATGATGAAGAGGTGGACTATGAATCCAGCGTTTTTGAGTTTTCTCCATTCCCTTTAGTCCGGATCAATCAGAAAGGAGAGATCATAAAGGCCAGTTCTTCTCTTCAGGGATTTCTTGGCCATACCGCAAATGATCTTATGAAAAACCGCAATCTTCTTTTTAAAACCCTGTCACGATATGATTTTGAGCGAATGCGTAAAACCATGTTCGATCTTTTCAGTGGTGCCGCGTCGTTCAAGCGTATAGGGGAGGTGAAGATACTTCCCAGGGGGAAGGAAGAGGTGACCGAGAAATGGGCGAACCTGATTTGCTATCCAATAGTTTCCCAGAAAGAAGTCCTTGCAGTTGAGATCATCGTGGAGGACCTGACCAGGGTGAAACAACTTGAGAATTCAATGAGCAGTTCTAATCGAATACAGATCGTTGGTGACCTTACAAGGGGGTTCCTCCATTTTTTCAATAACGTGATCAATATTGTAATGAACCGAACCCAGTTGCTTCTGCAAATGACTGAAAAAGAGTCTGTACTGGATGGGCTGCGCATGATCGAACATGCCGCCCAGGATGGTATGCAGCAGGTGAGGCGTATAGAAGACTTCATCGGCGAGGGTGACAGGCTGGAGGAAAAGGAAACTATAAATCTCGTAGAACTTGTTGAGGACGCACTGGAATTTGCGAAAATACAGTTCAAGGTGGAAGAAAAAGAAAAACGAAGAAAAATAGTTATTGAGCGTCTTTATTTTTCACTGGTATATGTAGAATGTGATGTCCGCCTCGTGCGAGAGGTTCTTCTCTCTGTGTTGTTCAGGGTGTCATCGTATATTAACAAGACCGGTACCGTTAAAGTGGAATTGAAGAAAAATTCTGGAGTCACTATAAGCGTATCGGTAGAAAAAGAAGAAGGCGTAGAGAGATCAGCGATGGATAAGCTTTCAACTCTCTTTATATCCGCAGTTGATGTAAGAAAACTTGCCGAGGAAATACACCTGAAGATCATGGAAGAAGAATCCTCTTCCACCTATTCCATGAAAATAATGTTCCCCCCTGATATGCTGGTGCCTGACGAGACAAGTAAGCGTGAAGATATCGGGTTCAAGATCAGGGACCTGGATATACTGGTTGTTGAAGATGAATCTGCCCTGCAGGAGATCCTGTACGAGCTGTTTGACTCCATGGGCAACAGGGTCTTTATGGCGAAAACGGCGGAGGAGGCCCTGGGTGAAATGAAGCGGCAGCAGTTTGACCTGATCATATCTGATTATGGATTGACGGGAATGACAGGGCTGGAATTGCTTGCCAGGGTAAAAGAACAGGGCGAAAAAACAGTAACCGTGTTATTGACGGGATGGATGCTGACAGACCTCAAGGCTTATAAGAATGTTGTTGACCTGTACCTTCCGAAACCATTCAAACTTGATGTCCTTATACGAGAGCTTTCGGGCATATTCAAAGAACGGAGATCTGTTTAGGAAATAAAATTGTATGCGTCAAGTCTACTTCATTTGTGTAATATATCCTGTACAAGGATCAAAATGAATGAACGAACTCGTTTTTTCTGTTTGCAAATTTTTCTACTTGAAATGATTTTTATACACAGTATTATCATTAAGCGAAAATGGGAATACAATAAATAATGTATGGTACGAGATATAATTGACTTATTCCCAAAATTGAAAATAATAATTATTTCCATGTGAAGAGGTGTAGTAATGAAAAAGTTTGATCACAGTACTGGTACGTTTATCGGGAAAAGCGGAGCCGAAATATTTTTCCAGGTGTGGAATGCGCCCGATCCCAGGGGCTTGCTTGTTATAGCTCATGGCCTGGGAGAGCATTCTTCCCGTTATGAGAACATAGTGAATGCCCTGGAAGGGAAGGGTATATCAGTATACGCGCTGGATCATCGCGGTTTTGGCCGATCGGGTGGTAAAAAGGGACATGTGGACAGTTTCATGGATTATATCTATGACTTTAAGATCTTCATAAACATGATCAGGGATCGCCAGCCTGGCAAGCCGCTTACAATTCTGGGACATTCAATGGGTGGCGTGGTGGCATGCAAGTACGCATTGACCCATCCAGCTGATATTGACGCCCTTGTGCTTTCCAGCCCTGGCTTCATACCGGCGGTTAGGGTTCCGGGATGGAAAGAAAAGCTTGGTAATTTTCTATCTTCAAAACTGCCCTCAGTTACAATGGCTTCCGGACTCGATTCAAATGCAATTTCAAGGGACAGGGAGGTAGTTCGCAAGTACGACGAGGATCCGCTTGTGCATGACAAGGTGACCCCGCGCTTTTTCACCGAATTCATGAGTACCGGTGAAGAATGCCTGAACAGGGCATCAGAACTGAAAATGCCGGTATTGTTTTTCCATGGTACATCTGACCAGCTCGTTGATTACAACTCAAGTAAGATAGCATACGAGCGTGCCCAGTCAAAGGACAAGGAACTCCTGCTTTTCGAAAACCTGTACCATGAGACTATGAACGAACTGCAGGAAGACCGGAAAAAGGTTCTTGAGGCGGTAAGTAAATGGATCATAAATCATACAAAAGGAAAGAAAAAAGCTGCATCGAAAAAGAGTGCTGCAAAGAAAACTTCAGGAAAAAAGGCAGCAAAAAAGACGGCTAAGAAAACTACGAAGAAAACAGCAAAGAAAGCAACTTCGAAAGGAACGAAAAAAGCCGCAACGAAAAAGACAACGGGGAAATCTGTGAAAAAGAGCAGTGGCAGATCTGCGAAGAAAACCGCTAAAAAAACCACAAAGAAATCAACTAAAAAGACTACGAAAAAGTAACAACATTTTTTGAAAAGTTTTTACTCTTGGACAAAAAAAATGCCGGGTGGGAGTGCCCGGCATTTTTATTTCTTGAATGGTACTGCGATGCTGGCCCAGTTTATTGCAATAACTGGAGCACTGTCTGGGATTTGGCATTTGCCTGCGCGAGCATTGCCGTTGCTGATTGCACAAGGATCTGGTCCTTGGTGAATTCTGCCATCTCTTCAGCCATGTCGGCGTCCCTGATACGGCTTTCAGATGCCTGGATGTTCTCGTAAGCGTTCATGAGGCCTTTTGCGGCATGTTCAAGCCTGTTGTAATAGGCACCCAGGTCGGCACGCTGTTTTGAAATAAGTCTGAGCGCTTCATCTGCAAGACCGATAACGGCATTTGCCTTACCGGGAGTAGAGATGGAGATAAACGTGAGTACAGTGGGATTCCTCAGCCCCAGGGCGGCGGTAGTCATGGTTTCAATAAATACCCTTTCACGCTGATGCATGTTGGGACCCATGTGGAACCACATTGAGGCAGTTGGATTCAGCCTCGCGAACGAGCCAGTGAGAAGCTTCATCTTGTTGAACTCGGCCTGTGACGCGATCCTGTCCACTTCGTCTACCAGCTCGGAAATCTCAACCTGGATCTGCTGCCTGTCTTCAGGCGTGTAGATACCGTTTGCAGATTGAACTGCCAGAACACGGACGCGTTGCAGTATTTCATGTACCTGCTGCAAGTACCCTTCCGCTGTCTGGATCATCGACATACCGTCTTCGGTATTTCTCTCAGCCTGCCTGAGCCCCTTGATCTGTGAACGCATCTTTTCCGAAACAGCCAGACCGGACGCGTCATCACCGGCCTTGTTGATTCGCAAACCAGATGATAGCTTTTCCATGTCGCTGTTCACCGACCAGTTATGGAACTTCAACGTTCTGTGAGCAAAGATGGCGCTGATGTTGTGATTAATAATCATGGTTTCCTCCTTGAATAGTTTGCTATCTTCCATGATAGCCAGCATAAATGCTTATACTACAGTCTTGTAGGTCGACCATTTTAAGATTTTGAATAAGACCGAATGAAGGATGTTATGCGTGGATACAAGGTATTATTATAAAATACGTGCGCATATCACTGATTTTCTATTGATTTCAAAAAATTGTTGTCGGCAGCAAAAATGTATAATATTTTTTTGGTTGAAATTCTGCACCATGTTCTAATTGTAGAACCATCTTTGATGTGTGTATCAATCTGTGGCTTATCTGAAATCCAATTGTAACCGGGTTTAAAATGGCAAAATATTCAGGAAATAAAACAAGGCTGCATCTTCCGGGTGCTCCGTCACCTTCTGGTGGAGGCAGATCAGGATCATCATTCCATGTTCCGGAGATCTTTTCAGGGATAGCTTCATGGTTTGATACCTTTTTCATGCGATTCAGGTACGCGAAACCGCTGGTACTTGGTGTTATAGGGGGGATGCTGATCGCCTTCATGGTCATTCTCATATCCGATTTCTACAAGGTGAAAGCCCTTGCCAGCTTTACTCCCAGGGTAACCACGAAGATCTATGATAAAAACGGGCTTCTGGTCTCGGAACTTTTCAGGCAGAAGCGTGAAATAGTCCGTCTTGAGTCAATTCCGGACCATGTTGTGCATGCTTTTCTTTCAATAGAAGACAGTGAATTTTATGAACATTTCGGTATCAACCCAAAGGGTATTGTCAGGGCTTTTTTCATTAACATCTTTTCGGGAAGTATAAAGCAGGGTGGCAGCACCATCACCCAGCAGTTATCAAAGATACTGATGACATCCCGTGAACGGACCATCTACAGGAAGGTGAAAGAGGCGTTCATAGCCCTCATGATGGAAATGTTCTATACAAAGGACGAAATAATGGGGTTGTACCTGAACCAGATATTCCTGGGGCATGGTACCTACGGCGTTGAGTCGGCTTCCCTCTTGTACTACAACAAGCACGTGAAAGACCTGAACCTGGCCGAGTCTTCACTGTTAGCCATATTGCCGGCCGCACCCAATCGCTTTTCACCAATAAAGCATCCCAAGCGTGCCATGCAACGTCATAAAGCGGTACTTGCGAGGATGGTAGACCTGGGATTTGTATCCATAAAAGATGCAGAACAGGCGTACCTGGATTTCTGGCCCGATTACCTTAACTACATAAACGAACTGCCTCCATCCATGAGTACCTGGTCATCCAGGGTAGACCATGCTCCCTGGTTTACCGAGTATATACGGCGAAAACTGGTAAACCGTTTCGGCGAGGAGAAGGTATACGAAGACGGGCTTGAGGTACATACCACCCTTGACGTGAAAAAGCAACGGGCTGCACAACAGGAGCTGTTCAATGCACTTGAGCGGCAGAGTTCCACGTCAAGGAGCCTTGCATTTCGCAAGGGGGATTACATATCTGATAGTTTTTCACATATCATCTCACTAACGTCGCTGCTCTTTGACACTCCTCCTTATAAAAGTGCAGGCTCACGACAGGACAAGAAGATCAACGATTACCTGCAAAAATCGCTGATTGACCAGATGGAAATGCTGAACCATGTTACGGGTATTAAGCCGGTAGGTGATTTGCTGTATGATTACCACCAGCAATATTACGACGACAAGAACCTGGTGAACGTTGAAGGGTGCCTGATCTCAATTAATCCAAAAAATGGATACATAGAGGCACTTGTGGGAGGCAGCCCTTTCACCTCGAACAACCAGTTAAACAGGGTCATGCAGTCAAAAAGGCAGCCCGGATCCGCCATAAAACCCCTGCTGTATGCTGCTGCAATGGAATCGGGAAAATTTACTCCCGCTTCGGCTATTCTTGATTCGCCCCTTGTGTACCTTGACAGTGAAGGGGGTGACTGGATACCGGAGAATTATGAGGGTGAATATTATGGCATGGTGCGGTTGCGAAGGGCCCTTGCACTTTCAATAAACGTGATCTCCATAAGGATCTCTGATACGCTGGGTATAGATTACATACGCAATTTCCTTGGAAAATTATTGCGTATGAACGAGGCGGAAATTGATAACAGGATCCCCCGCAATCTCTCTGTTGCACTCGGTTCTTTCGAGGTAAGTCCATTTGAACTTTCACGGGCCTATGCCATCATTGCCAATGGAGGTAAGAATGTCATTCCCATCAGTATCCGTCATGTGAAGGACAGGACTGGAAAGGTCATATATAACCCTGAGAAAGAAATTCGTGCTTCCCTTGAAGAACAGCAAAAGAGTGGGCGTATACAGGTTATCAAGCCGGCTACCGCGCAGGTGATGATCAGCATGCTCAGAACAGTGATAGACGCGGGAACTGGAAAGGCCGCCTCATTTGGAAGACCCGCATGTGGTAAAACGGGAACCACCAATAACTGGCGTGATGCCTGGTTCGTGGGCTTTGCCCCGCAGCTGGTGACAGGTATCTGGATGGGGTATGATGGTCAGGGCCTGTCGCTGGGGATCAACCAGTCAGGGGGCGCGGTTGTGGCTCCGTTGTGGGGAAGATACATGGGTAAGGCCATGAGCAATGAGCCCGTGCTGTCATTTCCCGGGTATGCCAGCCTTGAAAGTGCACGGGTATGTGCAAATACCGGCCTGCTTCCTTCAATGTACTGTGGCCAGGTGATCGAAGAAGTATTCGTGCCGGGAACGGTGCCGGCGGCCGAATGTGAGCGCTGCCAGCATATCAAACCGGGGCTTGACATGGTCTCAAAGGGACCGCGTGATAACATCTCGCGGGATCAGAAAGAGGACATCATGAAAAGTATCATGAAAGATAAATCAAAGGACCCCTACGACGGAATCGGATCTGATCTATTAGATGATGAGGGATTTTAAGCGGCCAGGACCATGTACGTTAGTCTTGCACCGATTCCCATAATATGGATGCACCATCCATGACAGGGCCATCAACGCAGGCCCGTTTCTGTCCTCCAGATGTTTCGACTGTGCACCCGGAGCACAGGCCTATGCCGCACCCGAAGTAATTTTCAAGAGAAGCTTCAACCGGTATCTTCATGTGTCTGCAAAACGTGGTAACGGACCACATCATGGGGGTGGGGCCGCAGGTGTATACCATGTCCACCTTCGGGGTATCAAGAAGAATTTCCTCGGCGAAGGTGGTGACAAAACCTTTCTTGCCCCTGCTCCCGTCATCTGTTGCTATTATCAGCTGGTCCACCTCTTCACGGTACCGTTCCTCCAGGTAGATAAACTCTTCAGATCGAGCACCGTACAGCAAAGTCACCCTGCTGCCGGCCTGCCTGAGTTTTCGTGCAAGGTAGAACAGGGGAGCGTTCCCAACACCGCCGCCAACGAGCAGGGCATGACCGCCGTTAATAGTTGTAAATCCTTTTCCCAGTGGCGCAAGCATGTCAACCGGTCCTTCCTCGACACGGGAGAGAAGTTGTGTGCCCCTGCCTATGACCTTTATGACGAGTTCGATGGTTGAATTATCCTGGTTGAAAATGGAAAAGGGGCGCCTGATGAGGGGGTCAGAGCCTGCAGTTGTACGAATATTGACAAATTGACCGGGACTTGATTCGGTAAAATCTGACTGGATTGTAAGCAGTATATGGTCTTCGGCCACCTGCCGGGGTTTTTCAAGTATATAATTCACTTCGATTCACTCCTGGTTTTTTTACTGTAACATATACTGCACTATCATAGGTAACAATTTTTTTGCAATTTCAGATGGGTGCAATTTTTTCATTTGAAAATTAGAGATCGAACCATAATATTGTTCATAAAAATAATGGCAAAAAAGACTGTTTGACGGTATACTTGAATAATAGTAAAAGAACATCAATCACTTTTTTGAACATGTTAATCTTCATATATAACGAACATAACTATTCCTCAGGAGGCTTTCATGGCAAAGAAAAAAACGAAAAAAGTTGAAGATTGTATACTGGCCATTGATGCCGGCACCCAGTCAATACGGGCTATCCTCGTTGACCTGAATGGTAACATGCTCGATATTGTCAAGACACCCATTGAGCCATATTTTTCAGAGAATCCAGGCTGGGCAGAGCAGGATCCTGAATATTACTGGAAAACCCTCTGCGCTACCTGTAAAAAACTAATGAAAGATACAACTATTCCCAAAGAGGCGATCAAGGGAGTAACCCTGACCACGCAGCGGGACACCATGATCAATGTTGACAGGGACGGAAAACCGCTTCGTCCGGCTATTGTCTGGCTTGATCAGCGCAGGGCAGATAAGGAGATCGTTTCACTTCCCGGCTACCTGAAACTTGCATTGAAGGCTATCAATATGCAGGAAGCGGTGGAGTATTTTATCACCGAGTCTGAAGCAAACTGGATCAGGCAAAACCAGCCTGATGTCTGGGAAAAGACGCATAAGTTCCTGTTCCTGTCCGGTTTCTTTACCCACAGGCTAACCGGTGAGTACATGGACTCAACCGCCAACCAGGTTGGTTTTGTTCCATTCGATTACAAGAACCAGTCCTGGGCTAAAAAGTCTGATCTCAAGTGGAAACTCTTCCCCATGGATGAATCAGTACTGGCTTCTGTTGTGCAGCCTTCCGAGCTACTTGGGTATATTACCAAAAAAGCCGCAAGGCAGACTGGTATTCCATCGGGGCTCCCGATGATCGCGGCCGCGGCAGACAAGGCATGCGAAGTGCTGGGATCTGGATGTCTTACGCCGGAGATAGCCTGCCTGAGTTATGGAACAACGGCCACCATTGAGACGACAAATACAGAATACGTGGAGATCGTCCCATTCTTTCCTCCGTATCCAAGTGCTGTTCCGGGTGCCTATAATACCGAGGTGATGATATACCGCGGCTACTGGATGCTCAGCTGGTTTACACAGGAGTTTGGGCACAGGGAAGAGCTCATTGCAAAGAAGAAGGGAATTAAACCTGAAGCCCTGTTCGACCAGCTGGTTGAGGATATTCCTCCAGGATCCATGGGGCTGACTCTGCAGCCTTACTGGTCACCGGGTGTGAAGGTACCGGGACCGGAGGCCAAGGGCGCCATCATCGGCTTTGGTGACGTGCATACCAGGGTGCATATTTACAGGGCGATCCTTGAAGGACTGGCCTACGCCCTCAAGGAGGGTGCGGAACGAACGGAAAAACGAAACAAGGTTAATATAGAGAAACTGCGTGTTTCGGGTGGTGGATCTCAGAGTAATGCTGCCATGCAGTTGACGGCTGACATATTCAACCTTCCCACGGAACGTCCCCATACAAACGAGACGTCTGCACTTGGTGCAGCCATCGATGCGGCGGTCGGGCTCAAGTATTACAATAATTTTCAGTCTGCCGTTGACAGCATGACATCAGTGGGAAAAGTATATGAACCCGTACCGAAAAATGTTGAGATCTACGACTCACTTTATAACGATGTATACCTGAAGATGTACAAGCGATTGAAACCGTTATACGAGGATATCAGGAAAACAACCGGGTATCCGCCAAAAAGATAACCTGAAGATGATCACAATAAAAGGCACAGGATTTTCACCTGTGCCTTTTACGCATTTTTTTAATGTTAGATCTATTCCATGTTCAATTCTTTCAAGACGGTGTATTCCGGTCCTTTCGGTGTGAGTTTTGATCTATACAGCCGAAGTGTGGTGAACCGGGAGGAGCCGAATACGGTATCGCTGTATTCCTTAAGGTGTCGTTGGATCTTTTCTGTAAGCTTCATTCCTTTGCGTACCCGGGCAATGGTAAGATGCGGTATAAATGAACGTTTTTCCCCTGGAATGCCGAATTCAAGTGCAAATGTTTCAACTGCTTTCCAGATTTCCCTGATCCGCGGAAGATCGGTATGGATGCCGGTCCATATTACGGAAGGCTTTTTCTCATTTGGGAACATCCCTATACCTTTTACTGTATAATCCATGGCCGTCCCGGAAAGGGGGATATCCATGAAGGCGGACTCAATAGAACGTGCGGTATTCCCTTCGCATTCGCCCATGAACTTCATGGTGATATGGAAATGGTCGGGATGAACCGGCTTTATGGTTTGTGTGCATCCCGTAAAGAACTGGTGCAGCGGTAAAAGCCTTGTGCGGATATCCTCATCGATGGGAAGGGCGATGAAGAGTCGTGTCATTCCATCTCCTCTATGATGCGTGGTACTACTACGTGTCCATCTTCGAAACGGGGAGCAATCTCTTCAAGGGCTTTCTGCGGCAGTGAATTGTGCACACTGTCTTCCCTGAAAACATTGGAGAGGGGGACGATATGATCCGCGGGATCCACGCTCGCAGTATCCAGCTGGTTGATCTTTTCAACGTATTCAATTATTTCTGAAAGCTGCCTGGAAAATTCTTCCTTCTCCTGTTCTGACAGTTCAAGCCTTGCCAGTTCTGATACCCTGTTAATAACACTGCTGTCTATTTTCATGGCTGTTTTTCTCCTGAAGGTGACCTGAAATGTGATCCTCGTGTCCTATACTCCAGCCTATCCATTGTGAAATCAACGATTTTTTTATCAGCAGCATTTCGAAGTTCTACGGACACGACGAATTCACGGTACTGCACGGGGATCCATGGAAACGCTACCAGCCGCAGTATTGAGTCCCCCGGGGGGATGAACTGGTACCTGGTAAATATGATCTCCCTGCTGAGATCAATCTTATCCATGCAGACTTTGTCGGTCAATACCCTGTACTGTGATAACATGGCCTTGAAATTAAAAACCGAATACGCTGGCGAAGCACATTTTTTTTTCACATCACTGGTGGAAAGCGAGTGAAATTCCTCGTCCCCGGCCTTTAATAGTACCCTGTCCAGGTTAACAGGCCGGGAGGTGTTATTATGTATGATAAGTTTGAAAAAATAGAGGCGCGGATAGCGAAACTGAATATTCCCCTCTTTACCTCTAAATATTTCATGGTCCAGGAGTTTCTTCCATGACCTGTTATCCAGGGGTTCGATGGCTACATCAGCCATGCGGGTGCGTATCCGTGCACAGTTTTTGTTCTTGCCCATCATTTGTGTATACGGGTTTTGCCGGGGTTTTATTTCATGCAGAATGCCCGGCTTGCGGGAACAGCCGTGAAGGGTCATTGCACATAACAGTAACAGGATTATGAGGAATATATATATGTACCGTAAGATGATCATGTTCAATAGGTGCAGCATTCGTTAATGAAAGTCAACCCGTTTTAGGCATTAATGTCTTGACGCAGATGTTATCCTGAAGAAATTATGAACTGATAAATAAATACGGCAAATGTCTGCGGTGAGGTTGAATTGACAGTACGGTATAAACTACATTGCGTGTTGATGGGTTTGCTATTCTTTGTTGTGCCCATGCTGGCCTCCTGTACCGGCGGGTCCGGTGGTGAATATGCTGAGCAATTGCTGGCAGACCTGTCTTTGCTGGCCGATGAGGCCGTGTATGATGATGAAAGGCTTCAGCAGAAGATCGCAATGGTCACGGTGGACCCAAAAATTTTCAGGGACCCTCGTGAAGATGATAATACCCCTCTTCTTCGGGTTACCTTTGAAATGGACAGCCAGAAGATGTGGTTCCACATGAAAAAAGCCTATTATCTTGGTTCTTCGAATAATGAGCCATGTACATTCACACTTCCGTTGCCCGGATTCGATGATCATTCAACCCTTACCTTCAGCCTTGCAGGGCTGAAATCCCGGGGTAAAAGTATAAATGGTAAACTGAAACTATTCCTGGTTGACGGAGATAGAAAGACTGCCCTGGAAAGAAGTGGTACGGACGGGGACGGTATCCCCGTAAAGGAATGGAGCGATTGTACCGTTCAGCTGCCGCCGCATTCAGATAAGTCTCGCCTGGAGGTGTCTTTTAAAAGCTCATCAAGGCACATTGAGCATTGCTTCATGGGGATCCCGCGCGTATTTAACCGTGTAAGTGGTGATACCTCCATGCCGTCGGTTGTGTTTATATGTGTCGACGCCATGCGGGCTGATGCGGTGCAGTGCGTTGTTCCGAAATATGATATAACGCCGGCTATGGATGCCGTTGCCAGGGAAGGGGTGGTGTTCACGAGGCATTTCAGCGTGTCGAACTGGACAAGGCCTGCCACAATTGCCATGCTGGCATCAACACAGGGTTCATCCACAGGGATCAACTTCTACGGATTCATGGTCAGCAGTGCTGAAAAGAAATATTTTTACAGGAAAAGTGGTGTCCTCCCCGTTAACATGCTGCTGAAACAAAAGGGGTTTGTAACTGCGTCAATCGGTAATAACGCGTTCATGCTGGATTACAGCGGAATTGGTGTAGACCTGGGCTTTGATGAACTATCAGAGTACCAGACACAGTGTGAAGATACACGGGATATTACCGGTGAGGTGGTTTCCTGGCTGAGAGAGAACAGGCATCGGAATTTTTTCCTTTTCGTGAACTACAATGCTCCTCACAGCCATTACATTCCTCCACCTGAATACCGTAAGAAAACCAGGGGGTTGGAAGGAGGATACCACGGCTGGTTCAACCGGTACCTCGGGGAAGTAGCCTATTCTGATGATCATATTGGTAAGGTTATTGAGACCCTGAAGACGCTCGGCCTGTATGATAATACGATCATCGTAATCACTTCTGATCATGGTGAAGTCTTTCATCCCCAGCACTCGATAAGTCCTTATACTGACCGGCTGGCAATTTTCAGTCATGGGCAGACGCAGTATGATGAAGAACTGCATACGCCACTTATAATAAAACCGGTAAAGCAGAAAGGGCCGAAAAATAAAAAGGTCAAGTACCAGGTGCGCAGTATTGATATTGTACCTACCCTGGTTGAGATGCTGGGCATGCAGGTCCCGGAAAATTACTCGGGTACATCACTTGTTCCCATGATGAAAGGGAAATTAAAAAAGAACCTGCCACTGTATTCGGAGGGCAGAAAAATGTACTCGGTTCGAATTGATGGCTGGAAATACGCCGAGCGTTTTTACGGATTCGGCACAAGGCCATGGCACTGGGGAGGGCATCTGGTGAATGAGTATTCAGAGCTGTATAATTGCAGGGAAGACCCACTTGAACTGAATAACCTGGCACCTCGAATGCCCGAAAAGGTACGCGAGATGCGTGAGCATCTGCACCGCATGCGGTTTAAACAGCCGGATAACGTGATAATGGCTGCGGGATCAGATCTCAGTGGATCAATATTCGCTCCAACCGGCTTTATCTATGATGCTGAAGTTACAGGTAATGAGTCAGTTCTCTCGCGCGTAAACAGGAAGCTGTACAGGTTCAGACTGAAGAAGGGTGACCGCATAGTATACCAGACCATTCCGGCAGATGCCAGAACCGTTCTTTCCACGGGGAGGAGAACAACAGTTCTCACAGGTGAATACCTGTTGCCGGTGCACGGATACCCCGCCTCAACCTTTCACCTTGATCCCTCCCAAAAAATGCTGCAGGGTGTGCCCCCCGGGGAGATGCTTTCTCTGGCCGAACCTGGAGCTGCATTCTGGCACGTGCCGGTACAGGGAGGCATACGACAGGTGGCAGCGGAGAACAGGATATCCAGTGAAATGCATACCCTTCTGAAACAGTGGGGATATATCCAGGACGGGGAAAAGGAACCTGCCCAATAAGTTCTTTTAACATATCATAATAATGCTGGAGGAGTTACGGCACTTTTTAGCTGGAGTGATGCGTTGAGCGTGAAAGTCCCATCCATAGATGAGCAGCATATAAATCAGCATGAAGCCTTGAAAAAAAAGGTAAACGGATACCTGGCTGATCATAAAACAGGGAACATGGATATGCTGGAATTTTTGGCCTTCATGGTTGACTGGCTTCACGTCCATATTATGGGTGAAGATATGGAATACAGCGAGTTTTTCAACCAGGAGGGTGTGCAATAATCAGAAAAAGTATCGCATGCCAAGACCGGCACGCAGTTCAAAGTCTACATCAGGTGACAGACGCATTGCCGGTACGATCTCGAGAAATATGCCAAGGGGTATTTCAGGGGTTTCAAACTCCACCCCCACCGGCATACGTGCCTCGATCCGGTTCTCATCCACGTCATCTTCGTGTCTCCGATTTTTTTCGAAGTTGTGAAATGCTGCGCCTCCGCCAAGGTACAGCGTGAACCGTTCAACCGGTATAATGCCCGGGAAATGCAGAAGGTAATCCCCGTAAAGGTAGAACCCGTCACCGGCCGCGTCACCTATCCCGGCATCAACGGCATGTTGATGGTTGATAAAATATTTCATGGTAATTGCCGAAGGATCGCCAAGCACGAAGCCAATTCCAAAACCATTGTTGCCGATAGCAAAGGAGGCCGATGAGAATAATATAATGATGGAAACGGTGATTATACATGGTGATAGCGTTTTACTGATGAAGGTTGTCATTGGTGCTGTCCTCTTTTATGATAAGTGTGATGACATCAGTATACGAGAGTGATATTTGACATGTCAACTGAAGTAATAATATTATTTTGCTGGTTGACATGCCGCCTGTGCTGGATTACATGCACTGGTATGTTTTTTTAGTACTTTGATTACGGAAGATATTCATAAATGAAACCCTTACCAGCAACAGAAGAGAACATACGTCGTGCTGCAGGTGTGATCAGGGATGGCGGGATAGTGGCCTTTCCCACCGAGACGGTGTACGGACTGGGGGCCGACGCGTTCAATCCCGAGGCGGTGGCCCGTATTTTCGAAGCCAAGCAGCGTCCGTTTTTCGATCCGCTTATCGTGCATATTGGTGATATACAGCAGCTTGACATGGTTGCTGCCAGCATCCCTGGTGTGGGACGTGAATGTGCGCACCGATTCTGGCCGGGTCCCTTCACCATGGTGCTCCCGAAATCCGGGAATGTGCCCGATATCGTGACTGCCGGACTTGACACGGTTGGAATACGTATGCCTGCCCATGACATTGCCCGCCGGCTTATTGGCGAATCAGGTACCCCGCTTGCAGCGCCCAGTGCCAACCCTTTTGGCTACATCAGCCCCACAAGCGCGGCCCACGTGGCGCGTCAGCTGGGTAACAGGGTGGATATGATACTTGACGGTGGCCCATGTGCCGTTGGAGTGGAGTCAACCATTGTTGGAATGGATGAGTCGGGTTGCACCGTTCTTCGGCACGGGGGGCTGCCCGCGGAGAATATAGAGGATGTCACCGGGAAACTGTACGAGAAAGAAAAAACAGGTGATCCACAGGCTCCCGGACAGCTTCCCTATCATTACTCACCTTCAACACCTGTAATACTGGTGGATGCAATAGATGAAATACAAAACCTGTCATCGCATCAGGGTATCCTGGCATTCACCGTGCCTGATATGGATACAGCCTTATCCCCGGTCGAGGTGCTTTCACCCGAAGGCTCGCTTCGAAAGGCCGCGGCAAGGCTTTTTGACTGCCTGCACAGGCTTGACGGAATGGGGCTGACGTGTATATACGCGCAGAAAGTGCCCGAGGAAGGACTTGGCAGGGCCATTATGGACAGGTTGCGAAAGGCTGCGGCCAGGACTGCCGGCTGATCCTGCAATTGTGATTGACAACTTGCCGTTCACAGTATAATTTTTATAGTTCCTGTTGTACATGTATGCAGAAGTCCCTTCTGGGACGAGAAACTGTATTATCCTTAAAAATGAAAATTTGTCCTGGAGAGTGAATATATGATTACCTTCGATTACAATTACCTGATGAACCATCATGTGGGTGATGAACACGGAATATCCCCTGAAGAACTTGACACGGTATCCCAGTTGACAGAAAAGGCAAATTCCCGGATGGCAGAGGAAAAAAAGCGGGGAGACCTTGGCTTCCTGGAGGTTCCCTACGACGAAGATATGGTTCCTTCCATTCGTGCATTCAGGGACAGGTGCGGTGACCGGTTCAATACAATCGCCGTGGTGGGCATCGGCGGTTCGGCACTGGGGCCCCAGGCATTGAAGAATTCCCTGTCACATCTCTACCTGAATGAGCTGAGCGACGAACAGAGAAAGGGACGGTACAGGGTGTACTTCTTTGATAACGTTGACCCCTACGAGATCCATTCAATGGAGGACGTGATTGACGTGTCACGGACCATTTTCCTGGTCATTTCAAAATCAGGCGGCACAACGGAAACGAACGCAAATTTTGCCATCATGCTTGACGCGTTGAAAAAGGCGGTTGGTGACAGGTACAGGGAGCACATCGTGGCTATAACTGATCCTCAAAAAGGTGTGCTTCGTAAAGTGGCAGAGGAGGAAGGTTTTGCTACGTTCCCGGTACCTTCAAACGTGGGAGGACGTTTTTCCGTTCTTTCAGCGGTTGGGCTGGTCATGGCTGAGTTTATTGGAATAGACGCGGAGGGCCTGCTTGCCGGTGCTCGAAATATTATTGAAAAGTATTCAGGGAAATCCCTCTTCCATAATGCTCCCCTGCTGAATGCAACATTCCATTATCTTTTTGATATTCGCAAGAACAAGCGTATCAACGTGCTGATGCCCTATACCAGGAAGCTTTCTCTCTTCGCCGACTGGTACCGGCAGCTGTGGGCTGAATCGCTGGGTAAAAGGTATGACGTTAATAACAACGAGGTAATGACCGGGCTGACACCCGTGGCCGCCCTTGGTACCATTGACCAGCATTCGCAGTTGCAGCTTTACCTGGAGGGGCCCAATGACAAGGTGATCACCTTTCTTAAGCTGAACGAATTTGATAGTGACGTTACCATCCCTGAATTCTATGATGACATGCCCGAGATGAACTACCTTTCCCGTAAAAGCCTGAGAAAGCTGAACGGTTTCGAAGAATCTGCTACCGAGCTGGCACTCAAGGAAGCAGGTCGCCCAAGTGCTGCACTTATGCTTGACAGGCTTAACGCAACCTCGATTGGGGAACTGGTCATGTTCCTGGAGATGCAGACGGCTTACGCGGGATATCTCTACAATATAAATCCCTTTGATCAGCCTGCTGTTGAGATAGGCAAAAAGTTTACTTTCGGGCTTCTCGAGCGGCCGGGTTTTGACGAGTTCAAGCAGAAGTTTGACCGGGGGTACAAAAAGGACGACAAGTACATTGTATGAAACTGGATCTGCCATTGTTCATCCTGTTCGAGGGTATTGATGGTTCAGGTAAATCCACGCAGGCCAGGCTTCTTTTCAGCTACTGTGAAAAAAAACATATCCCCGCGGTTTTGCTGCAGGAGCCAACCGGGGGGCCGTGGGGGAAGAAAATAAGGGAAATGCTTAATGGCAGTTTCCACGCGGACGTTGAGCATCAGCTGGAGCTTTTCATCCTTGACCGGGAATACGATGTAAAAACGAATATAATCCCTTCCATCGAAAAGGGAATGCTGGTGATACTGGACAGGTATTATTATTCAACGGCTGCTTACCAGGGTGGTAAGAAATACAGTCCCATGCAGATAGTTGATATGAACAGGGAAAGGGATTTTCCTGTTCCCGACAGGGTATACCTCATTGATATCGATCCGGATACAGCCCTGGGCCGGGTTGCAGCACGGGATCCCGGAAAGGAAGAAATATTCGAGAAGAAGCAATTTTTGGAGCGGGTACGCGAAAATTACCTTCATCTGGCAGATGAAAGTTTCCTGGTGCTTGATGGTAGATTAACGGAGGATGAACTGTTTGCATCCATTCTGGATGACCTTGAACAGGTAACAGGGAGTATATGAAAAGAATAATCCAGAACCTCTATATTCCATCGATTCACGTGGTATTCATCGGTATCATTTTTGCCACCACGTGGATAGTACACATGGCAGGCTACGAGGGCCATGCGTTCATCCTGTTCATGGTGCTGCTTACGATCACCGTCCTGCCACTGTTTACCTATCTTTCTCACAAAATAGAAACCCAGGTTTCACCGGTTCGCTACATGGACCTGTACATCCAGGCCGTGGATTCTATACTTGCCATTGAATCCTTTGATGCCATGATCAAGTCTATATTCGACCAGATATTGAACTGCATACATGTGCGGTATGGCCTGCTGCTTTTCTATTACCATGACAGGGACGAGTATACCATCTTTTACCAGAAGGACAGGCGCAAAAGGGTTATCCGCAAGGCAAACATCGAGAATGATAACATACTGTTCAAGGTTATACGGGGAGCCGATGATGTTATTATCAAGAGCCAGCTTAACGAGGGAATACATTTCGAGCGTGCCATTATCCATGAGATCGAGAAACTGGATGGCGAGGTGGTGATTCCCATATACTTCCATGATATATTCCTGGGCCTCATCATTATCGGTGACCTGAAACGAAGGCTCTCGCAGCGGGAGATCATGCTGCTCAAGGCCTTTGCCTCGAAGATCGCCACATTGACAGTGAATGGTTTCTTCTTCAAAGAGATCGTGCAGAAAAAGGAACTTGAAAAAGAATACGAGCTGGCCATGCGTATTCAACAACGTTTCGTGCCAGAGACTTCGCTGAAATACGGCACCGTAAATGTCCGGGTGCATCACCAGTCCCGATCACTCAGTTCCCGTGAATTCTTCGATCTCTTTGTCAACCAGGGGGATTCGGATGATGTTCGTATTTCGTCATTTCATATGCTGGGCAGCCTTGCCCTGGTCTCTCTTCACATGCCGTCGGTGCAGTCGCTGCTGCACAGTTATGCCCGTATGCACCTGTCCCCGTCGCATTGTATAAAGAAACTGCAGAAAACCATAAAAGATGCTGACATCATGGACGAGGAATTGTCGGTATGCCATGCCATGCTTACACAGGCAGGCGAGTTGCAGGTGAGCTGTCATAACCATTCAAATCCATTTGTGTATTCCGGAAAAAAGACGAAACGTTTGAAGAAGCTGAAACCCAAAAAAGGGGCAGTTGAGAAAGTGCAGTTGAAAGAAGGTGACCTCCTGTTCATGGGATGTGTTCCCTTCATGGAATACATTGAAATGCACAGGGATGAAGTTGCCAAACTTTTGGAAAAGAAGGCTTCTCAATCGCTGGACAGGATAACCCGTTCCATTGTTGACATGATGCCGGTGTCCGAAAAGAGCGATTCTTTTGACAATCTTCTGATCGTAATACGTCTGGAAGGTTCGCAGTGAAAAAGAAACTGTTCTACATGATGACAATGGTCTTTTTCGTGCTGGTCAACGTGGCAGTTACGTCTGATATAAATACCTATACAGAGCATTATCCATTTAACAGGCTGCTGGTAGGTGATACATTTTTTTACACCCTGGGTCCCCAGGATTCCAGAATGGGATACGGGTGCAGGATCTTGAAAATAGGATCACAACAGGTTGATGAAGAAAATATTGCGGACGTGTTGCTGAAAACCGAGATGAAGCCGGGTCTTTCTTTTGCCTGTGTGAAAGGGCAGGATAAAGATACCGGTTCATTTTCCATGATACCGGAGAAGAGCAATATAGGCTGGCTTTTTATGCTTCTCCTGCTGATCGGTAACGTGTGCTGGATATGGGGCCTGGTGGTTGGGACACTTCATGCCAGGAGTTACCAGGCATATCTCTACTTTATCTTTTCGTGCGGGTTTGGCCTCTTCCTGCTGCTGCTGGTGGATGTCTTCAGCATGCGACGGCTTGTACCGTTGTTCGTGGCAGCAGCGGCCATTGCGGTGATAGTCCTGCTGCGGATAAGCTTTAACCTGGCCAACAGGCGGATGGGTAAAACTGGTATAGCCCTCAGTTTTATTTTCTCCGGTTTGTTTGTCCTGGCGTATCTGCTTCAAGTAGTGAACTTTATAAAATTTTTTGAGTTCCTTTCCATTATTCTCACACTGATTATCTGTGGCGCGGTATTGTCCTCGGTGATCATACTCGGCTATGCTGTCATGACCGGCAACAGGTACCTGCGCCGTAGAAACCTCGCCATCATGACGGTGATGATAACCGGTATGCTGCTGCCGGTGGTTCTGCTTATGCTGGGCCTGTTTTTTCCGTACGATATGACTCCACAGGTCTGTGTCAGTTTCGCGGTGGTGCTGCCGGTTGCCCTTGGCAACAGCCTGCTTTCCAGTAATTTCATAGGCTCGGTGATGAATATACGCAAGAGCCTTGTGTTTCTTTTCTTTGACCTGGTAATAGCTCTCGTTGCCGGGATATCCCTGTACTATATCGTGAACCGTTCCGGTTTCTTCTCACCGGGAAGCACCCTGCTGTATGGTATTTTCGTAGCCAGCGTACTGATTCTTCTTCATGTAAGGGGGGTGCTTATCCGAAGGTTCGATGACGTGCTATTTCTCAGGAAAGATTCATACGCGCTTTCCCTTCAATACATTGCAGAGCTTGTCTCTTCCCCTCAGCCGCTTGAGGTGAAGATCAGAAAAATATTTACTGAAGCAGGTAACGTTACAAACGTGCAGAAACTGCGATTCCTCGTGTTCGACTATATGCCGGATGATCATGGAAAAGGGTTATACCGTTACGTTGACTACCAGTCACGGGATTCATTCATCGCGGATTTCTTTTCACGGTTCCGGGAAACGGTTATCCGCTATTCACTGATGAGCAGCTCTCTTCTTGAACACAGGATATATAATATCCTTGACGAAGAGGGAATAACCATAGCGGCCCCGGTATTCGCGGGGGGTGAGATTAAGGGGATACTCAAGGTTGGCGAAAAGAACGACGACGAATTCTTTTCCGGTACCGAGATCCATTATTTCAACACGGTCGCATTGCAGCTGCACCAGCTGTTTGAGAATGACAGGCTGTTCCAGGAATTCATTATCAAGCGGCGGTACGAGAAGGAACTCGATCTTGCTTCGTATATCCAGATGCGGCTTTTTCCCAAAAAGGCCCCTGCCGGGTACGGGTTGAACATTTCTTTTTATTCAAGACCATACCTTAAAGTAACGGGTGACTATTTTGACTTTATTCCTATTGGTAAAAAGAAGCTGGCATTCGTAATGGCGGACATATCGGGACATGGACTTGCCGCGGCGATGATACTTTCCATGACCAGTGCCATCGTGAACGGAATGTTACGTGAAAAGAAAAACATTGAGAAAACGGTGGAAGAGATAAATAATTTTCTTACAACCCGTTACAGGGGTATAGAACTCATTACTTTTTTTATCGGGGTGTTTGACCGCTCTAACAGTACATTGCAGTACATAAATGCCGGGCACAATGCACCAATGATCAGGAAGCCTGGAAGCAAAAAAATAACCAGGCTGGAAGGCCGCTCTAAAATACTGGGGGTAGAGCCAACCGCACGGTATTATGCGTCAAGATATGTGCTTGACCGGGGGGATGAATTATATCTCTTTACAGACGGCCTTACCGAGCTATATGATGAGAAGAAGGACAAAACGTTTGGAGAGCAGCACCTGCAGCAGATACTGGCCAGTGATTCTGAAGAAGATATAGAGGAGAGAATAAATGCGGTTATTGAAGCCATCAATGAATTCGGGGTGGAGCATATACGGGACGATATTACATTCCTGGGCGTTGAAGTGGAATAATACCATAGCTGTTTTCACACTGGTAGCATGTCTTGTTATAATGTCAGTACTGGTTTTCACCGGTTCGGCCGGTGCCCGGGTGCAGCCCGAAGGTGAGATCCTGCCCGGGGTTTCAGCAGGTATCCCCGGTCATCCATCAGCTTCTCTTGTAAATCCCGTACTTGGGGATGTGAACGATTCCTTTTCCCTGCAGTACCGTTACTGGCGCTATGATGAACTTGATAAGGGCACCAGCATGGGGACACTGGCCTGGAAAGGATTCAACCTCTCGTACGCCAAAATCCATGGCCTGTACGACGACAACGTGCTGCTGGACGAGAGCGCGCATTATTATTACGCCAGCAAGGGTGTGATGCTCAACAACTTTATCGGGATTGGCGCAGGTTACTATCATCTTTCCCCTGCTGGTTCCAATTATGACGGTTTACATTCGTGGAACATGGGGTTGCTGTTTCAGCCTGCCGAGTTCATATCATTCGGCATGGTGTATGGAAATATCAACACCCCCGAGTGGGGTGAAAATACTGTTCCCCGAAGGTACTGGTATTCGCTTGCGATCCGTCCTTTCGGCAACAGGGTATCCCTTGCGTGCGATGTGAAGAAATACGAGGGCGAATCTATAAAAGATGTTCCGTATCTCTTTTCAGTACATGCGCGAATGATAGCCGACATCATGCTGAGTGTACAGGCAGACACGGACAGCAATTATAACTTCGGTATTACCATGCCCATAGACATGTCGGCGAAAACGTCCCGCACACTGATGGCTGATTACCGGTACATGTCAACCAGCACAGATGGACAGAAAGGGTATATGAATGGCGGGTTGATCCTTACAAGGGAACGGTACAGTGATCCTGTATGCGTGACCGGAAGGTATCTCAGCATTTCGCTGGACCATGAATTCAGGGAAGTCGAGGAAGTAAAACTTTTCGGGAAACCCGAAACCACTTTCTCCGATCTTGTCAGGGCGGTCAATGTTGCAGCGAACGATGTGACCATCGAAGGTGTTATTATATACATAGAAAAACCGGTACTGGACTTTGCAAGGGCACAGGAATTGCGTGATGAACTGAAAACCTTTCGTGAAAAAGGGAAGAGGGTATACGTGATCATGAATTCCGTGGGGAACCAGGAGTATTACCTTGCCGCGATAGCTGACAGGATATTCCTTACTCCCGGCCAGTCGTTTTTTATCAGTGGACTTAGTGCACAGGTTTATTTCTTCAAGTCGTTCATGGACAAGGTTGGTGTTACGTTCGAAGAGGTGAAACACGGCACGTACAAGTCATTTGGTGAAGGATTTACCCGTGACAGCATGTCAGATGCTTTCAGGGAAAATGTTATTTCATTACTTAAAAGTTCGAACAGTCAATTTGTTCAGGACATCGCGGATGACAGGAACATGGATATACAGGAAGTGAACCGTCAGCTTGAACGGGGCATTATAACTGAAAAGGAGGCATGTCGTCTTGGTTTTGTGGATGAATGTGCCTATCCTGACGAAGTTACCGAAAAGATAGTCACCAAAACCAGGGTGATACGTAACGTGGTTAAACTTGATGAGTACCTGGAGGAAGATGTTCACGTGTATAACTGGGGCCCGGAACCGGCTATTGCCGTTATTCATGTTTCGGGGAATATTGTCAGGGGATCTGCCGAAAAGGATGGACTCTTTACGCCAAGGCTTACCGGTGAAAAGGACTATTCTAAAGCAGTGAGAGAAGCTTTCAGCAATCCACTTGTGCGGGCGGTAGTCGTTCGGGTTAATTCGGGTGGTGGTTCTGCCTTCGCATCGGAACTCATGTGGCATACCCTTCTCAGGTTCAAGAAGAAATATCCAAAACCGGTGGTATTCTCCTTCGGCAACATTGCGGCATCGGGAGGGTATTACGTGGCCTGTACAGGTGATCCCATTTTCGTGAACGGTAATACGCTGACAGGTTCCATAGGGGTCATAATGGGCAAGGTCTCCCTCAAGGAGCTTTATGAAAAGCTGGGTATTAACAAGGATATCGTGAAAATGAACAGGTTCGCAGACCTTTTCTCCGAGTCCAGGGAGCTGACCGATAGGGAAAAGGCCATGCTTCAGGACAGCGTGGATCACATGTACCGGCGTTTTGCCAGCAGGGTAAAGCAGGCCAGGGACATAAGCGAAAGCCGAATCCCGGAAGTTGCAGAAGGAAGGGTTTTTACCGGGAACCAGGCCCTGGAAAACGGGCTGGCTGACAAACGAGGCGGGCTTCTAACCGCCATAAACTTCGCCGCTGCAAAGGCAGGTATTGAAAGAAGATATACCCTGAAACAGTTACCCGAAAGAAAAGAGGACCTGACAGAGATCATGGACAAGCCTGATATCGGTTCGGTGCTGAGAGAAGAAATGCAAATGTTGCTTGACCATGCATCGCTGATACGGTTGAAGGATGAACAGGTACTGTATATTAATCCGTACAAAATAGTGATCAAGTAAACATTCCTGAACGGACATCCGCATTGTTATGAAAAAAATATTCTTTGCAATATGTATACTCGCATGCGCGGTCAGCATGGCGGCAGCTGATACCACCAGGCCGCTGCTGGCAATATCCCCCATTCGCGCGGACTCACCAGGATCAATCGCTTTTGCACGGCTGGTGCGGACACACCTGGATAATATTGCAGGCACCACGGGCCTTTTTGAGATGGTAAACCCTGGTGTACTGGAAAAGCAGATAGACAGGTATGGTTGTGAAGATGAGCAGTGCCAGGTGAGATTCGCACGGGATGCCGGTATCTCGTTTCTTATCCGCGGACAGGTGAAAGACAGGGGGGATCACTTCGAGTTGAACCTGTATTCATACGGCATTCAGGTACCCCACTTTGGCAAGATGATCAACCGGTACAGTGTAAAGATCCCGGTAAAAGATATTCGCCCGGGAGAAAAGGAGTACAGTTATATGGCAGAGGAGCATGCCGGTTTCTTTCTTTCCTCCTTTTGCCGTGGATGCAGTGTGCCGGTGGAAGTCCGAATGAAAAATAACAGTTTTCATTTTTCCTGGCCGGATGCTATTAACGGGAATTATGTGCTGTATTCATTTAATGATGGAGATACGGATATGAGCACCGGGATCCCATCCCTTTATGACAGGGTTGGAGAAGTAAATATTTCCGGTAACATGATAGAAGAAGCCACCCCCTCAGGGAAACGTCACGAGGCGGCGCCCGTGATCCCGGGTGATTTTATATTCTTATCACTGGACGACACCGCAGATTACCTGGAGGAGTTTTACAGGGGAAGGAAGCGTGAAATAGTGTTCGATGAAGCTTCTGCCGATGATACATGCCTCGTAATGGCCTTTACCGTGCCTGCCAGTGCGTCCATGCCACTGGTGGTGCCGCTTCTTGGGTACTACCAGAAAGGAGATTATGCCGGCCTGGGGCTGTGGGCTGTAAATACCATACCGTATCTATACCTTGAATACCATGGCCTGCGTAACAGTCCTGAATCAATGCGTGAAGAAAAAAAGGATATTTCACGAGAGCAGGTGGCCCGGAATTATTTTGGCTGGTACATGCTGCTGGCAGGGGGCTTGCCGCAGTTCGTTGACGCGTTTTCCAGCGATTACCTGGACAGGGCTTCAAATTACACCGGGCAGCAGCCATTGATGGGGAATACCGCAACCGCTATATACCTTTCACTGGTAAGCGGAGGTGGGGGACACTTCTACCGGGGATACCGCGGCTGGGGGTACCTGTACTACCATGTACAGAACCTGCTTCTCTATGGTTTTATGTATAACTGGGCGCGGCCGGAATACTATAACGATGCAACCGGTGAGTATGAAAAAGGTGAAAGGAACAGGCAAAACGCGTATATATATGCTTCAGTACTTGGAACGGTTAAGGTAATAGAAATTTTGCACGTATTATTTACGAAGAATAATATACGTAACGGCAGGATCGAGGAAAAGATGTATACCGTGAACCCGGTTATCAATACAGGTGTTGATGGCGAGATGCAGGGTGGTATTGCCATCACAATGCGTTATTGATGAACATGGTAAAAAATAATACGCTATGAAGATATATACAGTACAAATACGGTGGTTTTTCATTCTTGCTATGGTGGTTCTCATGTTCCCCTGTTTGCAGGAAAAGCTGCAAGCCCGGCAGTCACGGTACAGCCAGGTAATGGTTATACCTTCAGGCACAAGATCGCTGGTTATCAAGTCACTGGTGGACGAATCGGTAACCGCAGTTGAAGATGCACTGAAAGACGGGAAAAGGCTGGTTCCGGCGGGCCGGGATATACGAAACGCGGTATTCTCTGATATGCGGAACAGCGATGGAAGCACTTCATTAGCTGAAACAGCCGAAGGGTATGATATCCCCCTGGTGATCCAGGTTGGAGTATACCAGCTTGGATCACGGTATTACGGGCAACTGGAAATAACGACTACTGAAGAAGCATATAAACAATACACCGGTATACTGAAAGTGAGAAGCCAGGTGCCGCAGAACGTCCCGTTGAAGCTTGCCCGTGAAGTTGCTCTCATGATGAAGACTATACAGGTGCCGGTGAAGATCAAAAAGATCCGTGGTGACCTGTACCGGATGGAGGCAGGGCAATGGCAGGGACTGGAAGAAACCACCATTCATGATAGTGAAGGAAGAAAAATTGAAATACTTGAGACAGGACGGTATCACAGTATATGCCGCATAAATGACCTAAAGAACGATGTTGAAAGTATATTCCTTCCACCCCGTGATGATGCGGCTTGTTATGTGAAAGAGTTGGAGCGATCCATCGTACATAACCTGGAACGCAGAAAGGGAACCAGTGCGGTATTGCTGAAAAACATGCCCGCTGATAAAAGGATGATAGAGGGTATCTGTGTCATAAACCCGGGCGGAAATCTTCTGCTTCCCGCATATGGAGCCTACCTGTCAACCCATTACCTTGGGTTTAAGGACCCCGCACCTTCCACGCCGGGTCTGGTGGCAGCTTCTGTTTTTACCGGTACCCAGTTGATGATGCCTTCCGTTCTTACTGGATTCAGGGCACACTTTTTTCCCTGGGTACAGGACAGTGATAAAACTGATGAGATGGCCCGGCTGCACATGTTCTTGTGGGGTACTCTCCCGGTAACGTATACTGCGGCTTTTCTTGATCAGCTTGCATACCAGTATGAAAGAGAAGGGGTACTCCCTCCTTTTTTTGAGTCGCGCCACAGCTTCGCAGCGGTACTTTCCGGTGTATTCCCCGGTGGCGGTCTTTTTTACAAGGGACACAGGTTTTTCGGCTGGGGATATTACACCACGGAGATGATGGCTGCCGGGGTGCTGGTTTTTCACGGCATGGATGACAGGAGGGGTAAAGCGGCCCTGGCAACACTTGCCGGCCTGAAACTGGTTGAACTCGTTCATGCCTGGCTTGCAGAACCCGCATACACCGTGTATAGCCTGGAAATGGAAGGTGGAAAACGTTCACCTGGTTTTTCAATGGGTATGTATTCACCCGGCAATGACGAAACATGTATATCCTGCAGCATTTCCATGCGGTTTTAGGCTAATATTTTACTGAAATGTAACAATTGATCGTGTATACTTGGAAATAACATTTGACAACTTCCGTGCCACGGATATGTGCACATAAGATGATCTTTGTGCTGCAGTGGGCGATTAGCGAGATTCAGAACATAGTTTAATAAAGAGGAAACATATGGCAGAAAAAGCCTGTTTAATACTCGAGGACGGGACGGTTTTCCCGGGATACGGATTCGGCTATGAAGGTGACAGCCAGGGAGAGGTGGTTTTTAACACCTCCATGAGCGGTTACCAGGAAGTGCTGACAGACCCTTCATATAACGGACAGATAATAACCATGACATATCCCATGATAGGGAATTACGGGGTTAACGAAGAGGACGTGGAATCCTGCAAGGTGCAGGTTGCCGGCTTTGTTGTTAAGGAATACAGCAAACAGTATTCCAATTTCCGCGCGGAGTATTCACTTGACGATTACCTGAAGAAGGCCGGGGTTCCCGGCATAGAAGGAGTGGACACCAGGAAGCTTACCCGCCATATACGCGACAAGGGTGCCATGCGGGCGGGCATCTTTCGTGACCAGGAGGGAGGCCTTGAAAAGGTGCGGGCCCACCCGAAGATGGAGGGACTTGACCTGGCCTCACGGGTTGCCTGTACGGAAACGTATTCTTTCGGCGAAGATACACCGGGCGCGTATACCGTGGGTGTTTTCGATTACGGGGTAAAGACCAACATTCTCAGGTTGCTCAGCGAAGAGGGTTTCAATATCAGGGTATATCCCGGGAATTCACCATTGAAAAAAGCAATTGATGACGGGGTGCATGGAATATTTTTATCCAATGGCCCCGGTGATCCGGATGCAGTTACGTATGCTCCTGAACTGGTAAAAGACATTGCCAGGGAAGAGATCCCCTGTTTTGGTATATGCCTGGGACACCAGCTGCTGGCCCTTGGCCTTGGCGGTTCAACCTACAAGCTGAAATTCGGGCACAGGGGTGCCAACCAGCCGGTGAAAAATATGGATACCGGCAAAGTGGAGATCACCTCCCAGAATCACGGTTTCGCGGTAGACTATGATTCTCTCAAGAATAATGATGATATAGAAATAACACATGTAAACCTGAATGATAATACCGTAGAGGGGCTGCGGCATAAAAAGCTGCCCGTTTTTTCGGTGCAGTATCACCCCGAAGCAAGTCCGGGACCGCATGATTCACGGTACCTGTTTTCACGGTTTTACCGGCTTGTCCAGGATAACCAGTAAACCGGCAGTAATTCGTTCCAGAATACGTATATTGATTGTACAGGGACTCTTCACTGAGTATACTGTCCTTACTAATGGATACTACCTGCAAGGGGAGGTTAACCCGGCTTATATGAACACTGATAAAACAACTGGATGGGAATCAATAGAAATACGATCGGATAAAAAGCCCCGGTTATCAGAGAATGCAAAGATGGTGCTTGAGAAGCGATACCTTGCCAGGAATGAAGATGGTGAGGTGATCGAAACCGCAGAAGAAATGTTCGGCCGTATCAGCAGGTTCGTTGCATCAGTGGATTATAATTACGGTGCAGGTGATGCACAGGTAAACGCTGTTGCTGACAGGTTCTACCAGATAATGGCAGAACTTGAGTTCATTCCTAACAGCCCCACATTGATGAATGCAGGCAAATCGCTGGGACAGCTCTCTGCCTGTTTTGTGCTGCCTGTTGAAGATTCCATGGAGGGAATATTTGACACCATAAAAGCAATGGCACTCATTCACAAGAGTGGCGGGGGGACGGGGTTCTCCTTCTCACGCCTGCGCCCCAAAAATGACCTGGTTCGGTCAACCGCGGGTGTGTCCAGCGGCCCGGTATCCTTTATGAACGTGTTCAACAGTGCCACGGAAACCGTGAAGCAGGGAGGTACCAGGCGTGGAGCCAACATGGCCATACTGCACGTCACGCATCCTGATATACTGGACTTTATTACCGCAAAGGAAAATCCTGAACGTCTTACCAATTTCAACTGCTCGGTGGCCATTACTGACCGGTTCATGAAGGCTGTAAACGAAGACGGTGAATATCACCTGGTCAATCCCAGGACCGGTGAAACAGTTGACAGGCTGAAAGCGCGCGAGGTGTTTTCGCTTATCGTGGACATGGCATGGAAAAACGGTGAACCTGGAGTGATATTCATCGACAGGATAAATGAGAAGAATGTTCTTAGAAAGGTCGCACTCATAGAAAGTACCAATCCCTGTGGAGAGCAGCCCCTGCTGCCCTACGAGTCGTGCAACCTGGGCTCCATAAACCTTGACAGGATGCTGAAAGAAGATAATGGCCGGCATGTGGTTGATTATGAAAAACTGAAAGGGGTGACCAGGGACGCGGTTCATTTTCTGGATAATGTTATCGACTGTAACCGATACCCGGTGGAAGAGATTGCCGGGAATACCAGGGCCAACAGGAAGATCGGCCTGGGAATAATGGGATTTGCCGATATGCTGATCCGCATGGGGATCCCGTATGATTCAGAACAGGCGCTGGAAGCGGCCCAGCAGGTCATGGCTACCATACAGGATGCATCACGGGATGCATCGCGGGAACTTGCTGAAGAACGGGGTGCTTTTCCCAATTTCGAGAGATCAGAATATGCGGATAAAGGTGAGCCCCCATTACGTAATGCCACAACAACTACTATCGCACCCACGGGGACCATAAGCATAATTGCCGGAACCTCCAGTGGAGTTGAACCCATCTATGCCCTGGCCTATGCGCGAAACGTGCTTGATAACAACACGCTGGTGGAAACAAATCCGCATTTTAAAGCTGTAATGGAGGAAAGAGGCTTATACACGGAAGAGAGGATGCAGCGGATCGCCAGAACGGGATCGGTAAAGGGCATGGAAGATATCCCGGAAGACATACGGGAAGTTTTTGTCACCGCACATGATATATCTCCCGAATGGCACATAAAGGTACAGGCTGCATTCCAGAAATACGTTGATAACGCGGTATCCAAGACGGTAAACTTTCCGCGGGAAGCCACGAGGGAGCATATCGAGCAGGTGTACCGAATGGCCTATGACCTGGATTGCAAGGGAGTGACCGTGTACAGGGATGGATCCAGGGACATGCAGGTGCTGCAGGTGAAAAGGGAAGACGAGGTAACCCACAGGATAACAGAAAGTGGCAAGATGGAAGTGGATGCAACCCATGCCCATATAAAGCCACGTCCCAGGAAGGATATCACGTGGGGAGCCACCCGTAAAATGGACACGGGCTGCGGGTCACTCTATGTCACTATAAACGAGGACGAGGAAGGCCTGTTCGAGGTATTTGCCACCATGGGTAAGGCAGGCGGTTGTGCTGCCAGCCAGACCGAGGCGGTAAGCCGGCTCATATCCCTTGCGTTGCGTTCTGGAATTGAGCCTGAACAGATAATAAAGCAGTTGAAGGGAGTTCGCTGCCCAAACCAGGCATGGGTGAAGGGGGGACGTATTTACTCATGTGCTGATGCCATCGCAAAGGCAATGGAGATGTACATGGGACAGGACACGGTGAAACCTGTTCCCGGAAGCCAGGATAAACAGGGTATTGCGGAAACCAACGGTAAAGGCGGTGACCAGGTTATGGTGGGGGTATGCCCTGAGTGTCATGGGCCGTTAGAATTCGAGTCAGGTTGTTCTGTATGCCGCATGTGCGGCTTTTCCCGCTGCGGTTAAGTGGTGCCCCTGTATTTCCTGTAATCAATTCCCAGGGTGTTTACCCTGTAGTTAAGGATACGGGTTGTAGTGCCGAGCAATTGTGCAGCCCGTGTGATATTCCCCCGTGTTATCTTTAGATGGTCTATGATGATCTCCCTGGTATACTGGCTTATCATGTCATCAAGGCTTCTTCCCTTGTCGACTTTCTCATCGGCCATCTGCAGTGAAGGGGGAAGATGATAACTGCGTATTACCATTTCGTCGCTGAGTATAACCGCACGCTGGATCACGTTTTCAAGTTCCCTGACATTCCCCGGCCAGTGATAACAGGTGAGCATGTCAATGGCGTCACTGCTGATGCGAACGATGCTTTTATTCAATTCACGGTTATATTTTTCAAGCAAATGATCAGCCAGGAGAATGATATCTGACTTGCGTTCCCGCAGCGGTGGTGCAAAAAGGGGAAACACGTTCAGCCGGTAATACAGGTCTTCCCTGAATTCTCCCAGTGATATCATCCGTTCCAGGTCCCTGTGGGTTGCGGTGATTACGCGAACATCCAGGGGAATGGTTTCTGAACCGCCTATACGTTCAAAGCTTTTTTCCTGGATAACCCTGAGCAGCTTTACCTGCAGAGATACCTGGAGGTCGCCGATCTCGTCCAGGAAAATGGTTCCCCCGTTTGCCATTTCAAATCTTCCCTTCTGCCTGGTAGAAGCCCCCGTGAATGATCCCTTTTCATGTCCGAAAAGTTCACTCTCTATCAGGTTCTCGGGAAGGGCTGCAATGTTTACCTTGATAAAGGGCTTGTTCCTGCGGGTACTGTGCTCGCATATGGCATTGGCTACCAGTTCCTTGCCGGTTCCGCTTTCACCGGTGATAAGCACGGTGGAGATGGTTGGAGCCACCAGCAGTATCTTGTCATACAGTTCCTGCATCACATCCGAGTTGCCGATGATATTGCCGGGCCGGGAGCGGGTTACTTTTATTTTCATCATTTCCCTGCGCGTGTTTACCGCGTGGGCGATCATCACCGATATGGCGGTAAGTGTTCGAAGCTCTTCCCGGTATGACCCGCCGGGTTTTTCAGGCATGTCAATGGAAATGGTCCCAATTACCCTGTTTTCAAGCTTAATAGGCACACATATGAATGCCAGGGGTTGTCCTGTCTTTTTTGTTCGTGCTCCCGTCTTGTTTAAAAAAAGCGGTTCGCTTTCAATTGAAGGTACTACCACCGGTTTCCCGGTACCAATTACTTTCCCGGTGATGCCTTCACCTGGACTGTATCGGCCCCTGTGTACCTCTTCATCAGTATAACCGTATGACGCATCGACGAAAAAATCATCGGTGGGTTCATGGTGAATGGATATAGCACCGCGTTCAATACCTGTATGGGAAGACAGCAGTCGCAGGACACTGTTCATCAGTTCTTCCATGTCGTAGGTGGAAGTGAAGATCCTCCCAAGAGCATACAGGAGCTCGGTTTCCCCGGTCTCCATTTCAATCTGCTCGGGGCCGCCATGTTGAACGCTTTTTGCGCTGTTGTCTGGTGCCATGTGCTGTTTTCCCGTATATGTTCGTAATATACATAGTATACGGCAAAGGGCCGGAGGGAAAAGAATAAATGCTATATAATTCCCCGTCCGGCCCTTTTTTAACATATTTGTAATTTTCTGTTACAGGAACATGGTTTTCTACTACAATGTTGTGGATACACCGAATTCTGCCCACACGTGATTGCGCAGGGCAGATGTGCGTCCATCATCATCAAGATCGTATGCATCCTGGAAATCTTTATCCAGGCTCCGGGCGTAATAGACGGCGGCGGTGAATTCGACGTTGCCGTACATACTTGAAGTGCCCAGTGATACACCGGCGTCACTGAATCCCTTCACGTCCAGGTACGCGTTGTTGTAATACCCACCCCAGGTGCCTACGCTGAAGGTAAATGCATCACTGCTGATGACATCATGTCCAAATGACAGCCTGACATAGTAATCTTCGTCCTGCGGGGTCCCTTCATCCGTTTCTTCCATGTAGTAGTCGTAGTACACCTCCACTGTTGGAGAGAGAAGAACATCAAGTCCCAGTCCCAGTGAACCCTCCACAAAGGATGGATCTGTGGCATCGGGGGCACCCTCGTCATAGAAAGGATAATGGACGTACATAACGCCGATGTCAACCGACAGTATGCCCGCACTCATGCTGTAGCCCATTCCATAATCAAACTCGTGGTAGCTTTCGGCCACGTCGGGTTCACCGGTCTCATTTACAACCAGGTAATCCTCGTTTATGCCTGCTGCCACCGAAAGGGATAGTCCCGTATCACCCAGTTCAAGCCCTGCCGAGGGCCAGATGACACCAACACCCTTACCGTTCAATTCTACGCCTCTCCACCAGTAAGTGCTGCTGTAGCTGATACCCACCGGTACTTTCACGAAGGAATCCTCCGCGTGGACATTTCCTGCCGCCGGCAGCATGCCGGCAGTAACGAAAAGTGTGAAAATAATTGTTACAACTGTCTTTTTCATCGTGTTGCTCCTTGTAGTAAGTATTGTTTTATTGTTATTTACCCTATGGCCTCGGTTCCCTCTTCGCCTGTACGGATACGTATGCAGTTTTTCAGGTCCTGCACAAAGATCTTCCCGTCACCAATGTTGCCGGTACGTGATCCCCGGATTATGGCCTCCACGGTGGGCTTCTCGAAATCGTCGTTCACCGCGATTTCCAGCCGTATTTTTTTCAGAAGGTTCACCTCAATGGGGACACCCCGGTATGTTTCCATGTACCCCCCCTGCTGGCCGCAGCCCAGTGAATTGGTCACGGACAGCTTCATCACCTCTGTTTTGAACAGTTCCTGCTTTACGTCGTTGAGTCGTTCCGGTTGAATATATGCAATAATCAGTTTCATGGTCTGCCTCCTTTACTGGCTGATGAATATCTGGAACCCGGAGTAGGACTCCATCCCGTGTTCGTCGATATCCAGTCCGCGAATTTCTTCGTCCCTTGATACCCGAAGGCCGGCCGTCTTCTTGATTACCAGGAACAGTATCCCCGATGCGACGATTACCCAGCCAAACACGGCCAGAACACCAAGTGCCTGTATTCCAAGCAGGCCCAGTCCACCACCATGGAAAAGACCGTTAATGCCGTCACCGGCATAACGGGCCTCGGCAAAAAGGCCAACCAGCAGTGTTCCCAGTGCACCGCATACACCGTGGACGGAGATGGCGCCAACGGGGTCGTCAACGCGCAGCTTGAAATCTATGAACTCAACTGAGATAACCACAACAATACCTGCAAGGGCGCCGATAATCAGGGAGCTTGCCGGTGAAACCGATGCACAGCCTGCGGTTATAGCCACAAGTCCTGCAAGGGCACCGTTAAGGCTCATGCTTACATCCGGTTTGCCTGACTTCAGCCATACAGTACACATGGCGGTTATTGCACCAGCTGCGGCGGCAAGGTTGGTGTTTACTGCAATGAAGGCAATGGAGAGATCGTCGCCGGCGGTGGTGCTTCCGGGATTAAAGCCGAACCAGCCGAACCACAATATGAATACGCCCAGTGCTGCCAGTGGAAGGCTGTGTCCCGGAATAGCGCGTGGTGATCCGTCGGGATTGTATTTCCCGATCCTGGGGCCAAGAAGTATGGCACCCATGAGCGCGGCCCAGCCACCCACGGAGTGTACTACGGTTGACCCTGCAAAGTCAACAAAACCAAGGCCTGCAAGCCACCCGTCCCCCCATATCCAGTGACCAGAAATGGGATAAATTATTGCAGTAATAACGAGGCTGTACATCATGTAGGATGTGAATTTTGTTCTTTCTGCCATGGCGCCTGATACGATGGTGGCTGCAGTGGCAGCGAACACCGCCTGGAAAAGCCAGAAGGCGAATACCCAGAGACCATCAGGGTTTTCGGGAGATACGTTCGAAAGAAGAAAATTCGAACTGCCCATAAAACCTGCGATGGAATCGCCAAACATGAGTCCAAAACCTATAATGAAAAAAGCGATTGAACCCACGGAGAAATCCATGAGGTTTTTCATGATAATGTTACCCGCGTTCTTTGCACGGGTAAACCCGATCTCCACCATGGAAAACCCGGCCTGCATGAAAAACACCAGGAAGGCGGCGATAAGGGTCCATACCACGTTGATGGGTTTTACGCCTGAAGCTGCTTCAGGTACGGCTTCTTCGGCCAGCAGTGTAACAGCGAGGCCGAAAACAAAGAGTAGTGATACCCCTGCGTTCCTTAAGATCTTCATATCAATTCTCCTTTCAATGATTTTCTCCTGCTATGCCGTATATATATGCAAGGGCCGTGCCAGAATAGATTACGGGGGACTTTTTTTTATGAAAGTTCCCGGGATCTCCATGTAAATGATGATTTTTTTGCCAGTCTGAAGATATTCACGTTGCGAGTTTCATGCAGGCTATGTAATAATACGTTGATGGGGGCATCCTGATGGCGGATGACAATGATAATGCCCGTATTACCGGGGAAAAAAGTACGAATATGTATTTTTGTCACGCGGCATTCTACAATATTGTATCAAGGTGAAACATATGAAGGGCAAGAATATCCTGCTGCTGGGTGCGGGTCACGGTCACCTGTATACTATACGGCGAATCCGTGAACTGGTTGAGACGGGCTGCACTGTGCGTGTAATTAACGCATCCAGGTATCACTATTATTCGGGGATGGGGCCGGGCATGCTGGGTGGACGCTACATGCCTGAGGATATACGCTTTGACATAGCCCGCATGGTGGATTCTTCGGGTGGATATTTTATTGAAGACGCGGTCGAGAAGATCGATCCGGTGCAGCAGGTTGTCTCAACGGCAAACGGCAGAAGGTTTGAATATGATATATTGTCCTGCAACCTGGGCAGCGTGGTAAGGGCTCCCTTTGCTGAAGATATACCGGATAATGTATATACCGTAAAGCCCATCAGGAACCTGCAGGTTTTACGACAAAAGATGGAACAATTCTCTCCCGGAACACGCCTGCAGCCGGTTATAGCGGGAGGAGGCCCCGCCGGTGTTGAAGTTGCTGCCAACATGAAGCAGCGTGCCAGGCAGCTGGGTCTTGATGCGGAAGTCATTCTTGTTACCGCTGGAACCGTGCTTGAGGGGTTTCCATCGAAAGCAGTGAGAAAGGCAAGGGAAAGGCTTGAAGGTATGGGGGTGCTGCTGAGGGAGCAGCGCCATGTTACAGGAATTAATGACAAAAATGTATTTTTTAAAGATGAAGATCCCCTGCCCTTTGACTATTGTATCATGGCCACCGGTATCGTCCCCCCGCCCGTATTTACACGTTCGGGACTGGATACAGGCCCTGATGGAGGACTTGTGGTCAATGAATACCTGCAATCGGTGCAGTATCCCGGTATACTTGGTACAGGTGACTGCATATTTTTTTCTCCCCGTTCCCTTGCCAGGGCCGGGGTGCACGCGGTACGGCAGGGGCCTGTACTGTATAACAATATTCATGCGCTGGTGCGGGGTTTGTCATTGAAACCTTTTCGGCCGCAGAAAAAATACCTGCTGATTATGAACCTGGCAGGACTGGGTGTAGCCGCAAGGGGGAAACTGGCATGTGCAGGGAAAGTATGGTTCAAAATAAAGGATATCATTGACAGGCGATATATGAAAAAGATAATCGAATGAGCAGTGAAACTTGAAGAACGAGTGTTGATGCGTGTACAGGGTAGAGTTTGACATAAACCGTGATAAAGAAGAGGAGATGACGCACAGGCTTTTCGATGCGGGCGCACAGAGCGTGTCTGTTGAAGAGGAAGATGAAACCGGCATAAAAATGACGGGCATCTTTGACAGAACAGATATGCTGGCACAGCAGTTCCCCGGCTGCCCCTACATGGTAACAGAGCTTGAAGAGATGTCGTGGAAATATCGCTGGCTTGAATACTTCAAGGGGACGGAGTTGACAGGGAACATCTTCGTTGAGCCGGCGGGGTATTCATCACCTGCCCGGCATTCGTATACACACGTGATGCAGCTTGATCCCCGGGATGCATTTGGCGACGGCGCACATCCCACCACGAGGATGTGCGCACACATGCTGGAGAAGTACCTTGATGGTATTGACGAGGATGAAAAGAGCAGGGTTCACATGCTGGACGTGGGTACGGGAACCGGTATCCTTGCAATAGCTGCCTTCATGACGGGAATAAAAAACGTTGAAGCCTTCGATATAGAAGAAGATTCTGTTACCAGGGCCAGGGAGAACGCCCGGCGGAACAATTGCGGTGAGATACGGTTCTTCAGGCATGACCTGGCAGAATACCGGCCCGGGAAAAAATTCCCCCTTGTGACGGCCAACCTGCTCACATTTATAGTAGAGAATAACATGGATACACTGGCTGATCTTTTGCAGCCGGGTGGTACGATGATACTCAGTGGTATAGGAAAAAAATGGGAACATAACATCAGGGAATTGTTCCAACTGCACGGTTTCCAGGTAGTGGAGGCGATGGAGGATGGCAGGTGGAAGGGATTCATGCTGAAACATAAATAAAAGAGAGTGCCATGGCAGATTACGAAGAAGCAGCGGAGAATATTTTTGTTATACGTCAGCAGGCGTCCATGGGTGGTATAAAGCCGCCCCTGAACATGTACGTGCTGGCCGGTGATGACGGGCTTGTATTTGATGCCGGGTACGGGACCAGGCGGGACATCCGGCAGGCCAGGGAGGGTGTACAGGCTATACAGGCAGAGCTTGCCCGGCAGGGAAAGTACTGCCGTATCAACAGGATCCTGCCCAGCCATACTCACCCTGATCATTTTTCCGGACTGCACGGAATGCGCAGGGCACTGGGCGTAAAGGTGCTGCTTACCGATAAAATGGCACGCAGGATCGTCTCCGGGGATGTGTACCGGCAGGCCTACGCTGCACCTGAAAAGCAAGAGGGCGCGTTCTCCCACAGGATAAGCGGTTTTAAGCGCTTTATGCACCAGAAAATGGCCCGTTTTTTCTACAGCAGGATTTTCGGCATAGCCTTTATGCCAAATCCAGACGTGATAATCGAAGAAGGCTCCATCTTGCAAGTTGGGGGAGAGGGGTGGGACGTGATCGCCGGCCCCGGTCATTGTGATGACCATGTAATGCTGTACAGCAGGGAACGGGGGATCCTGCTGGCGGGAGACAACGTGCTGCGAAGCATCACCACCTGGCTTGGCCCCCCGCGTTCTGACATTGAAGATTATATCAATACCCTTGAACGCATCAAAAAGCTTCCCGGCCTGAAGCGAATACTGACAGCCCACGGCAGCCCGGTGGAGAACCCGGTTGAACGGGTGGACCAGATCATACGTTACCGGCAGCTGCGCACCGATGAAGTTGAAGGTATTATCAGGGACGGCGGCCCCGCGGGGGTCACTTGTCATAACGTGCTTGATACACTATACCCCGGCGAGCGGGCGCTACGCCGGTCACTGGTGGAGGGCTGGATAATCGTGACCATACAGTACCTGGAGAGAAAGGGTATAATTCGGCGCGAGGAGAGCGGCAGGGAGGTGCGGTTTGTGCATACCGGGAGCCATTAAGTGGAGGAGTTGAGTTACGACCGCAGACAGGCCGGGGGATTAAAGAATTGTCACTTCAAACTTTCAATCTCCTCTACCGATAGGCCGGTTATGGTTGATATTTTATCAATAGACATATTTTCTTTCAACAGCGCTCTGGCAGTCTGTATGGCTTTTCGATGCATGCCTTCCTGAAGGCCCTCTTTTACACCTTCCTGTCTGCCTTCACGCATCGCTTCTTTCTTAAGCTTCTCGCCGTATTTTTCCAGTTTCGTCGCAAACATGGTTCGTATCTCCTCTACCTGCTTTATTTCATGGTATA